>JAGWPD010000268.1 GCA_028870705.1 Gammaproteobacteria bacterium
CCGCGAACGCGTCGGGCGCGGGCTGGAGGCTGCCGGCGCAATGGCAGCCGCGGGGACTGGCGCCGCCGCCCGCGACCGAAGGACTGCTGCTGTCGCTGCGCGAAACGGGAGTCCGGCCCGAGTACTCCTGGGTGGGCATGGCCGCGCGCGCCGTAGGTACGATCGTGCATGCCGAACTGCAGCGGCTGGCCCGGCTGCCGCTCCTGCCTGAGGTGCCCGATGCGAGTGCCGTGGATTACCGGCCCTGGCTGGCGGAACTGGGCGTGGAGCCGGCCGAGCGCACCGCTGCGGGCGAGCGCATCCGCGCGGCCCTCGCGGCCACGCTCGCCGATCCGCGCGGCCGCTGGCTGTTGGACGGCGCGCGCGCTGTGGCCCACAGCGAATTGCGCCTGAGCGGCCGGTACGAGGGCCGGGTCGTGAACGTGATCATCGACCGGCTGCTGGTCGACGAGGCCGGAGTACGCTGGGTGGTCGATTTCAAGACCAGTGGCCACGAAGGCGGCGACCTCGAGGGATTCCTCGCCAGCGAGGAGCGACGCTATCGTCCGCAGCTCCGGCGCTATGCCACCCTGGTCGCGGCGCTGCCGGCGGGTTCCGGGGAAGTGCGCGCTGCGCTGTATTTCCCCTTGCTTGGCGTCTACCGCGAGGTCGGGCTGTCGGCGCCCGACGCCTGAGTGAGTCGCATCGAAATCCTGAGTGTGAACGGGCCTTAGAACGAGCCCTCGAGCGTGAATGCGCGCCGGCCTTGCGGATCAGCGGGGCCGATGTATTCGATGATCTTCGACAATTCCGCGCTGGCTTCGGGCCGGGCGGCCACCAGTCCCGACAGCAGGTATTCGTGGCCATTGCGGATGCTGAGCGTGCCGCTGACCGCGAGCGGCCCGCCGAGGTCGCGCAATTCGCCGCGCATGCGCGCGTCATCGCTATCCGCCGGGAAACGCAGTTCATAGCTGCCGAAGGGAAGCGGTGGATTGCGGCGGGCGAGTCCGCGCACCGTGGCCGTACCCGCGATTGCGCCCAGACGGCCCGCGCTCAGGGCGATCGTGTCCAGCGCCAGTTCCAGGTGGCCGTTCCATCCCGCCGGGAAGAAAGGCAGGTTACCGGCGTCGACCGGCAGCGCGGCCCGCAGTGCCGTCACCACCAGGCGCCCGCCCGGGCGCAACGATACGCGCGCGGTGCCCGCCGCAAGCGCATCGGCACTGCGCAGGTCCACGTCGATGCGGCCAAGCAGGAGCGGTGCGGCGTGCAGCGACCAGCTGACCTGGCTCAGGCTGGCCGCCCCGACCCGCAATCGCGCGCAGCTGCCGCTCCAGAACGTGCCGGCCGGGCCCAGGCATTCGACCGTCGGCGGCAGCGTGGCGAGCAGCCAGCGGGCCGGTGCGCGCAGCAGTACGGTGAACGCGAACAGGATGGCGGCGAGAGCGAGCAGCGCGCGCGTGGACATCGCCCGGCTCAGGAAGCGCGCAGCACGATGGTGGCGCTGACCACGCCGGCATTCGGACCGCCGTCGATGCTCGCCGACACGATGCGCACCCCATGTTGCAACACCAGTTCGGCGGCCCAGTTGAGGAGCGAGTCGAACGCGACCTGCTCGAAGTGCACGCTGTAGCTGCCATCGCCGGCCGCCTGCGTGTTGAGCGCGCGCGCGATGCCGGTCTCATGCGCGACGCGGTCCGCAAGCGCGATCACGGATTCGCTGCCGGAGCCGCGCGGGGCGCTGCGCATCGCGCCGAGCTGGGGCGCCACGGTCTGCAACCAGGCCAGATCGGCCTGGCGCGTGCGTACCTGCTCCTCGAGCCGCACCACGTGCCGCTCCAGCGGCAGCCAGACTCCCAGCACCACGATCAGCGCGCCGGCGGCGGCGCCCAGCAGCAGCATGCGCTGGTCGCGCGGCGCGAGCGACTGGAACCAGGCCTGCAGCGCCTTCATCCCGATGAACCGCCACGCAGCTCGATATTGCCTTCGAAGCCGTCGCCCGCGGAGGTGCTCGAGGTCAGCTCGGCCCGCCAGCCGGCGGCGCGCAGCGACTGGTTGATGCGATCGATGCTGCGCGCATCGCCGGCGCGGATCTTCAGCTGCAGCTGGCCATCGCGGAAGTTCAGCGACTGCACGCGCGTGCCCGGCGTGCTGCCGACTGCCTGCGCCAGCGATTGCAATGCGGGCAGGAATCCGGTGCGGCCGCCGGCGGCGTTCGAATCGCGCAGGCTAGCCTCGAGCCGCGGCCGGATCGAGTTGCTGGCGCCCGCGAACTGCGGCCCGGCAAGCGCAATGATCTGCGAGTCCAGTTCGCCGGCGGCTCGCTCGAGACGACGCAGCGACCACAGCTGCGAGCCGGCGTGCAGCAGCAGCAACGCTCCGGCCAGTGCGGCTGCGACCCGCCAGCGCGCCCAGCCGGCGCTGAACGTATTGCGCGGCAGGTAGCGCCCCTGCAGCAGGTTGATGGGCGCCGCGTCCTGGAGCTGCGCCGCCAGCCAGGGCAGCGGACCCGAGCCCAGCAGCTGCGCCTTCAGGCCGCCCAGCTGCGCACGCGCGCCCTCGATCTCGGCCGCGCGGCGCTCCCAATCGCCCGGGCTGGCATGCAACAACAGCTGGGTCGAGGGCGCTGCCGCGCCGAGCGCCGCCGCCAGCGCTGCGGCGAATCCGCCTTCCGGAGCCGACAGCGCCAGCGGCGGGCCGCCATCTCCCGCCGCCAGCAGCAGCATATCGCCATCGAGCAGCGCCACCGCGTAGCCCGCGAGCCGCGGCAGCAGCGCGGCTTCGCTGCACAGCAATTCGGGCACGATCCCTGCGGCGGCGAGTTGCGCCAGCCAGTCATCCAGCAGCGCCCGCGCCACGACCGCCACCGCGGTGCGGCCGGACTCCGTGGTCGGACCGATCGCGAAGTGCTGCGATTCGATGTCATTCGCGAGCTGCTCCTCGAGCGCGTAGGGCACCAGCTGCGCGGCGCGCGCGCCGGCGCGGGCAGGCAGTTCGGCCTCGAGGGCCAGCACTTCGGTCGCGGGCGCCAGCA
>JAGWPD010000269.1 GCA_028870705.1 Gammaproteobacteria bacterium
GGTGGGCGCGGCGGCACCGCTCCCGCAGCTGGCGCCGGGCGCGAAGCTCGGCGGCGGGAGTCCCGCCACCTGGATCGAAGTCGGCAGCGCGATGTTGGCCGCACCGCTCCCGTAGGCGTCGACATGGCTGAGGTGGATCGGCGCTGGCGTGCCACCGACGTCGCGCACCAGGTTGTTCTTCAGGTGCACGTTCAGCGCCTCGCCCTCGCTCACGCGCAGCAGCGGCCCGGGTGCGGAAGCCGCGCAGCCCTGGAAGCTCGCATCGGGGCAGGAGGCGTATTCCCACATGGTCACCGTCTCGGTGCCGCCGGCGGCGGTCGCGACGACCTTGGTCGTCTCCTGCGCCAGCAGGTAGAAATCGGCGGCGGCGAGCGGCGCTGCGGCCGCGAACCAGGTGGCCGCGAGAGCGAGGCCAGGGAGAGCTGTGCGTACGCGCTTGTTCATTGTGCTGGTCCTCTGCGCAATCACTCGATCACGGCTGCAGAATCGGCGGCCTGCACGATCATCATCGTCATCATGCCGCCCGGGAAAATGTCATCGTTGGTCAGCTCGCGCTCGGTGTGCGAGTGCCACATGAAGCTGAAGCCGCCGTTGGGGTTGAGTCCGCCCTGGAGCGGCGGTAGCGGTGCGCCGTTGCCCAGGAACGGGCTGCCGCTCCACAGGCCGCCGAACTGCAGCTGCTGCTGCTCGGGCAGCGTCACCGGAAAAGCCTTGCAGTGCGAGTCCGGGTCCTCGAACGGCAGGCGCGTCGCCGCGGTGCACGCGGCGCCCGGCACGTGCCCGGCCAGATGGCCGTACACGTCCCAGTTCAGGAGCTTTCCGGTCCAGGTGAAGATCGCATCGTAGGTGCCGCCGGGCACGGTCTGGATGGTGAAATTCGACACCGCCTGGTCGGGCAGCTTGCGATTGAGCGCGACCAGGTCCGGCACACCCGCATCGTCGGGATAGTTCACGGCCGAGTCCGCGATGCTCTCGAGCACGCGCCCATCGCGCGCAATCAGCCAGGCGTTGTTGCCGTGATGGTGGAAGGGATGCAGGTCGCGCCCCGCGGCGATGAGCCGCATCAGTACGCGGTCGCCCGGATGCATCTGTGCGAGCGCGTTGTAGGGCTGGCTCGGCAGCCACGCGGCCTGCTGCTCGATCATCGTGTCGGGGCCATTGCGGCCGTTGATGAACCAGAGCGTTTCCTTGAGGTTCGCGGCATTCGGGCGCGCGACCGTGGCCGGATTGCGCAGCGCGTCCTCCATCGCCTCGTGGAAGGCGCGGTCCATCTCGGACAGGAAGAACAGGTATTCGACATCGTACGCACTGGCCGCCGCGCCGGCCGCGCCGTAGGCGCGGCGCTCGACATCGTGCGCTGCATAGGTACCGTCGGCGAAACCACCGGGCCGCACGATGAGCGCGCCAAGCAGGCCCATCTCCACCTGCACCTCGGGTTGTGTGCCGCTGTGATACTGGTAGGTGCCGGCGTGCTGCGCGATGAAGCTGTAGTCGGCGGTGCCGCTCAGCGCCGCGGCCTCGCTGGTCAGCAGGCCGGCGCCGTCACCGCTGGCGGTCGCGATGCCCTGCCCGGGGAACAGCAGCGACACCGCGTCGGGCAGCTGGTTGTGGAGCCTCACCCGCACGAGGTCGCCCTCGCAGACGATCAGCGTCGGGCCCGGGTACTGCATCGCGCCGCTGTCGGCGGCGGCGGCGCCATCGGTGCTCAGGCCCCAGCTGTAGAGCGTGTTGCCGTCGCCGAGCGTGATGTGCCCGGCGCGCGCCGTCAGCTCGAAGTCGCGGGTCGTGCCGCTGCTCGCGCCCGGCGCAACCGCCGGGCAGCTGGCCGGCGCGTCGATGGCCGGCGTTCCGCCGATTCCGGGGACTTTCGCCACCGCGCAGGGCGCGCAGGCCAGCGCCAGCGCGGCGAGCAATCCGACAACGGCACTCTGATTGGTCTTCATTCTCGTGTACTCCCCGGCCTTCACTTGATGACGATCGTCGTCAACATGCCGCCGAAATCCTGCGGGCCGTTGCTGAGTTCGTTCAGGTTCGTCGAATAGAGCAAGTAGGTGCCAGGCTGCACCCCGCTGGTGTCGATCAGCACGTCCGCGCTCTCACCGCCGCCCAGCGTCACCGAGGTGGTGCTGTAGTACAGCGGCTTGCTGCCGTCGGGCCCGCGCAGGATGTGCGCGCCCGTGCCGACCACTTTCATCCGCAGTCCGCCGGTGGTGCCGAGCGTGAAGAACTGCGTGACGTTCAGGTTGCTGATGCGCAGCAGGATGCGCTGCCCGGCGGTCGCGGTGACGATCGAGTCGTGCTGCTGCGAGGACTCGCCGGCGCTGACGACGCCCGAAGTCGCCTTGTCGCCGCCCGCCGCGACCGGCACGCCGCTGAGCGGATCGTTGTCATCCGGATACTGAACGGTATCCGGATAGCCGCGGCCGTTCAGCATCGGGTAGTCGTCGCGCATGTTCGCGAACGGGAGCGGCTGCACGCCGAGGTGCTCCTTGTGGAACTCGCCATCGAAGCCGCCGAGCTGGATCGCCTTCATGACGTCGTAGCCGGTGCTGCCGTCGCCGTCGTTGTAGACGAAGGCGCGATAGGTCTTGCCGTTGCTGGCGTCGGTCTTCGCGGTGCCATCCTGCGCCGGCGTCACGAACAGGTTGCCGAGCATGCCCATCTGCATGTGCTCGGCCGCCTCGACGTGGCAGTGGTACATGTACGTGCCCGGATCCATCGTCCGGTAGTAGTAGGTGAAGCTGAAGCCCATGCTGATCGCGACGCTCGACTCGGGCACGCCGTCGAACACCGAGCCCGCGTTCGGGAAGCCGTGGAAATGCACGCTGTGCGGGTCGAACAGGTCGGGACGCTTGAGCATGCCGACGTTGGTCAGCGTCAGGTACACCTCGTCGCCTTCCTTGAACTGCAGCGTCGGCGCCGGGAAGTGTGCGTTGAGGATGCCCTTGTCGATCGCCTGGTTGGCCGGCGTGCCGGTCACGTCGTTGAAGCCGAAGGTATACAGCTCGGTGCCGTCGCCCATCACCGCGAAGCCATCGCCCGCCGCCAGGTGGCGGCACACCGCGCGCGGATGCGCCGGGTCGGGCGCGTCGATCACCGCGTCGCTGTTGCGGTCGCCCGGGCACTGCACGTAGGCCGTGTTGTGCACGTCGAACGCGGCGCCCGAGAGCACCGGCACCGCCAGCAGCTGGAACGGCGCTCCGCCGTTCGGGTTCTGCGCGGTGATGGTGACAGTGTCGCCATCGATGAACGTCGGCCCGCCGCTGCGCGTGAAATCGCCGCTCACCGGCCAGTGGCCGCCGCTCACGGTCGGCCGCGAGGCATTGGTCGTGATGTTCGCGTTGCCCGCTCCGGGACCGGCGCGGTCACGCACGATCTGGATGCGCCGGCCATCGGTAGTGCCCAGGCCGCTGAAGGTCCAGGCGCCGTTGATGTAGCGCGCGCTGGTCACAGCGATTTCGCGCCGCAGCTCCACGCTCGCGCCGGCCGGCGAGGCGGTGCTGCCGTACCAGTTGATGCCATCGTTGCTCACCTGGTAGGTGAACGAGGTGGTGCCGACCCAATCCGCATTCGGAATGAACTGCACCGAACCATCGGCGCCGAGCGTCAGCCTGCCGTTGGCCACCGTGCCATCGTTTGCCAGGCGAGCCATCAACGGGAATCCGGGCGTGCCGCCACCACCCGCGTTGGGGTTGGCGTCGTTGGCCAGCACGCCCGGTGCCGGCAGCGTATAGATACCGGTGGTGTTCACCTGCAGCGCCTGGTTCGCCAGCGGGCCGGTCGTGCCTGCGTTGTTGACCGCTGCCGGACTGCCCTGACTTCGCACCAGCGTCAGCAGCAGGATCCGCGAGGCACAGCTGCTGGTGCCCAGCAGGCAACTGGCGATGGAGGGGAAGACGGCCTGATCCGTGACCTGCACGGTCAGCGCGCAGGTCCTGCTGTTGCCGCCCGTAGTGGTGCAGATCGCGGGAGCCGTGAACGGGTTCGCTGTCCAGGTCACCACGGGGTTCCAGGTCACGATTCCGGTCGACGGATCGAAGCTGATCCCGGCCGGCAGCGCCGTGGTGCCAAGCAATCCGCCCAGTACCCTGAACTGCAGCTGATCGCCGTTGGCATCGCTGGCCACCGGTTGATAGCTGAACGTGTTGGGCAGACCGGCACGGCTGGCCAGTACGGTTTGGGGCGGGATCGCCTCGAGCACCGGCGCTGCTTGCGCAGCCGCCTGGCGCGTCGCGTAGTACTCGTCCGCACCGCGGTCGGCCGGATTCGCGGCCGATTTGGGCCGCGGTTCGCCGTCGATGTCATTGCCCGGGGCGGCCGCATTGCCGCTGCAGTTGGTGCCCGTGCACGCGGTAGCGTTGATCGTGTCGGCGTTGGGCGAGACCAGATGGTAGCTGCTGATGGTCTCGGCGGTCACGACGCCGCTGGCATCCAGCGTCTCGGCCTGCACCAGCGACAGCGGTCCGTAGTGCACGTCGATGAAGTTGCCGCCCTCGTCGGTGGCTGCGGCCACCATCGGCGCGGCCTGCAGATTGGCGAGCGTGGTGCCCTCTGGTGGAATGCTGGTGCCGGGAATCGGTACGCCGTTCACGTCCACGGCAAAGACCGGCGGGCTGTTCCAGTACGGCGCGTCGAACGCAGTGCCTTCGTAGCCGGGTCCGGACGACGGCGGCGTCGCGTCGCGGCAGGTATTGCCGCGCGGCGCGCTGCCATTGCCGGCGCCGCAGTAGACTGGCAGCCCGGCGCCGAGCAGCGCGTTGCTGTCGCCGAGCAGGCTGTTGCGGATGCCGGCCGGATTGTTGCCGCCACCCGCCGGGTACAGCGCGGTGCCGCCCAGATCAGCGAAACCGTCCGGCACCAGTGCACCGATGCCCGCGCTTACCTGCCAGTGGAACGCCCGGTTGCCGAGGACGATGTTGTTGCGGAACGCGCTCACGCTGCTGGTCGCGTCCGCCCACACGCCCGCGGTCTGCGGGCAGGAGCGCACCGAGGGCAACGCCGCCGTGCAGCCGCCGAAGGCCAGCGCCGCGGTCGCGGTGCTGTCGTTGTTGACGATCGTGTTGTTGTTGATCTCGACGCGGCGCGCGTTGTCGAGCGACACGCCGCCACCGCCGAGGCCCGCCACGTTGTTGGTCACCATGTTGTTGGTGACGCTGACGATGGTGCCGCCGTTGGTGCCACCGCTGGTGATGAACTGCAACGCGATGCCGCCGCCATTGGCGGAGCCGGCGTTGTTGCCGAGCACCAGGTTGCGCTCGATGCGCACGTTGCCCGAGCCCGGCGTCGCGCCGCCCGCCGCCGGCGCCACGCCCGCGACATAGATGCCGCCGCCGTTGCCGCCGGTGCCGACCGTCTGGTCGAAGGACTGGTTGAACAGCACCTTGTTGTCGGCGATCACGCCGTTCGGGCTGAGGCCCCAGTGCGCGATACCCGCGCCGTTCCCCGCGGCATAGTTGCCGCAGACGTGGTTGCGCGTGACCTGGTAGTTGTTGCTGCCGGTATAGAGGCCGATGCCGGCGCCGGCCTCGAACAGGCCGCCGTTCTCCGCCACATGGTTGTGGTGGATGCGGATGTTCGGATTGGCCGCGTCGACCGGCTCGCCGTTGGCATCGAGCAGCAGCGGCTGACCGACGCGGATGCCTGCGGCGTACGGACCCTGGTTGTTGGCCAGGATGTTGTTGCTGATCTCGAGCCCGGCCGCATAGCCATTGACGAGGATGCCGGCCGCCTGGTCGGCGCCCGTCACCTGCACGCCATCGATGCGAGCCGGTGCGCGGCCGAACACACCCTGGCGCGGCGCCACCAGGATCCCGGCGCCCTCCTCGTTGAGGAACAATCCGCTGCCCGGCGTGAATCCGCAGGGCGCGGTGGCGCTCGGCGTGTTGTTCGGTTGGCCCGGCAACAGGCCGATCTGCTGCGTGCAGTTCGCCAGCGTGTTGAGCTTCTGTCGCCACTGCGCGATCTTCTCGGTCGGTGATTGCACCGGATTGATGATCACCGAGGAGGCGCCCCAGCCTTGCAGCCGTATCGGCTTGGTGATCACCAGCATCTCGGGGTAAGTGCCCGGGGCGACCATGACCATGTCACCGGCGCTGGCGGCATCGATCGCGGTCTGGATCGACTGGCCCGGCGACACGTTGCGCACGGTGGTGGCCGGCTGGCCGGCTTGGTCGATCGTGAGCGTCAGGCCGTGCACGGTCTCGAGGCCGTTGCTGCGCACGATCTTCAGCTGTCCGCTGCGCACGCTCTGGCCGCTGATCGTCACCGGCACGTCGACCGTCAGCTCGCCGCTGGACCAGCTCACGTTGGCCGCCGGCACCAGCTGGTTGCCGATCCACACCTGTCCGGCCGTGCCGCCGAAGCCGAAGTCACGCGTGACCATCGTGAGGTTGTTGTCCGGCGAGGTCGGGTTCGGGCTGTCGACGCGCGGCGCGCGCGGGTCCGGAACCTGCACGTTGCCGAGCGCATGGATCGTCAGCGAGCGCGGCCCGCCGGCGCTGATGTACGGCCCGGCGCTGCCGACGGTCGCGAAATTGATCACCGGCGTGCCGCTGATGTAATCGCAGTCGAGCTGCCAGTTGTTCGGGCCAACGAAAGCCGCGATCGGCAGCACCGGCGTGTCGAGGTAGGTGGTCTGGCCGGGCTTGAAATCCAGCGTATAGCAGAATTGCGTGTACTGCCGGTTGTGAAACGGCTCGGGTTTCCATTCGCCGAGTGCGTTCTGCATGGTCGGTGCGTTCAGACACACCTGCAGCATGTTGGGCGAGACGCCCGAGGGCATCGGCGTGTTGATGCGGTAGGCGGTCGGCACGATCGCGTTGTAGGTGCCCCAGCGATCGGTGTAGGTGTGGTAGACCTCGTTGCCGGCGTAGTCGCGCACCGACACCGGGATCCACGAAGGGGCCATCTTCTCGCCGAAATTGGGCGAGCGCGGATCGAATTCGTTGGCCAGGTCGTTGAGCACGAAGCCCTGGATGTGGCCGGTGACCGGCGTCTCGGTGAACATGAAGAAATCGGCGGCGGTGTTCTTGCCGTCGGCGACGAACGCCTGGCGGAAATCGCAGCCCGGCCGGTTGCCCGCGTAACGCGGGTCGGTATCGACGCCGGGGAACAGCGTGAGCTGATCCGGTACGACATGCCATGGAGTGCCCGTGGTATCCGGCCCGCCCATGCACAGCGGCGGCAGCGCCTGCGGCGAGACCGCCATCGTGTCGCCGAAGTCGACGTTCTTGTCCTCTTCCTGCTGGATCTGGTAGACATCGCCGTAGCCATTGGCGTCCGCGCCGTCGGCGCCGACGCCGAGGAAGCCGCGCGGCGGATTCGCCTGCACCACGTAGTAGCCGGGCTGCAGCACCAGCGGCGTGAATGGCTTGCCGAAGGCGTAGCCGCCATCGAACACCGCCGGACGCACCTGCGAGTAATTGCGCAGGCCGTCGTAGCACTTGCCGCCCTGATAGAACGGGTCGGGAAAGAAGCCCGGGCTCTGGTTGTCCGGGCAGCCGGTCGGGATGCTGTCGTCCCAGCTGTCGGAATGCACGGCCTCGAGCGCATCGCCAAGATCGAAGCTGCCGCTGCCGTCGTGGTCGACATCCTCGGGACCCATCGGCGCGGTGCCGTCCTGCCAGCCGAGCGGATAGTTGTCCACGTCGGACAGCGCCAGCGGGCTCGCGGCGGTGGTGATCGCACCGCGCGTGCCGTCCGCGTTCTTGTGGTAGGTGACGCCGTTGGCGTCGGCAAAATACAGCGCGAGCGCGACGCGCGGGATGCCGGGCTCCCAGGTCTCGGCCGCGGCGAAGCGCGGATCGCTCTCGGCACGCGTCGTCGTGTAGTAGACGACGCCGGTGATGCCGCCGTTCTCGCCCGGCCCATAGGCCTGCTTGCCCCACTCGAACACGTCGGTGGTGCCCAGGAACCCGTTGTAGCCCTCGAGGAGCGGCGGCGCGACGATGTTGTCGGGATCCGCGGCACTCCAGGCAGCGGTTTCGGTGCGGGTCTGGCAGCCGGCGACGCCGCCAACGTCGCAATTGGAGCCGCCGTCGGCCGGTAGCTGAATCTGCGGGTTCAGGTGGCCGTGGCCGATGTTGCCCGCGGCGCGCTCGTTGGTGGGTACGGAACCATCGAGCAGTTCGCCCTTGACCGGACCGCCGGCGTCGGTGGCGATCGTGACGCCGGTGGCCTTGTAGCGCGCGAAATCCACTTCGGCGACCAGCCAGCTGAAGAACGGGAAGATCTCGTCGAACGGCAGGTAGCCGGTGGTGTCGGTGGTCGAGGAACCGTAGATGCTGCCGTCGCGGTAGCGCAGATTGATCGTCTGGTCGGGGATGCCGGCCTCGCCCGCATCGCGCAGGCCGTTGCCGTTGAGATCATTGAACACCCAGTGTTCCTGCGCGCCGAACCAGCGGAACACCGGGACGTCGGCGAGCGTGCCGGCATCGACCAGCGGGTCGGGCGTCGCGCCGCCGACCGTGACGGTCTGGAAGGCGATGATGTTGTCGAGGTAGCGGTCCCACACCACGAGCTGGTAGGTGCCCGCGGCCACGTTCGGAATCGAGAACACGCCACTGTTGTAATCAGCCGCCAGTGCGACCAGGCCGCGCGTGCCGGTCGCGTCGTTGAGGCCCACCCAGGCGCCGGTCAGCGGATGGCCCGGATGGAAGGAATAATCGGGCGACCGCGACATGTGCATGTTGACGATGCGGCCGGATACCGTGTGCGTGCCGCTGAATGCATAACCGGGCTCGCCGGCTTTCGGGAAATCGTTGAGCGCGGCGATCGGGTTGACGAAGCCGAACTCGGAGTGATGCCCGGCGGGGCCGAACTCGGCGAAGTAGCGCGGCTCGTTGGCCTTGACCCAGTTGTCGAGGCCGGGCGTGCCCTCGATCGTCGAGGTCTGCACCCAGCCCTTGCCCGCCGGCGGCACGATCTGCATGCCGTACTTGCCCGGCGCGATGTTCTTGACCAGCACCTCGCCGACCTCGAGACCATAAGGATTGCGCGCCGGGTCGTTGACCTCGGCCTGGGTCATCGTGTGCAGCGTGCCATCGCCGAGGCGCAGCACGACCGGGTTGCCGTCGGCATCCACCCTGCTGCCGTCGTAGACCGTGCCGAGTGGATTGCCGAAGGTGTCGGTGTTGAGCTGGCCGCCCATGTCGTAGATGAACACCGCGAAACCTTCGAGCGGCGTCTCGCCGACATCCCAGGTGCCGTTGATCGGCGCGCTGTCCTGGAAGGCGCGCGCGAAGATCTGCGCGGTCGGCGTCGGCTGCGCCGGCACGGTGACCGTCAGGCAGGGGCCGCCCGTGCACGCACTCGGCACGGCGGTGAAGATCTCGGGCGTGATCTGCCGGCCGCTCATCGTGTAGCGGCCGCCGCTGGCGTCGTGATCCGGCAGGATCGACAGGAAGTAGCGGCCCTGTGTATCGGGAACCGTCACCGCGGCGACGCCGTTCCCGCTCGAGCGGCCCTGCGCCACCACCGTCATGTGGCTCTTGTGCATGCTGAGCGCGAGCGTGTCGGTGGTCGTCGCATCGCCGGGCGTGACCGCGTACGTCGAGTCTTCCTCGAGCAGCCAGCGGAAGCCGACATCGATGGGCGCGGCCGCATTGGGCGCCTTCACCGTCACGTTGACGGTGCCCGGTGCCGCGAATGCGACGCCGGCCAGCGGCAGGCCTGCGAGCCACGCGCCCGCCGTCAGTGCCGTGACGCGAACCCAGCGTGCGAGATCTGTTTTGGTGCCGACCATCTTCGTGCCCTCGTGCGCGGTCCGGGGCGTGGCCCCGTGCGCGCTTGCTCTGCTTTCAGTGAACTTCCGGCAAGGCGTCGTGGCGGAGCCGCGACGGCCAGTGCGTGAACTCATGCGCTCGAGGGCCAGACTAAGTGCGGATGCGCGACGAGTAAGTTCTCCCGACGCTCTAGTCGGCGTGGGCTGTTGGAGGTAGTGGTGCGCATACCCCCCACTACGTAGCTGGCAGTAATATGTTCAATGTAGTTTTGCCTGAGCGCGTTCCGGCCGGGCACTGGGGACTCCGGCGTATTGCCCGCGCGCGGACCCGCGGCTGATAGTGCGCGCCACCGGCCTGCTGGCCGCCGCCCGTTGGAGTCGAAGGCGCTACATCATGGGCAACACACCTGCCGCGACACGCGTGCGGCTCGTCGGCGCAGCCGTCCTGGCCGGCCTGTGGCTGGCCTGGCCCGCACGCCCGGCCGACGAGCACGCCGCGCACCGCGCGGCCGCGGCTGCGCCACTGCAGATCCGCAACGACGACTATCAGGTACCCGATGTGCTGCTGCAGGATCAGCGCGGCGTGCCGGTGCGGCTGCGCACGCTGCTGGCCGACGACCAGCCGCTGGTGGTGAATTTCATCTACACCTCCTGCACCACGGTGTGCCCGGTGATGACCGCGACGCTGCTGCAGCTGCAGCGCCAGCTGGCGCACGCCGCGCCCGCGCCGCGCTACGTCTCGATCTCGATCGATCCGGACTACGACAGCGCAGCGCTGCTGCACGACTATGCCGCGCGCTTCCACGCCGACTGGAATTTCCTCACCGGCGATCGCGACACGGTCATCGCCGTGCTGAATGCATTCGCCGCGTGGCGAGGCGGCAAGGGCAATCACGTGGCGATCACGCTGCTGCGCCGGCCGGGTGAATCGCACTGGCTGCGGGTCGAAGGACTGAGCTCCGCCGCCGAGCTCGCCCGCCTTTGGCGCCAGGGCACGGGCTGACGGTGCGCACTCCGGCGGTACCCGGCCCGAAGCTGCCTGGGCTGACCTGGCGCGTGCAGAAGGAGTGCCGCCTGTGGGCGAGCGCGCTGCTGTTGCTGGCCGCGGCCGCAGCTGCCGTGGCAGGCGCAAGCGTGGCCGCACAGGCGGGTGGCGCCCGCGTCGATGCGGGCGAGCGCCTGTATCGCACCGGCCTCGGCGCCAACGGTGAGCCCATCGCGGCAATCGTGCAGGGCGATGTGGTCAATGCCACGGTGGCGCTCGCGTGCGCGAACTGCCACAAGCGCAGCGGCCTCGGCACTTCCGAGGGCCGCAATCGCGCGCCGCCGATCACCGCCGCCGCGCTGTTCGGCGAGCTCGGTGTGCACGGCGGCCTGCGTCCGGCCCGCCGCACGCCGCTCTACGATGATGCCACGCTGCGGCGCGCGCTCGAGGCCGGTGTCGGCAGCGATGGGCGCGAACTCGGCGCCCTGATGCCGCGCTTCCGCCTTGGCGATCACGACGCCGCGGCGCTGCTGGCCTATCTGCACACACTCGGCGACGGCGCCGATGCCGGAGTCAGCGCCACCGAGGTGCGGCTGGCGACGATCGTCGCGGACAGCGCGCCAGTTGCGGAGCGCGAAGCCGTCACGCGCGTGCTGGAGCGCTTTGCGGCCATCAAGAACAGCGGCACGCGGCGCGAGGTCGAGCGTGCCGCCGCCTCGCGCCGCCAGCTCTACGGCGAACGCCACATCCGCGCATTCCGCCGCTGGCGGTTGGACGTGTGGCGGCTGAGCGGGCCGCCGGCGGGCTGGCGCACGCAGCTGGAAAAGTACTACGCGGCTGGCGCGCCGTTCGCGGTGGTCTCCGGCGCCGTCGGCGACGAGTGGGCCACGGTGCACGAATTCTGCGAGCAGCGCGCGCTGCCCTGCGTGATGCCAGTGACCTCGCTCCCCGCCAGCGCACCCGCCAATCGCTACAACGTCTACTACAGTGCCGGCGTACTCACCGAGGCGAACGTGACCGCGCGCGAACTGCTCGGCGATCCGCGCGGCGCCCGCCAGCGCGTGTTGCTGCTGTACCCGGACAATGCGCGCGGGCGGGCCGCACGCGGCGCGCTGGAGAGCGCCTGGCGTGCGGGTGGCGGCGGTGGCCTGGTGACACGCGCGCTCGCCCCCGGTACGGCCCCCGGCTCGCAGGATTGGCTCGCGCTGCTGCGCCAGGCGCGTCCGGACAGCGTGGTGGCCTGGCTGGATGCCACGCAGCTGCGTGAATTCGCCAGCGTGGCGAATGGCCTGGAGCGCGGACCGCAACGGGTGCTGACCGCCGAATCCTTCACCGACTGGGAAGGGCTCACGCTGCCCGCGCCGATCGCGGCGCGGCTGCAGCATGTCTATCCCTATCGCCTGCCGGCGCCCGGGCGGGCGCAGTTCCCGCGCGAAGAAAGCTGGCTCAAGAGCCAGCGGCTCGATGCCCTGGCGCGCATTCCGGCCGCCAAGGCGCTGTTCGCCTGTCACGCGACCGGCGAGGCCATGGCCGCCATGGCCGACAGCTACTCGCGCGAATACCTGATCGAAACGCTCGAGCACATGCTCGATGGCAGCAACATGACCACGCTCTACCCGTTGACCACGCTCGGCACGGGCCAGCGCCTGCTCGCCAAGGGAGCCTATGTCGCGCGGCCCGGAACCGGCGGTGCCGCCGGTCTCTACACCGACAGCCACTGGGTGCAGTTGTAGCCGGACATCCGTGGCAGAATCCGCGCGGTGAAGCGCTCGCTCTCGACCCTGATCCTGTCCACGGTGATCGTCGGCCACGCCGTGGTACTGCCGATCCTCGCGCTGAGCCTGGAATTCCTGGTGCGGCGCGCCGAGATCCGCGTTTTTGTCGATTTCGCCGACGCCTATTCACGCCGCCGGGCCGCGCAGCTGGGCGCCGCGAACACGATCACGGACGATGCCGCGGTGCGCGCATTCCTCGACCACGCGGTGCGCGAGGGCCCGGTACTTTACGCCGCCCTGCGCGTCGATGGACGCACACTGCGCAGCGCGCTCGGCGCGCCGGGTACGCAATGGCCACAGCAGGCCTCAGCCGAGGACTTCGGCGACGGCGATGCCTACTTCATTGCGACGCCCACCGTGTTAAACGGGCAAGCGGCCGAACTGCAGCTGGGGTTCGACGAATCACCGACCCAAGCCGACATCCGGCGCGCGCGCAACTACATTCTGCTGGTCATGACCGGCTACCTGGCCGTGATGCTGGCGCTGGGTCTGCTGCTGGCGCGCCGCCTGGCGCGGCCGCTTGCGCAACTGCGCTCCAAGGCCGAGCGCATCGCATCGGGCGATATTGACACCGCGCTGGCGACCGCCACCGGCATCCGCGAGGTGCATGAACTCGGCGCGCACCTCGATTCGATGCGCGCCGGGCTGGTGGGCGTCAATCAGCGCCTGCAACAGCAGCTGCACGAGCGCAGCGCGCTGGAGAACCAGCTGCGGCAAAAGCAGCGGGTGGAGGTGATCGGCACGATGGCCGGCGGCCTCGCGCACGAGCTCAACAACGTGCTGGTGCCGATCCTGCTGTATACGGGCATTGCGCTCGAGGATATGCCAGCCGGCCATCCGGCCCGGCCGAGCCTCGAGCGCGCGCGGCAGGCCAGCCAGCGTGCACGCAGCGTGGTGGAAAAGATCCTGGCCTTCGGCCGGCGCATCGATGTCGGGCAACTGCAGCCAATCAACCTCGCGGTCCCGGTCGAGGAAGCCCTGCGACTGTTCGCGGCCCTGCAGCATGCACGTGTCACGTTGCACGCAAGCATCGATTCCGGCTGCGCGGCGGTGCGCGCCGAGCCCACCTTGATCGTGCAATCGGTGCTGAACCTGTGCAGCAATGCGCTGCACGCCCTGCCCGCGGACTGCGGCGACATCGAAGTGACGCTGGCTCGCGCCGACGCCGGCCAGTTGGCGCGCGCCCAGCTCGCCGGCGAGTGCGTCGCGTTGGCCGTGCGCGACACCGGCGCCGGCATGGACGCGGCGACGCGCGAGCGCGCCTTCGATCCCTATTTTACGACCCGTGAAGTGGGCGAAGGCACCGGCCTCGGCCTGTCGGTGGTCCACGGCATCGTGACCAACCTGGGCGGTGCCATTTTCGTCGACAGCGAACCCGGGCGCGGCACCACCGTCACGATGCTGTTTCCGGCTGCCGCCGGTGAATGAGGAACACCATGGCCGACATCCTGGTCATTGACGACGAGCCCGATGTGCGCGATTCCATGGAGAGCGTATTGCGGCGCGCTGGCCACGCCGTACGCACCGCGGCCAACGCGCTCGATGGCATCGCCCTGTGCCGCGCCGCGCCGCCTGACCTGATGATCACCGACATCGTGATGCCCAAGGGTCACGGCTTCGAGGCCATCACGCACGTCCGCGCCGATTACCCCGCGGTGCGGATCATAGCCATTTCGGGCGGCGGCAATTTCCAGGCCGCGCAATACCGTCCCGAAGCCGTGACCACGACGGCCTATCTCGCCGCCGCGGGCCGCTTGGGCGTCGATGCCGTGCTGCCCAAGCCCTTCGACCACGTGGAACTGCTGGCGGCGGTGGCACGCGTGCTGGACACGCCGCGACAGGGCCGACCGAACTGAATTCAGCGCGCGGCGCTCGCCAGTCCGGCGCGTTGACTCTTTCGGCGCCCCGATGCTACAAACCGTCGGGTCGCGTCGACCACCATGAATACGCGGGGAGCCCTTGGCCGGACAAACCGTCGCACGCCGTGAAGTCATCCGCCTGCTGGGCATTGCCTCCGTGGCCGCGACCTTCCCGGGTTTCCGCGACTGGGCCTTCGCCGGCGACGCGGGCACTGCGGGCGCGAACGCAGCCGCGACCGCCGGCGCCTACCGGCCGCTGTTCTTCGGCGCCGACGATTACCGCCTCATCGCGCACCTCGCCGAGCTGATCATCCCCGCGGATGGAACCCCGGGCGCGAGCCAGGCGGGCGTCGCGGAATTCATCGACTTCATGGTCGCGAACCGCGTTCCGGTCAGCGGCGCCGGCCACAGCGAGCCGCCGCGCGACTGCGCGCTGCGCATGGGTTCGGAACTGCAGGCGCAGTGGCTCGATGGCATCGGCTGGCTGAACGCGCGTTGCCGGGCGGATTACGGCCATCCGTTCCTCGAGTGCGACCATGCCCGGCAGCTGGCGCTGCTGCGCGCGCTGGCCTACAAGGACGAGTACACCAGCGCGACCGAGCCGGGCCGCGATTTCTTCCGGCTGCTGCGCGACTACACCGTCACCGGCTACTACACCTCGCGCGTCGGGCTCGAGGCGCTCGGCTACCAGGGACTGCGCAACTCCTGGCCGACAATGCCGGGCTGTCCGCATCCGGACGATCCGGAGCACCTGCACCTCAAGGCCGTGACATGAGCGGCAGGCTCCCCGCCACGAAGGCGCCAGTCTTCGATGTCATCGTCGTTGGCACCGGCGCGGGTGGCAGCACCGCGATGAAGATGCTGTGCGAGGGCGGCCTGAAGGTGCTGGCGCTCAATTCCGGGCCGCGCACGCAGCCCGCGACCGACTACCGCATGCACCGCCAGGCCTACGACCTGAAGTACCGCGGCTTCGGCGATCCGCTCGCGCTCGCTGGCCGCGCGCACCAGGAGCGCTACTCGGTGGAGGAAACCGAGTACAACGAAGGTCCACGCCTGTGGGAGCACGACATCGCCTACACCAACGGCGCCGGCACCGACTGGTACTGGAAGCGCTGCAAGGGGACCGGTGGCAAGGCGAATTTCTGGGGGCGCTCTTCCTGCCGCTACGGCGACATCGACTTCAAGTGCGCGAGCCTCGATGGCGCCGGCGTCGACTGGCCGGTCGACTACGCCGAGATCGCGCCGTGGTTCGGCAAGGCGGAACGTTACATGGGCGTCGCCAGCACGGTGCAGAACCGCCCGAGCAATCCGGACGGCGAATACCTGCCACCGATGACCTGGCGCTGCTACGACTACATCATCCGGAAGGCGGCCGAGAAGATCGGCGTGCCCTACCTGCCCGATCGCTGTGCACAGCTCACGGTGGCGCACAACGGCCATCCGGCCTGCCACTATTGCGGCAATTGCAGCCAGGGGTGCGACGCCGGCTCGTTCTTCTCGCCGACCTGGTTCACGATCCCGGACGCGGAAGCATCGCGCAACCTCGCGCTCGTCACCGACGCGCTGGTGCGCAGCGTCCTGGTCGACCAGCACGGCCACGCCAGGGGCGTCGCCTATGTCGACCGCAGGACGCACCGCGAAGTCGAGGTCCATGCGCAGGTGGTCGTGCTCGCGGCCTCCTGCGTCGAGACCGCGCACATCATGCTGAATTCGCGTTCGCGCCAATGGCCGACCGGCATCGCCAATGCCAGCGGCCAGCTCGGCCGGAACCTCTGCGATCATCTTTACGGGAGCCCGGGCTACGGTTACCTGCCGCAACTGCTCGGCCAGCCGAGCAGGCCGGACAACATCGCGAATTCGACCGTCGCCTGGATGCCGCGCTGGCAGAACCTCGACAACCCGCGCGCCGAGAAATTCATCCGCGGCTACGCCATCTACATGGGCGGCGGTTGCGACGAGTTCCCGTGGCACTACAACCACGTCGAAGGCTTCGGGAGCGAGTTCAAGCGCGGCATCAAGCGTTACTATCCGGCGACCGTCGGCGCGCTGATCCAGGCGCCGACGCTGCCGAGCCCGGACAACTACGTCGACATCGATCCGGTGAAACAGGACATCTTCGGCATCCCGCAGTTGCGCTTCCATTTCAAGTGGGGGCCCAACGAGCTGATGATGTGGGATCACTCGAAGCAGGTGATGCGCGAACTGTTCAAGGCCGCCGGCGGCGAACTGTGGGGGGCCGATGGCGAACCGAATCGCCCCGGCACCAGCCTGCACGAGACCGGCGTGTGCCGCATGGGCAATGATCCGCAGGCCTTCGTCACCAACAGGTGGGCGCAGGCCCACGGCGTGCCGAATCTCTATATCTGCGACGCGAGCGTGTTCCCCGGCAACAACGACAAGACCACCACCATGCCGATCATCGCGTTCGCGATGCGCACCTGCGATTACATGCTGGAGAACTTCCGGCGCGGCGTGCACAAGCGCGCCTGAGCGCTTCGATCCGCCCCACCAAGGCCTGTCCATACCGGGGGAATCATGCGGCGCTGGAAATCACTCGCGATCCTGGTCCCGGCGCTGGCCGTCACGCCGGCGCTCCCGGCGCAGGACACTTACTACCGCCACGCCTTCTTCGACAACAGCCAGCAGCACGACTTCTACTGGAACAGCACGGCGCAGGCCGCCGCGCCCAGCACGCTCGAACAGCAGCAGCGCAAGCTCCCGGTCGAGACGCGCTGGTTCCTCTCGCCGCCGAATGCGATCCGCCTGCAGTGGACGTCGCAGGCCGGCGGCGGGTGGGACGCCGAGATCCACCTGGTCAACTTCCCCAATCGCTATCCGCAACTCAGCGGACAGTACCTCTATTTCTGGCTCTACTCGCCGGCGGCGATCGCCGCGGCCGACCTGCCGGAGTTCCTGCTCTCCGATGCGCGCGCGGGACTGCAGGTGGCGGAGTTCCCCGGGAGCTTCACCGCGCCCGAGCCGCTCGGCAAATACACGGGCGACCTGCCCGGCGGCAAATGGCAGCGCGTCCGTGTGCCGATGCACTCGCTCCGCTCGGCTTCGGTGTTCGAGTTCCACCCGGAGCGCCTGCAGAGCCTCGTGTTCCTCCAGGGACGGGCCGATGGAGTCGGCCACACGCTGATCGTCGACCAGGTCCATGTCGATGACGAACCCGCCACGACGGGCAGCCGCCTGGCCACCAGGCCAGCGCCACTGCCTGCACCCGTGCAGCTCGGCGCCACGGGCTATGAACGTCACGTGCTGCTGCACTGGGAGGCGGCCGAGACGCCGGCGCTGGCGCACTACGTGATCTACCGCTCACGCGACGGCGGGCCCTACGAGCCGATCGGCATCCAGCTGCCCGGCACGCACCGCTATGTCGATTTCATCGGCGGCACCGGCGTCGCGGCAAGCTATCGCGTCGCCGAGGCCGACTGGGAGAACCGCACTTCGATGCGGTCTGCGCCCGCCACGGCCACGACGCATGCGATGAGCGACGACGAACTGCTGACGATGCTGCAGGAAGCCGCGTTCCAGTATTACTGGGACGGCGCTGAGCCGAACTCGGGCATGGCGCATGAGAACATGCCGGGCGATGAGCGCATCGTCGCCACCGGCGCCAGCGGCTTCGGGATCGAGGCGATCCTGGTGGGCGTCGCGCGCCACTTCATCACGCGCGCGCAGGGCCTCGCGCGGCTCACCAAGATCGTGAGCTTCCTCGAGCGCGCCCCGCGCTACCACGGCGCCTGGTCCCACTACATGAACGGCGCGACCGCGCAGACGATGCCGCTGTTCGGCATGCTCGACAACGGCGGCGACCTGGTCGAGACCGCGTTCATCACCCAGGGCCTGCTCACCGCACGGCAGTATTTCAACGGCGGCGCGCCCGGCGAACGCGATCTTTACCAGCGGATCACGAAACTGTGGGAAGGCATCGAGTGGGACTGGTACCGCGACAACGCGCAGAGCGACTACCTGTACTGGCACTGGTCGCCGCAGTGGGGCTTCCAGATCCATCATCCGCTGATCGGCTTCAACGAAGTGATGGCCGTCTACCTGCTGGCGATAGCCTCGCCCACGCACGGGGTGCCGGCGGATATGTATTACTCCGGTTGGGCCGGCCAGGGCGAACGCGCGCTCGCCTACCGGCGGGGCTGGTCCGGCAGCGCCGACGGCGATCATTACTTCAACGGCAACACCTATTTCGGCACCAAGCTGGACGTCGGCGTCGGCAGCGGCGGGCCGCTGTTCTTCACGCACTATTCGTTCCTGGGCTTCGATCCGCACGCGCTGCACGACCGGTACACCGCCTCGTACTTCGACAACAACCGCAACATCGCGTTGATCAACCAGGCCTACTGCGTCGCGAATCCCAAGCACTACGCCGGCTACGGCGCCGACGCCTGGGGACTGACCGCGAGCGACGGGCCGACGGGCTACAAGACGCCCGCGCCCGATGCCGAGAACGACAACGGCACGATCACCTTGACCGGCGCGCTGGCCTCGTTCCCGTACACGCCCGAAGCCTCGATGGCCGCGTTCAAGCACTACTACCGGGAGCTCGGCGCGCAGCTCTGGGACATCTACGGCCCGCGCGATGCCTACAACCCGACGCTCAACTGGGTCTCGCCGATCTACATGGGCCTCAACCAGGCGCCGATCGTCGCGATGGTGGAAAACTACCGCACCGGGCTGCTGTGGAAGACCTTCATGTCGAACCCGGAAATCGCGCTGATGCTGCGCAAGCTCGACGAGGCGACGGCCGCCAGCGCGCGGTGAAGGCACCTCAAATGACCCGGCCGGCGCGGCCTGGGCGCCAATGGTCTCAGCCGAGCTGGGCGCGCACCCATTGCTGGAAGCGGTAGACGTCGTAATCCTCGGGCAGCAGCCAGCCCTGCCGGTGCGGCGCGGAGTGCAGGCCGCGTTGCGTGAGCTCGCACACGGCGCCATCCTCGCTCATCACCTGCGCCGAGAAATCGCAGGCCCGCGCAATGTCGACCGTCGGGTCGGCCAGCGTCTCTGGCGGGAACAGCCACTGGATCTCGAGTTCCATCGCCTCTGGACCGAGCGGCAGCAGGCGCGAGGAGCGTACATGGTCCACATGCAGTACCAGGTAATGACTCGGCAGGCTCGTCATGTAGTGGTAGCCCAGCCGCCGCTCCTCCGCGCTGAGCAGCGGGAAACCCTGGCCGACCGGCTTGCCATCGAGCGACCAGGTCTCGGCGCCGGCCCTGAGTCCGCCCGCATACAGCGGATCATTGCTGCCCTCGTGCGTGCGCCACTGCGGATCGTCGCGCGGCTCCATGATGCCGCGCCGGTAGATCGGCACCAGGCTGCTCAACGATGGATGCACGCCCGGGCAATGCAGGCACTCGTTGTAGTTCTCCCAGAAGACCTTCCAGTTGCAGGCCAGGCGCTTGGTGAGCGTGCGCGCGACCACGAGCTGCTCGAGCGGCCAGTGGCCGAACAGTTCGCGGTTCCCGTTGAAATGCGCATCGGCATCCGCCGCCGCGCCCTCGAGGCGCACGTAGACGAAGCCGCGCCAGAGCTGCAGCGCGATCGGATAGAGCGAGAGCCTCGAGGCGTCGAGGTAGCCCGCCGGCCGCACCGAGGGAATCTTCGCCAGCGTCCCGTCCGGCCGGTAGCTCCAGGCGTGGTACGGACAGGTGATGTGCCCGCCCGGCAGCCGGCCTTCGGCCGCGGCGCACAGCGTCGAGCCCCGATGCCGGCAGGTGTTGAAGAACGCGCGCAGCTGATCGTCGCGATCGCGCACCACCAGCACCGGTTGGTCGCCGAGCATGAAACTTCGGAACGAGGGCCCCGGCGCGAACGAATCGGCCCGGCAAAGGTAGACCCAGTTGCGCCGCCAGATCGTCGCGAGCTCGCGCTGGTAGTGCGCCGGGTCGATGTACCAGGAACTCTCGAGCGTCGCCTTGGGCTCCTTGAGCCCGTTGAAGCCGGCCGCGGTCGGATCTTCGTCAGTTACTGCCGCCATGGCCTTCCACTCCGGTAGCAGGCGCTCACACGTCGAGATTGGCGACCGAGAGCGCGTTCTTCTCGATGAATTCGCGGCGCGGTTCGACCGCATCGCCCATCAGCGTGGTGAAGATCTCGTCCGCGGCGACCGCGTCGTCGATGCGCACCTGCATGAGGCGGCGTGATTCCGGGTTGATGGTCGTATCCCAGAGCTGCTCGGGGTTCATCTCGCCCAGGCCCTTGTAGCGCTGGATCGACTGGCCCTTGCGCGCCTGGTCGAACAGCCACCGGACCGCTTCCTTGAACGAGCCAACTTCGATGCGCTCATCCCCGCGCGCAACGCTGGCGCCCGGGCCGACCAGGCCGGTCAGCGTGCGGCCGAGATCGGCGATGCGCCGGTACTCGGCGGATTCGAAGAACTCACGCGTCAGATGCTTGTCGGTGACCGAGCCGTGCTGGGTGCGATGGACGATGATGCGCGGCGCGTGGCCGTCGCTCGCGCCCCGCAGCTGCGCGCGGTAGCTGTGCGCGGCATCGTCGGCTGCGTTCAGCCGCTCGATGAGCGCCGCGCACCAGCCCTCGAGGAAGCCGGGGCGATCGAAGCTCTCCAGCCTCACCTCCGGCAGGTAGATCAGCGTGTCGAGCAGCCGCTCGTCGTAGCGGCGCGCCCAGCGGCGGATGATCGCCTGCACTTCCATGTATTTGCGCGCCAGCAGCTCGAGTGCCGAACCGCTGATCGGCGCCGCGCCGCCGCTGACCCGGAGCGAAGCCGCGTCGGGCGCGCTCGAGAGCAGCAGTGCATTGAGCTCGTTCTCGTCCTTGACGTAGGTATCGGTCTTGCCGCGCCTGACCTTGTAGAGCGGCGGCTGCGCGATGTAGACGTGGCCGCGCTCGATCAGCAGCGGGATCTGCCGGTAGAAGAAGGTCAGCAGCAGGGTGCGGATGTGCGAGCCATCGACGTCCGCATCGGTGTTGTGGCAGCAAAGCCCTCCCAAGCCGGCGACGAAGTTCTCGTCATCCTGCACAGAGAAGTCGTATACGTAACCATTGCTGGCAGCCACCTCTTCGATGGATCGCACGGGCAGCGCCATCAGGTCGCCCGCCAGGCGGCTGAACGAGCGCGCGCCATGCGTGCTCGAAGTCTTGGCCAGGTGCGCGCGCAAGCGGTCGGCCGAAGGGTGGTCACGCCAGATCGCTTCGAGACAACGCAAGTCGTCTGCGAAACACACGGACGTGCTCCAGTAGACTAGTTTCGACTGGCAGGGTTTGCCGCGGATCAGGCGCACAGCGTCGCTGGGCTGATGTTCGCTCTGCGAAGCCACGACGCCGAGGCTGCTCAGCAGGTAGACCAGGCCACTGGCCACATCGTACGAGGTGGTCGTGAAGCTCAGACGCCCTTCCGCCACGGTGCCGTCGCCCAGCAGGTAGCCGCGCAGGAATGCCTGCTTCAGCGCTGCGGGCGCGCTGTACACCAGATCGGGGATGCGCTTGGTATGCGACTCAACGCCTGCAAACCCGAACACATGCTGCCAGGCGAGCGCGGCGATGCGGTTCACGAGCTTGAGCTCGCCAGCGCGGCCCGCGCGTTCGTAGTAGCGCGGTGCGAGTCCGAACACCTGGCGCAGCCGCTCCGCCATTTCGTCGGCGAGACGGCGATTGCCGCGCCCGATCGTCAGGCGCACGCCATTGCGGCTGGAACATGAGCCCTCGGCGAGATAGAAACCGAGCAGGCCGAACAGCGATTCGTCGGCATCCAGATAGCGCGGCAGACCTTTGCCGGCGTAATGCTCGGGCGTCAGCTCGAGGTCCTCGCGTTCGCCCAGCCAGTCGAGATCGGCGGCGCTGAGCGTGCTCAGCGCCACCTGGTCACGCACGGCGTTGCGGCCCGAGGCGCGATACTGGGTGGACCATGTCTGCTCCAGCAGGCTGTCGCCGACGCTGACCTGCGGCATGACGCTTGCGAAATCCGCGCCGACTGCCGTCAGGTAGGATTCGAAATGCGCAGCGCTCGGGCGGCTCTCGCCCTTCTCCCAGGCATAAAAGGTCACGGGCTGGGAAATGCCCACCGCGGCACACAGCGCCTGGTTGCTGACGCCGCTCGCGCGCCGTCGCGCCGCGAGCTCGGCGCGCACCGCCGCCGGTATCGCAATCCGCGGCGAGCGCATCGCGGACCTGGCGCCGTGCCGGGCCAGCACGCGGTTGCGCGTCCAGGCTTCGACCGCCGGACCACGCAGCCAGGTCTGCCGTGCCGCCTCAGGTTCGGCCCAGAGCCGGCGCACCAGATCGATGCGTGGCGGAGCCTCTTCGGGCAGGCGCAGCGTGTGCGGCGCAACCAGCTGATCGTCCACGGTCAATTCGTCACCGCGCTTGAGCCTGACTGCGCCGCCTTCGTTCACGAACACGCTGTGGCTGGAGGTGACGCGCACGCTGCGGCCATAGGCGGTGCGCACGCGATACAGCTTCTCGGTGAGCGGGTGACGGATGATCGCCTTGATCGGACGAAAACGCGTGCGCTGGTCCTGCAAGCCAAAACACAGGACTTCACCCAGGTCGAGGTTGCGCAATTTGTCGCAATGCCCGTCGCTCTCGACAGCGCCGGAGGGAGCGTGTGCGCTCAACGTCGCGTCGATGTGGGCACCGATGCGCACCATGCGCACTCCCTGCACGGCGTCGCGCACGAACACATGATCGTCGCCGTCGACGCTCATGATGATGATGCGGTGATAGCGCAGCTTGGCGATGTCGAAATCGTCGCGGCCTATGCCGCAGCCCAAAGCAGTAATGAGCGTACCCACCTCGGCGGAAGAGATCATCTTGTCGAAGCGCGCCCGCTCGACATTGAGGATCTTGCCCTTCAGCGGCAGGATCGCCTGCGTGCGCCGGTCGCGCCCCTGCTTGGCCGAGCCACCGGCCGAATCACCCTCGACGATGAAGATCTCGGACAGTGCCGGGTCCTTCTCCTGGCAGTCGGCGAGCTTGCCCGGGAGCCCGGCGACGTCGAGCGCGCCCTTGCGGCGGGTCATCTCGCGCGCCTTGCGTGCGGCCTCGCGGGCCCGCGCCGCGTCGATGATCTTGGCGACGATCGCCTTGGCCTGCGCCGGTTGCTCGAGCAGGAAATCGCCGAGCTTCGCGGCCACCGCGGTCTCGACGATGCCCTTGACCTCCGAGGAGACCAGCTTGTCCTTGGTCTGTGAGGAAAACTTGGGATCTGGCAGCTTTACGGAAAGTATCGCCGTCAGGCCTTCGCGCGCGTCATCGCCGCTGGTCGGCACGCGCTCCTTCTTCGCGGCGAATTCCTTTTCGATGTAATCGTTCAGCGTGCGCGTCAGCGCGGCGCGGAACCCCGACAGGTGCGTGCCGCCGTCCTTCTGCGGGATGTTGTTCGTGTAGCAGTACATGCTCTCCTGGTAGGAGTCGTTCCACTGCAGCGCGACCTCGACGTTGATCGGGCCCTCCTGCGTGCGGAACCAGAACACCTGCTCGTGGACCGGCGTGCGGCCGCGGTTGAGGTGCTTGACGAAGGCCCGCAGCCCGCCCTCGTGCTCGAACACGTCGCCCTTGCCCTCGCGTTCGTCGGTGAGCTCGATGCGCACGCCGGAGTTGAGGAACGAGAGCTCGCGCAGCCGCTTGGCCAGCGTCTCGTAGACGAACTGGATGTGGGTGAAGATCTGCGCGCTCGGCTTGAAGCGGATCGTGGTGCCCCGATCGCTGGTGGCGCCGACGTCCGCGAGCGGCGCGACCGGCTCGCCCAGGTGGTATTCCTGGCGGTGCATCCTGCCTTCGCGGCAGATCGTCAGCAGCAGCGTATCGGAGAGGGCGTTGACGACCGAGACGCCGACGCCGTGCAGCCCGCCCGAAACCTTGTACGAGCTGTCGTCGAATTTTCCGCCGGCGTGCAGCACGGTCATGATGACCTCGGCCGCCGAGCGCCCTTCCTCGGGGTGGATGTCGACCGGGATGCCGCGGCCGTTGTCCGTCACGGTGACGGATTCATCGGCGTGGATGGTTACCGTAATCCGGTCGCAGTGGCCCGCCAGCGACTCGTCGATCGCGTTGTCGACGACCTCGAAAACCATGTGGTGCAGGCCACTGCCATCGTCGGTGTCACCGATGTACATGCCCGGTCTTTTCCGCACTGCATCAAGACCCTTTAAGACCTTGATTTTACTTGAATCGTAGACGTCTGATGCTGTCATGCCGCGACCTTTGTGACCATACTGTTATTATAGCGTGGTAACGCGGCCATGTTCCACGTGAAACGCTTTGTCCGGCGAGCCGAATTGGCTCTCTGTTGGCTGCAGTGCCGTGACCACCAATTGGCCCTTCATTTTGCGGATTTCAGCCAACAACGCGCCGGTATGTTCGCGGTCGAGCTCGGCTGCCGGATCATCCAGCAACAGTGTCGGTGGGCGACGATCTTCGCTTCCGGCAAGCCGCGCCATCGAAAGCGCCAGCGCAGCACCGAGCAACTTTTGCTGGCCCCGCGACAGCACTTCGCGCGCGCTGCGCCCGTCGATGCGTAGCTGCACATCGAAGCGGTGCGCGCCGGCGCTGGTACTCCCCCGCTCCCGGTCGCGTTCGCGGCTCGATGCCAGGATCTCGGCGAGCTCGCGCTCCTGGCTCCAGCCCCTGAAGAAGCTCAACGTGACCGGTTCACCCAGCAAGGCCACCAGGGTCTGGCGCCAGTGCGGCTCGAGCAAGGCCATGGTCCGTGACCGCGCCTCGGCCAGAGCGGACCCCAATCGCACGAGCTCGGGCTCCCAGGGGCTGGGGTCATCCCCGATTTTCAGGGCCGCATTGCGCTGCCTGAGTGTCCGGGCGTAATCGGTCCAGGCGGCCGCGAAGCCTGGTTCCACGTGGAACACTCCCCAATCCAGCCACCGTCTGCGATATGCGGGACCCTCTTCCACCAGACGATGGATACCTGGATCGACGACCTGCACCGGGAACGCAACCGACAGCTCGGCCAGTGACCTGGCGTCGCGGCCGGCGATCCGCGCGCGCAGCCTTTCCTGACGGTCAAAGCCGAAACCCAGCGTGGGAAAGTTCGGGTCGTCGGTGCGGCCAAAGACCTGCAGGCTCCCGGCATCGTGCGCGATCAAACGCTCCGTAAGTCGCGTGCGGAAGGATCGTCCGCGGCCCAGCAGGTAGATCGCCTCGAGGATCGAGGTCTTTCCAGCCCCGTTGGCACCGGTGACCCGATTGACGTGGGGGTGCAGATCGAGCCTGGTCTTCGAAAGGCAGCGCAGGCCCTCGACCTCGAGCGCCAGCAGGCTCACTGCCGCGCGCCCTACAGCCGCATCGGCATGACGACGAATTTGACCGAGTTATCGCCAGGGGCGCGGATCAGGCAACTGGAATTCGAATCGGTCAGCGAGACATCGACCGTGTCGACATCGATCGCCGCCAGTGCATCGAGCAGGTACGTGACGTTGAAACCGATCTCCATCTCGGAGCCGCTGTAGCTCACCTCGACCTGGTCCTCGGCTTCTTCCTGCTCCGGATTGTGCGCCTGGATCGTCAACAGATTGCTGCCAAAGCTGAGCCGAACGCCGCGGTACTTTTCGTTCGACAGGATCGACGTGCGCTGCAGTGCCTGTCGCAACACATCGCGCGCGGCGCTCATGCTGAAAGGGGGCTTGGCCGGGATTACCCGACTATATTCAGGGAACTTGCCGTCAATAAGTTTCGAAGTGAAGCGAATTTCGCCGATCTGGGCGCGAACGTGATTTGAGCCGATGCTCAGCTCCAGCTCGCCGTCTCCGCCCAGGATGCGCTGGAGCTCGAGGATGCCCTTGCGGGGCACGATCACCTGCTGGCCACCGGTGGCCGCCTCGGCCAGTTCGGTCTCCGCCAGCGACAGGCGATGCCCGTCGGTCGCTACCGCGCGCAGCGTCTTGCCAGAGGTCTCGAGCATCGTGCCGTTGAGGTAGTAGCGCACGTCCTGCTGCGCCATCGCGAAGTGCGTCTTGTCGATCAGCCGCCGGAACTGTTCGCGCGCCACGCGGATCACCTGCTTCGCGTTGATCTCCTCGATCACCGGGAACTCGCTCGCCGGCAGGCTCGAGAGCGTGAAGCGGCTGCGCCCGGCCTTGACGAGCACACGCTCGGCCTCGCGCACCAGCGAGACCGTCGCTTTCTCGGGCAACGTGCGCATGATCTCCAGCAATTTACGGCCCGGCACCGTCACATCGCCCGCCTGCTGCACGGTGACGCCGCTGGCCGCCATCAACTCCACCTCGAGATCGGTCCCGGTGACGGTGAGTTTGTCGCCGCGCGCGATCAGCAGCACGTTGGCCAGCACCGGCATGGTCTGCCGCCGTTCGACCACACCGATGACACTTTGCAGCGGAGCGAGCAGGCTCTCACGCGAGGCGGAGACTTTCATGGTATCTGGATCTTCTTGGGAGTTAAGACAGTCATGATTATTAGTCTTGTGATCATTGGGGACAACCGCTTTCCGCGTGCCATACGCCGAAATTCACGGCCCGCCGGCACCGCATCCGCGGCGGGAACCGCCCGCGCTTCCTGTGGATGAACTGTAGGCAAAACCGCCCACAATTTTACCCACAGCTTGTGAGGCTCATCCTGCCAGGGTTCTCAACAGGGCGGTGAAATCCTCCTGGATGCGCGGTTCGCACTCGCGCAGTTCGCGGATGCGCTTGCAGGCGTGCATCACCGTGGTGTGATCGCGGCCGCCGAAGGCATCGCCGATCTCGGGCAGGCTGTGCGTCGTCAGTTCCTTGGCGAGCGCCATCGCCACCTGGCGCGGCCGCGCCACCGAACGGCTGCGGCGCTTGGAGAGCAGGTCGGCAAGCCGGACCTTGTAGTAATCGGCGACGGTCTTCTGGATATTCTCCACCGTGACCAGCCGCGCCTGCAGCGTCAGCAGGTCCTTGAGCGCCTCGCGCGCGAATTCCAGCGTGATCGGGCGCCCGAGGAAGCGCGCGTTCGCGATCACGCGCCGCAGCGCTCCCTCGAGCTCGCGCACGTTCGAGCGGATGCATTTCGCTATGAAAAAAGCCACTTCCTCGGGCAGCGAGACACCGGCGAGCTGCGCCTTGCCGAGCAGGATCGCGACGCAGGTCTCCAGGTCCGGCGGCTCGATCGCCACTGTCAGCCCCCAGCCGAAGCGCGATTTCAGCCGCTCCTCGAGCCCGTCAACTTCCTTCGGGTAGCGGTCGCAGGTGAGGATCACCTGGTGCTGGCCTTCGATCAGCGCGTTGAAGGTGTGGAAGAACTCTTCCTGCGAGCGGTCCTTGCCGGCGAAGAACTGGATGTCATCGATCAGCAGCGCGTGGAGCGAGCGGTAGGTGTTCTTGAACTCGTTGATGCTGTTGTGCTGGAGCGCGCGCACCATGTCGCTGACGAAACGCTCGGAGTGCACGTAGGCGATGCGCGCTTCGGAGTCGTTTTCCTTGATGAGATGCGCGATCGCGTGCATGAGGTGGGTCTTGCCGAGGCCCACCCCGCCGTAGATGAACAGCGGGTTGTAGGCGCGCCCGGGATTTTCCGCGACCTGGAGCGCGGCGGCCTTGGCGAGCTGGTTGCTCTTCCCCTCGA
>JAGWPD010000270.1 GCA_028870705.1 Gammaproteobacteria bacterium
CGCCTCGCGCTCGGTGAGGTTCTGCCCGTCGAGCAGGCGATCGAGCGTCTGGCTGGGATTGGTGCCGGGCATCGGCCTCAGCCCCCGGCCCCGCCGCCAGCCGCCGGGCGCGCGCCGCTCAGCGCGAGGAAATTCTGCATCATCGCCGGGCCCTGCGGCGTCAGTACGCTCTCGGGATGAAACTGCACGCCTTCGACGTTGAGCTCGCGGTGGCGCAGTCCCATGATCTCGCCCTCGGCCGCGCGCGCCGTGACCACGAGTTCCGCCGGGAGCGAGTCGCCCGCGGCGATCAGCGAATGATAGCGCCCGACCTCGCAGGGCGAGGCGACCCCGGCGAACACGCCACCCCCGTCGTGCTCGATCGGCGAGGTCTTGCCGTGCATCAGCCGCGGCGCGCGCACCACGCGACCGCCGAAGGCCACGGTGATCGACTGGTGCCCGAGGCATACGCCGAACACCGGAATGCGTCCCGCAAACGCGCGGATCATCGCGATCGACACGCCCGCCTGCTGTGGCGTGCCCGGTCCCGGCGACACGCACAGGTGCGTGGGCGCCAGCTCGAGCGCCTGCCCGACCGTCAGCGCGTCGTTGCGGTGCACGATCACCTCGGCGCCCAGCACCATGAAGGCCTGCACCAGGTTGTAGGTGAAGGAATCGTAATTGTCGATCAGCAGGAGGCGCGTGCTCACAGGCCATCCTCCGCGAGCTGCAGCGCCTGCACCGCCGCCGCGCTCTTGTCCAGCACTTCCCTGTATTCGGCCGCCGGCACGCTGTCGGCGACGATGCCGGCGCCGGCCTGGTAACTGTATTCGTCGCCGTGGAACACCAGCGTGCGGATCGTGATCGCCTGATCCATGTCGCCACGGGCGCCGAAGTATCCCACGGTACCGCCGTAGAGCCCGCGGCGCACGGGCTCCAGTTCCTCGATGATCTCCATCGCGCGCACCTTGGGCGCGCCGACCAGCGTGCCGGCCGGGAAGGCCGCGGCGAACAGGTCGAAGGCATCGCGCCCGGCCGCGAGCCGCCCGTGCACGCCGCTGACGATGTGCATCACGTGGCTGTAGCGTTCGATCGCGCGGAACGGCTCGACATGCACGCTGCCCGCGCTGGCAACGCGGCCCAGGTCGTTGCGCGCCAGGTCCACCAGCATCACGTGCTCGGCATTTTCCTTCGGGTCGGCGAGCAGCTCGGCGGCGCGCGCGGCATCGAGCGCGCTCTCGCCCGAGCGCGGCCGTGTGCCGGCGATCGGCCGCAATTCCGCGTGGCCGCCGCCGAACTTGACCAGCGCCTCGGGCGAGGAGCCCACCACGGTCAACTCTCCCAGCGCGCAATAGAACATGTAGGGCGATGGATTCACCAGCCGCAGCGCGCGGTAGGCCTGGAACGGATCCAGGTCGTGCCGGCCCGCGAAGCGCGCCGACAGCACCAGCTGGTAGACGTCGCCCGCGGCGATGTACTGCTGCGCGCGCTGCACGCCGGCGAGGTACTCGTCGCGGCTGAGCGCCGCCGCCGGCGGCGCGATGCCGCCGCGCCGCGCCGCGACCGCCGGCATCGGCCCGCG
>JAGWPD010000271.1 GCA_028870705.1 Gammaproteobacteria bacterium
AGCTCGAGCCGACCGTTGGCGGCTCCGGCCCGCGCGCTGCCGCCGCGCAGATCGGCGGGCAGCGACGCCGACCAGCCGCCGCTCACCAGTATCGTGTCGCAGGCGATGCGGCGTTCGCGGCCGCCGGCCGCGAGCGCCGCGATGCGCGCCGCGCGCACGCCACGACTCCCTTCGGCCGCGACGACTGCGCTGGCCGGCAGGATTTCGACGCCGGCGGCCGTCAGCTCGGCGCGCAATGCATCCATCGCTGTGCTCCGGGTGGCTTCGCTGGCGCGGCGCGTGTCGACGAGCGCGCGCACCTGCAGACCTCCGGCGAGCAGGCGCTGCGCCGCCGCATAGGCGCGATCATGGTTGGCGCAGATCACCACCTCGCGGCCCACGGCGGCGCCATAGCGGCCAAGATAGCCCTCGGCGGCGCCGAGCAGCATCACTCCCGGCAGGTCGTTGTCGGCGAACACGATCGGCCGTTCGAACGTGCCGCAGGCGGCGATCAGCGCGCGCGGCCGGATCCGGTAGATCGCGTCATTGCCCGGCAGCCCGCCGGGTTCGGCGTGCGCAATGATCTCGCCGTGGTTGTCCGCGACCACGGTGGTGCCCGTCAACACGCGCGCGCCGAGGCCTGCCAGTTCGGCCAGTGCCGCGCCAACCCAGTCGATGGCTGCGAGGCCCCCGACCGAGCCGCGCTCGAATTCGAGCTCGCCCCCGCAAACGGGCGCGCTTTCGCACAGCACGAGCCTGGCGCCGGCGCGGGCTGCCGCAAGCGCCGCAGCCAGGCCCGCCGGACCGGCGCCCGCCACCAGCACGTCGCAACCCAGGTGCTCGACGGCCGGCGCCGGCAGGGCGCACGCCCGCGGAGCCGCGCCAAGCCCGGCGAGCCGCCGGATCAGGCCTTCGTAGCTGCGCCAGGATGGCCACATGAAAGTCTTGTAGTAGAAGCCGGCGCCGAACAGTGCGCTGCCGGCCTGCAGGAGCGAAGCCAGGTCGAGGCGCAAAGCGGGCCAGCGATTCTGGCTGCGCAGTTCCAGGCCCTCGCGCAGCTCGAGCCGCGTTGCCGGCGTGTTCGGCACCTGATGCGGCTGTGCGCCGACGGTGAACAGCGCGTTGGGCTCCTCGGCGCCGGCGCCGAACACGCCGCGCACCCGCCGGTACTTGACGCTGCGCCCCATGAGCCGCACGCCGTTGGCCAGCAGGGCCGAAGCCGCGGTGTCACCGACCTGAGCGCTGTAGCGGCGGCCATCGAAGCTGAACGTCAGGGCTTCGGCACCGATGCGCGTCCCGATGCGCCGGGAGTTGGCCCTCATGGGGCGCCACCAGCCAGCAGTTCCACCGCCAGCGTTGCGCCGCTGGAGGGGTTGCGATGCACGAGCAGCCACGCGCGACAGCCGCCGACGTGCTGCCAGTGCTCGACGCTCAGCTGCGGATCGGCTCCGCGCAGGTAGATGCGCGCGAATTCACCCTGGCCGTCCGCCGCTGGCACGGTCTTGTGGAAAGCGAACTCCCGCAGTTCGCGCGGACCGCAGAACGGGCAGGCGAGCTGCGTCATAGCCGTACCGGGAACGGGCCCGCTCCGGCCTCATCGAGCATGTGGCCGGTGGCGAAACGCGACAGGCGGAACGGCCGGATCAGCGCCGGCGCGGTGCCGGTCGCGACGAATTGCGCGAACGCGGCGCCGGAGGCGGGAATGGCCTTGAAGCCGCCATAGCACCAGCCGGCATTGAGGTAGACATTTTCGTAGCGCAGCCGGTCCATGATCGGGCTGCCATCCATCGTCATGTCGTTAGTGCCGGCCCAGTGCCGCAGGATCCGCACCGCGCCGATGCGCGGGAACAGTTCCAGCGCCCCGCGCACGACATCTTCGAGCCGGTGCCACGCGCCCGCGCGCGTGTACGAAGGGAAGCCGTCGAGGTGCCCGCCCATGACCAGGCCGCCGCGGTCGGACTGGCAGATGTAGGTTTCGCCGTGTCCGGGCGAAACGTACACCACGACCGAGTTGAGCAGCGGCTTGATGGGTTCCGAGACCATCGCCTGCAACAGGTGCGTCTCGATCGGCAGCGCCGTGCCGAGCATCGTGCCGATCGCGCCGGTGTGGCCGGCGGTGGCGAAGACGATCTGCTCCGCCTGGACGAAGCCGCGCGTCGTCTCGACCCCGGTGGCGGCGCCGCCGCTCGCGCGCACGCCGGTGACCGTGCAGTCCTCGATGATGTCGACGCCCAGCGTGCTGGCGGCGCGCGCATAGCCCCAGGCGACGGCGTCATGGCGCACGGTGCCGCCGCGCCGCTGCAGCAACGCACCGCGGATCGGAAAGCGGCGCCGGCGGCGCGGTTCGAGTTCGGGTGCGAAGCGCTCGAGCGCTCGCAGGTCGAGCAGCTCGGCATCGATGCCGGCCAGCCGCAGTGCGTTGCCGCGGCGCGCGAGCGCCGGAAAATCGTCATCGCTGAGCGCCAGGTCGAGCACCCCGCGCGGGCTGTACATGATGTTGTAGTTCAGCTCGCGTGCGAGTCGCTCCCAGCGGCGCAGTGAATCCTCGTAGAAGTAGTGGTTCTCGGGCAGCAGGTAATTCGAGCGCACGATGGTGGTGTTGCGCCCGACGTTGCCGTAGCCCACCAGGCGCTGCTCGAGTACGGCGACGCGGCGCGCGCCGTGGTCGCGCGCCAGGTGGAAGGCGGTCGCCAGCCCATGGCCGCCGGCCCCGACGATCACCACGTCGTAGGCCGCGCGCAGTTTCCGGCCGCTCCACAGCGGCCGCCAGTAACCGGGGCCAGCGATGCGCGCGCGCAGCAGCGACCACGCTGAGTAACGCCGCGCGCCAGCTCGATCGCTCACGCCGCGCTCCGGCCCAGCACCGTCGCCAGCAGTTGCGCCACGAGCGCGCGCCGGCGGCGCGGCGGAAAGCGGCGCGGTTCGAAGGTGGTGCCGATCCAGTAGCCGTCGATCGCGGCCGTCAGCAGGTCGGTGGCATCGCGGAGCGAAGCCGGCGCGGCGATTTCGCCGCGCGCCACCGCCTCGGCCAGGTAGCGGCGCAGGTAGCGCCGCCAGCGCGCATAGTAGTCGCGATGGATGCGCGCCAGCGCCGGGTTGTGCATCGCTCCGCCCCACAGGCTCAGCCACACGCGGATGAAACTGGGCGTGGCGGTCGCCGGCACCATGAACTCGAGCGCGGTGCGCAGCCGAGTCAGGCCGGGCGCGGCGCCCCGCACCGCGGCGTCCAGGTCGGCGAACGATTGGCGCGCGAGCCACTGGAACGCGAAGCCCACCAGCTCATCCTTGTCGCGGAAGTAGTGCGTCAGCACGCCGATGCTGAAGCCACCGACGCGGGCGATGCGCCGCACGGTGGCGTTCTCGGCGCCCTCCCGCTGGATCACGCGTACGGCAAGCCGCGCGATCTCGGCGCGCCGGCGGTCATGGTCGACGATTCTGGGCATGTGCGGCCGGATCAGGCTTCGGTGCTGCAAGGATAGCGCAGCGCCGGCGCGGCTGGCGAATGCCGGCCGCCGGTTCTGCTTAAACCTTACATGTGTTATAAATAACGCACACGGAGGCGGCGCATGAGCGAGGGAGCCCTGATCGAACGATCCGGCCGCGGCGGCG
>JAGWPD010000030.1 GCA_028870705.1 Gammaproteobacteria bacterium
ACCCGTTTCGGCCTCGACGATGCGCACCTTTCCATCCACCATGCCGGCGGCCAACCGTTGGCCATCGGCTGAGAATGCGACATTCCGGAACTCGACACCGCTGAGCGAGAAGCGCACCTTGCGCGATGAGATGTCCCAGATACGCGCCACATGCTTTTCCGACACGGTCACGATGCGCATGCCGTCGGGAGAGTAAAAAGCCGCGCCGACTTGGTCTTCCTGGTCAGGGAGCGTCGCGACTTCAATGCCTGTCCAGGCGTCCCAGATGTGCGGCGCATGGTCCCAACAAGCCGTCAGTATCCGCGCGCCATCTGGCGAGTACATGGCGGTCAGTACGGCACTGTGAGCGACGGGCAATATCGCCACCGCCGGATCGCTCGCCCGAATCTCCTGGAACACATTGACCGCAGCGGCGTCCGGGGGATGCAACGATTGCGGGTGCCGCAGCACTTCCAGAATGATGCCCCGCGCGAGGGCGATGTCATCGTCCTTGAGGCGTTCACTGGCCGTTTCCGTGAGCAGACGCAATTGTGCCTTCACGGTCTGGGCCGTCTGGACTTCCGCTTCATGTTGCTTGCGCGTGGCAACGATCCCGGCAATGGAGGCCAGCACCGCCAGGATGGCGATGACGCCCACGGCAAATCGCTTAAGGCGCGCGCTGCGACGATCGCGCTGCACGGATTGCGCGATGAAATCGCGCACCGGATCGGCCAGCACGATCCCGGCCGATTCCAGGTTACTGAACGAGAAGAGCTTGTCGGCGCTCGCGAGCCACGCGTCTGACTGCCCATGCTGCTGCCACAAGCGGGCCTCGCGCTGCGCGAGTTCGCGCGCTTGCAACAGACCCGCCTCCTCACGCAGCCAATCGGTGAGTGCCGGAAGGGTGTGCAGGAGCGTATCATGCGCAAACGCCACTACCGGGCGCCCTTCACGCTGATCCGTCACGCACAATCGTGCATCGATGAGCCGTCTCAGGAGCTGTTGCTGCCCGGAATCGGTGGCACTTTCGGACAGTGGCGCATAGCGACGCGTCGCGACCCCGTTCTCGTCCACGCTTACCAGACTGCGGAACAGCCTGGCGAGAATGCCTGTGGACGCTCCGTCGTCCATCCGCAAAGCGGCGGCCGCTGCGGAAGCGATACTGCCGGTCAACCCTCCCAACGCATGGTAGGCGGACCAGGTCAGCTGCCGTCCCACGCGGCGCAGGTAAAGTTCATTGAGCGTGAACTGCAGGAGCGGTAGTCCGTGCTGTTCATGATAGGCATCTTCGCGCAGCTGCCGATCAAGCCGCTTGCCCGCCGCGTTGATTTCAAAGCTCAGGTCGGCGGCTGTGGCGGGAAGCGCGATGACCTCGTCGAGTGTCGCACCGGTAAGCGTCGCGAGGTAATACTGCCCCTCGTTCGCCCCGAATACGTGACGCAAGGATTCGATGCGCTTGAGGTTCGGCAAGGCATCGGCGCGTGCCGACGCAAGCGTCCACACGCCCTGTGCCTGGAGCTGCGCGAGAAAGCTTCCGAAGGCCTCGAGCAGCGAGCCATCGGGATCAAGAGCCAGAAGTTCTTCGAATTGATCGACGATCCAGACGAAGCGCAGCCTGGCCGGCCACTGCATGACGATCCGGTCTGTCAGGCCATCAAGCGCGTTCACGGAACTGGTCCAGGCGCCCTCCTCCCAGCCGGTAATGCGGGCCCAGCAGGCTTGAATCGATGCGCTCAGCTGGCCTTCATCCACGGGTGGCGATAGCAGTCCTGGCCGCCACACGGCGTGGCGTACATCCGGACTGATGGGTCGTTCTTCCAGGGTCCTGCGCACGTGCCGCTGCTGCGTGCGGAGATTCGCCAATGCGGGCAACACGCCGGCACGGAGGAAGGAGCTCTTGCCGCTCCCGCTGGCGCCTTCCACCAGGATACCTGGAGTGCCGGTGCGCTCGCGCCGGCACAGGAGATCCAGAACCTCCTGCACTTCGCGGTCGCGGCCGAAGAACACGGCCTGATGCTCATATTCAAAGCTCTCGAGACCACGAAAGGGGTTGCCCAGGTACACCTTGTCGAGCCGATAGCCAAGAAAATGCAGGGCCTCATCGAGATGCCCGACGGCTTGCAGCGTGAGGTGCGGTGGAACGCAGGTACGCGCAAGCCAGCGCCCTGCCTCGACGCCGTCGGCGGCGGGATAGAACACCACGGCGCGTCGACCTGGGGTCAACGCGCTCAGTGCGGCATCGAGTTTGGCTGCAATGTGATCAACGCTGCCTACAGCGCCCTCGCCGTCCAGCACGCTGGTGGCGGCGAGCGCCACGGGCGTCAGGGCCGATGGCTGCCACGCTGAGGTCGTCAATGCGAGTGCAAAGAGCAGATCGCTGCTCCGGCCCGTCACGCTCGCCAGATCAGTCGGTATTTCGTACTCCACCCAGAGCTGTGTGCGGACGATGCCTTCCCCGAACAGCACGCGATAGGCGAGCTCGCCGGCAGTCTTCGCCGATTCGAACAGCCGATCGTTGCGGACCGGCCGAAAGTGCACCGAAAGTCCGGAGAGACCCGGGAATTCCCGGAGCGTGCGGACCCGCAGCGGCCAGCTCCTGGCCTCACCCTCACCGTCGACGAGCAGCAGGACATAGTCCATGGGACTATCCGTTGTCGGGTGGCTCTTCGAGTTTGACCCGACCTTGCCTGAAGTCGGACACTGCGATTTCGACGCCGGCCGGCAGTGTGCCGATCGCTTTGCCTTCGGCATCGAACTGACCGAGTTCGAATCGCTCACTGCCATTCCAGAGGAACGCAGTCTGGCCAATGACCCGTTGGATCAGCTCTGGCGGGCAGCGCACCAGCACGCAGATGGACGAAGCGATAGCATCGCTTCCCTCGTCATAGGCGAGCGATACACGAAAGCCGCGGGCGGTGACCAGTTCGGGCGGTCTGCTGCCCGGATCCCAGGTGGTAGCCGCAGCCAGGAGTTGCAGCACTTGCAGGCGCCCGCCCGGATGGTTTGCGCAACTGATCGCCTGTTCCTCGCGCGCCCGCAGCGTCTCATCGCGCGCCAGCCGCGCCGCAGCCAGGAGGGCCTGGTAACGATCGTGGGATAACGCGGTGGCCGCGTGCGCTTCGCGCTGCGCGAGCCAGCGCGGGAACTCATCAAAGAGCGGCGGCGTGAACGGTTTAGACATGGTGTGTGGCTCCCACGGCGGACGAGGCTGCAGGGCCGTGCTCATGGCAAGCCGCGAAGCGGAGGTAGGCTTCCTGCACTTTTTCGATGATGTACTTCACCTGGTTTCGCGTGAGCTCCAGCTGCGCTGCGGTCTCCTCCTGCGTGTGCCCCTCCCCCATCAGAGCCAGTACCGCGAGCGTGCGGTCGAGCTTCCGGGTCGGCGAGTCGAGCCGCGCACGCTCCGCCATGGCTTGCCCACGAGTCTGTGCCTGGAGACAACCGTTCCTGGCCGCTTCGACGGGCCGGCGAAGATACGCGTAGAACTTCTCGAGAAACTCGGTGTGCTCGAGCTGGAGTGTCGGATCAGACACCGGCAAATCGGTGGTCGTCGTCTGGTGCCGGAACGAGACGACTTCGTCGCCACCACGTGCGCAGCCTCCGTCGGTGTCCGATTCACCTTCCCCGTCTGAGGGTTCCAACGGATGGTCCGCCAGCGGCACAAGATCCGGGGGCGGCGTCAGCTCACGTTGCGCTCCGGTGCCACCGCGCTTGATTCGACCGCGTTTCCTGCACTCATCAAGGTACAACGTCATGGCCATCTCGAACAGATATCCGTTGGTAGGCACGCGGAGCTGCGGGAGCGCTGCTGTGATGGTCCACGTGCCACTCACGAAGGGCACGAGGGCCGGACAGTGCTGCGCGGCGGCCGCGGCGCGGGACGAGGCGATGGCCAGCTCGCTGTGAAAGCATGATGCGAAGTTTTCGGGATCTTCTGCTCGCGCGTCTGTGGATTCGGGCGCCTCCCACCGGATCCCGAGCCTGACTGCGTTCAGAACATTCAGTCCCTCGCGGACCAGCTCGGGTATCCGGGCGCTGATGCGATCGAGCAGGGCTTTCCAGGCCCGGTCCTCCGGATCTGCTGTGGCAACGGGTCTGAATCCCATCGCTTCGTCACGAAAGGAGCCGACCTGGCGCGTCCATTCGCTGACCTGACGTTCGTGCAACGCACCCCATGGGAGCGGGCGGATGCTGGGAAGTGTGGTCGTGATCACGGCCGAAGCCTGGCGTCGTCCCCGGCCAATGCGATCGAAGAATCGCAGCAGCGCGTCCTGGGCGAGTTCCTCGAGCTGCGTCGGATCCCAACGGGACATCCGCACGAGATACCGAACGACAGCCGGAAATGCGACTGCAAAATAGGCGCTGAACGCACGTTCAAATCGCCGCTCATCCGCTTCGGACAACCAGGCGTAGAGCCGTTGATCGAGTGGCGTCATGTGGTCCGCCGCGCCGGGTCGTTCTTGCATGCATCGGCGCGGTACAGAGCCGCATCTTGGACGCGAACGGCGCAGTCTCGCAAGCGACAAGCGGATGCGGAGCGGTGGGGCGGGCCGCGCCATCGGCGTATCGACCCGGCGGCCGCTGACCGGCCGCGACCGCGCAGGGACCTCTGCGAAAGTGGTGCAAGTGTTCATCACGTCAGGGTTTTTGGGTCCGGGCTTCCGGGATCCCGATGGTCTGCAGGTGGGCCACTGACCCCCTGTTGAGTACCTGGTGAACGCCGGATGGCGGCGAATTGGTGAATTTCGGGCCGGGCGGAGCACCCGAACCTGCCCACCCTCAGTTCAGCAGCGGGTCGTCCTTCGGCAGCTGGTGCGCGTACCAGGTCGCGAGCCGATGGCGGATCGATTTCTCGCTCACCTGCTCCTCGGGCATCGGCGGGATCTTCCTGTCGTGCACCAGCAGCCGATAGACGTACAGCGCCTTGTCACTGGCTGAATCGGTGCGTTCGAAGACCACTGCGCCACGCTGCTCCGCGTACGCCACGCCGGCCGCCAGCGCCGCCTTGAACAGTTCGGCTTCGTGCTTGAGTTTTTTCATCGAATCCGTTGAGCTCCTGCGGTCCGCGGCGCATGATGTTCACCATGAGCCGGGCATTCGTCAAGGAATCGGATCACGACGGCGCGCCACTGCCCGAACGCGCCATCAGTGTGCACCCGAACCTCGTGACCGAACGCGGCCTGACGCAGCTCGATGCACGGGTGCGCGAGCTCGAAACCGAGCGGAGCGCGGCCCGCGCCGCGAACGACACCGCCGCGCTGGCGCGCATTGCGCGCGACCTGCGTTATTTCCAGGCCCGGCGCGAGAGCGCGCGGCTGGTGAAACCGGCCGCGCAGCCGCAACAGGTGCGCTTCGGCGTGCGCGCGCTGCTGCGCCTGCCCGGGGGCGCCGAGCGCGCGTTCCAGCTGGTGGGCGAGGACGAGGCCGACCCAAAGGCCGGCCTCATCAGCTACGTGTCACCGCTCGCGAAGGCCCTGATGGGCAAGGGCGTGGGCGATGAGCTGCCGTTCGGCGCGCACAGCGCCGAGATCCTCGCGCTGCAGGGCTGAGCCCGGCGCCGGCCGAGGCCGGCGCCGCGTTGCCTCAGGCCGCGACCGGGATCGACCGTCCGAGCATCTTCTCGATGGCGCGCAGGCGGTCGCGCTCGTCGCGGCTCACCAGCGACACGGCTTCGCCGCTCCGTCCGGCGCGGCCGGTGCGGCCGATGCGATGGACGTAGTCCTCGGGCACGTGCGGCAGTTCGAAGTTCACCACGTGCGGCAGCTCCTCGATGTCGAGGCCGCGCGCGGCGATGTCGGTGGCCACCAACACCTGGATCTTGCCCTGCTTGAATTCGTCGAGCGCGCGGGTGCGGGCGCCCTGCGATTTGTTGCCGTGGATCGCGGCGCAGCGCAACCCATCGCGCCCCAGCCGTTCGGCCAGCCGGTTGGCGCCATGCTTGGTGCGCGTGAACACCAGGCTCTGGCGCACACCGCCGTCGTTGAGGATGCGCGCCAGCAGCGGGTGCTTGTGCGCGGTGTCGACGTGGTACACGCGATGGTCGATCAGCTCGACCGGCGCATTGCGCGGCGCGATGTCGATGCTGTGCGGTTCGCGCAGGATCCCGCGCGCGAGCCCGCGGATCTCCTCCGAGAAGGTCGCCGAGAACATCAGGTTCTGCCGCTGCCTGGGGAGCGCGGCGATCAGCTTGCGGATCGGGCGGATGAAGCCCATGTCGAGCATGCGGTCGGCCTCATCGAGCACCAGCATTTCGATGCGCGACAGATCCACCAGCTTCAGCTGCAGGTGATCGAGCAGCCGGCCGGGCGTCGCGACGATGATGTCGACGCCCTCGGCGAGCGCCTTGACCTGCGGCTTGGGGCTCACGCCGCCGAACACCAGCACGCCACGCTGGCGGAGGTGGCGGCCCAGTTCCTGGAAATTCTCGGCGACCTGCGCCGCCAGCTCACGCGTCGGCACCAGCACCAGTGCGCGAGGGGCACGCGGGCCACGCGGCTCGGGCAGTGCCGCATCGAGCCGCTGCAGGATCGGCAGCGCGAACGCCGCCGTCTTGCCGGTGCCGGTCTGCGCCGCGGCCTGCAGGTCATGCCCGGCCAGCACCAGCGGAATGGCCCGCGCCTGGATGGGGGTCGGCGCCGTGTAACCGGCGTCACGCACGGCCCGCAGCAGCGCGGGGTGCAAATCAAAGGTTTCAAATGACAAGGCAATACTCCATGCGTCGCCCGGAGCGCGATCAACGCGCTGTCGGTACAGGCAACAAATCAATGTTGAATGAATCCTGCGCCTGTCAGACGGCCCAAGGGCCACCCGGCGTAGAAGGTTTGCAGGAGGGGCAGATGAGTCCCGGACCGGGACTGAATTAGAACCTCAGCACGCGGGACCGACGCCCGCGTATTCGACAAACTCGGCGCGGAGTGTACAGCAAAAGCACGCCCGGAGCGAGCGGCGTTTCACAGAACGCGGCCTGGAGCGCGCAGCCTCGCGGCGCGGGACCGCTCGCGCGCGCTAGCGCGGCGGCAGGAATTTCGCCGTGGTCTTGGCGCGGATCTCAGCGAGCGTCACGCCCGGCGCCATCTCCAGCAGCTCGAATGGCGCATGCCGGTCGGGCCGGCTGAACACCGCAAGATCGGTGATCAGCTTATCGACCACGTTCGCGCCGGTCAGCGGCAGCTCGCAGCGCGGCTTGAACTTCGCGCTGCCATCCTTCGAGGTGTGCTCCATCACCACGACCACGCGCTTGACGCCGGCAACCAGGTCCATCGCCCCGCCCATGCCCTTGACCATCTTGCCCGGGATCATCCAGTTGGCCAGATCGCCGTTCTCGCCGACTTCCATCGCGCCCAGTATCGACAGGTCGATGTGGCCGCCGCGGATCATGCCGAAGCTGTCGGCCGAGGAAAAATACGAGGACATCGGCAGCTCGGTGATGGTCTGCTTGCCGGCGTTGATCAGGTCCGGGTCTTCCTCGCCCTCGAACGGGAACGGGCCCATGCCGAGCATGCCGTTCTCCGATTGCAGCACCACGCGCATGCCGGCGGGAATGTAGTTCGCGACCAGCGTCGGGATGCCGATGCCGAGGTTCACGTAGAAGCCGTCGCGCAGCTCCTGCGCGCCGCGCGCCGCGATCTCATCGCGCGTCCAGCCCATCAGGCGGCTCCCGCGGCGGGGCGCTGGCGCACGGTGCGGTTCTCGATGGTCTTGAGATAGCCGCTGCCCCGGATGATGCGCTGGACGAAGATGCCGGGCGTGTGGATCTTGTCCGGATCGAGCGTGCCCGCCTCGACCAGTTCCTCGACCTCGGCGACCGTGACGCGCCCCGCGCTCGCCATCATCGGGTTGAAATTGCGCGCGGTCTTGCGATACACGAGATTGCCCTCGGTGTCGCCGCGCCAGGCCTTCACCAGCGACAGGTCGGCGGTGAGGCCGGTCTCGAGCACATAGGTGTCGCCGTTGACGACGCGCTGCTCCTTGCCTTCGGCCACCAGCGTGCCGGCGCCGGTGCGCGTGTAGAAACCCCAGATGCCCGCGCCACCGGCCCGGATCCGCTCCGACAGCGTGCCCTGCGGGTTGAACTCGAGCTCGAGCTCGCCCGCGAGGTACTGGCGCTCGAATTCCTTGTTCTCGCCGACGTAGGAGGAAATCATCTTGCGGATCTGGCGCGTCTTCAGCAGCGAGCCCAGCCCGAAGTTGTCGACGCCGGCATTGTTCGACACCACGGTCAGGCCCTTAACGCCCGAATCGCGCAGCGCGATGATCAGGTTCTCGGGAATGCCGCACAGCCCGAAGCCGCCGGACATCACGGTGATGCCATCGCGCACCACGCCCGCGAGCGCGGCGCGCGCATCGGCGTAGACCTTGGGGCCGGTGGGTATAGCCATGTTGTCCGACGGATTCCCCCGATTGGCCGGGAAGATTACCGCGGAACTGCCAGTCGAACCAGCGCAAACGCGACCTGTTCGAGCTAGGGCCTGTTCACACTTAGAACATCGATGTTCTAAGTGTGAACAGGCCCTAGCTGGCAGGCCAGCGTGCCGCTGCGGCCGGGAACCGTGCCGGCGCGCACCGCGCACGCGGGCAGCGCGTCCACCTCGAGCGTGCCGCACAGCGTGGCGAGCGACACCAGCTCATGCCCCTGCGCCTGCCAGCCGCCCAGCAGCCGTGTCAGCACCGGCAGCAGTTTCATGCCCTCGAGTTCGGCGTGCAGCGTGAACACGTGCGAACTGCAGCCGGGCGCCGCCGCGCGCGTGCGCTCGAGCAGCGCCGCGTGCACGTTGGCCGCGGTCAGGCCATCGAGGCCGATCAGCTCATCGAGCGTCGGCAGCGTGGTCGGGAGCTGCGGCACGCGTCCGCGGCGACCCTCGAGCAGCGGCATGAACGGCGCGGTGCCGCGCGTATCGGAGGCGTAGGCGAAGCCGAGCTGTTCTTCCAGCGCCAGCGCGGATTCGTTCATCTGCCAGCCGGCCGCGCCGTGCACGCGCGGTGCGGCGGCGAACACCGCGGCGAAGCGCTCGAGCGCGAGCCGCATCTGCCGCTCGGTCCAGGCGGCGTCGCGCGCGGCGACGAAATCCTGCCAGGCGACATGGTCGTAGCAATGTACGCCGACCTCGAAGCCGGCATCGCGGGCCGCGCGCATCTGCGCGCCGGCGCGCCTGCCGATGTCGGGACCGGGCAGCAGCGTGCCGTACATGAGGGTGCGCAGGCCGTAGTGTTCGAGCACCGAAGTACGTGCCACCTTGCCGATGAAGCCCCGGCGGAAGACCCGCCGGATGGCGCGTCCGGTGTGGTCGGGGCCGAGGCTGAAGAGAAAAGTGGCGCCGGCGTTGGCGCGCTGCAGCGCGCGCACCAGCGCCGGCACGCCTTCGCGCGTGCCGCGCAGCGTGTCGACGTCGATCTTGAGCGCGATCTGCAAGGCCGGCTGCGGGCGCGGACTGTCCCTGGTCCGCCTAGTCCAGCAGGTGCGAAGCCTGCGGCAGCTGTCCGCGGTAGGCCTCGAAGATCTGCTGCAGCGCCTCGCGCATGCTGACGCGCGGCTCCCAGCCGAGTTCGCTGCGGGTGTTGTCGACCTTCGGCACGCGGTTGGCGACGTCCTGGTAGCCCTTGCCGTAGTACTCCCCGGAAGTGGTGTCGACCAGCTTGACCCTGGTGGCGTTGGCCGCGTACTCGGGATACTCGGCGGCCATCTTCAGCAGCATCCCGGCCAGCTCGCGCACCGAGTAGTTGTTCTGCGGGTTGCCGACATTGAAGATCTTCCGCGAGGCGCAGCCGTCCCTGTTCTCGATGATCTTCATCAACGCATCGATCCCGTCGCTGATGCCGGTGAAGCAGCGCTTCTGGCTGCCGCCGTCGACCAGTTTGATCGGCTCGCCGCGCACGATGTGCCCGAGGAACTGGGTGATCACGCGCGAACTGCCTTCCTTGGCCGAGTGCAGGTTGTCGAGTCCGGCGCCGATCCAGTTGAACGGCCGGAACAGCGTGTAGTCGAGCTTGCCTTCCGAGCCGTAGGCGTAGATCACGCGGTCCATCAGCTGCTTGGAGCAGGCGTAGATCCAGCGCTGCTTCTCGATCGGGCCGTACACCAGCTCGGAAGCCGCCGGGTCGAACTCGGCGTCGCGGCACATGCCGTAGACCTCGGAGGTCGACGGGAACAGCACGCGCTTGCCGTGGCGCACGCACTGGCGAATGATCGGCAGGTTCGCCTCGAAATCGAGCTCGAACACCCGCAGCGGCTCGCGCACGTAGGTGGCCGGGGTCGCGATCGCCACCAGCGGCAGCACCACGTCGCACTTGCGGATGTGGTATTCGATCCACTCCTTGTTGATGGTGATGTCGCCCTCGAAGAACTTCATCCGCGGGTTGGACAGCAGCGGTTCGATGCGCTCGGAGTTCATGTCCATGCCGAACACGCTCCAGTCGGTGTCCTTGAGGATCCGCGCCGAAAGGTGGTGGCCGATGAAGCCGTTGACGCCGAGGATCAGTACTTTCGTGCTCATAGTGGTGTTCCGCTCAATTCAGTTGTCCTGTCGCCGGCCGTCGCCGAGCACCAGTGCGTCGCCGCCAAAGGCAGCGCGAAACGCCGCCGCATCCCGCACCCGCCCGTCGAGTTCGAATTCCAGCAGCCGCAGCACGCCATCGTGGCACAGCGCCCGCATCTCGCCGTCGACGCAGCGCAGCTCGGGTCGCGCCCCGCCGGGCCCCGGCACCGGCAGCGTGCGCAGCACCCGCAACGGCAGCCCCGCGGCCGTCGCGAAGGCGCCAGGATACGGTGGCGCCACTGCGCGCACCAGATTGTGCACGGCCATTACCCCCAGGCGCCAGTCTATCGCGCCATCGGCCGCGGTGCGGCGCCCGTAGTAACTGGCCTCCGCCTGCCGCTGCGGCCGCAGCACCGCCGTACCTGCCACCAGGCCCGGCAGCGCGCGCTGCAGGGTGAGCTCGGCGGCGACGCACACCTTGCGGAACACTTCCACGGCGGTGTCGTCCGGCAGGATCGGCACGGCCTGCGCATCGACGATGCCGCCGGCATCCGGCCTGACCGTCATCGCATGGAGTGTGGCGCCGGTTTCGCGTTCGCCGTTCAGCACCGCCCAGTTCACCGGCACCCGCCCGCGGTACTTCGGCAGCAGTGAACCGTGCATGTTGTAGGCGCCGCGCGCCGCGGCCGCCAGCACGTCCGCGCCGAGCATGTGCCGGTAATAGAACGAGAACAGGAAATCGGGCGCGAGCGCCCGCAGCTTCGCCAGCAGCGCCGGCGCGTTCGGGTCGGCCGGCGTGAGCACCTCGAGGCCATGCCAGCGTGCGTGGCGCGCGACGCTGTCGAACCAGAGCGGCTCGCCCGCTTCCGTCTCGTGCGTGACGACCAGCGGCACCTCGACGCCCTGCCCCAGCAGCACGCGCAGGCAGCGCACGCCCACGTCGTGATAGGCGAACACGACCGCGCGCGTCACGGCGGCGGCGCTGGCGGTCGCTCGAGCACCGCGCCGACGATGTAGCGCGGCCGGCGGCGGACTTCCTCGTAGATGCGCCCGACGTATTCACCGAGCAGCCCCAGGCCGAACAGCGTGACGCCGATCAGCAGGAAGGCGATCGCGAACAGCGTGAACAGCCCCTGCTCGGCCGGATTCGGCCCGTACACCAGCCGGCGCACGACCAGCGACGCACCGAACAGCAGCGAGAGGGCCGAGACCGCGAAGCCGAAGGCCGAGAACAGCTGCATCGGCACGGTCGAGAAGCCGGTCATCAGGTCGAAGTTCAGCTTGATCAGCTGGTACATCGAGTACTTCGATTCGCCCGCGCTCCGGTCCTCATGGCGCACGTCGATCTCGGTCGGGCTGCTGGCGAAGGTATAGGCCAGCGCCGGCACGAAGGTGTTGTTCTCGGAGCACAGGTTGATTGCATCGACGATCGGGCGCCCATAGCCGCGGAACATGCAGCCATGGTCGGTGATGCGGATGCGCGTGGTGCGCTCGCGCAGCATGTTGATGAAACGCGAGGCCCAGCGCCGCCAGGCCACGTCCTGCCGCTGCCGGCGTATCGTGCCGACGTAGTCATGGCCCGCATCGAGCTCGGCGACCAGCCGCGGCAGTTCCTCGGGCGGGTTCTGCAGGTCGGCATCGAGCGTGATCACGTAGCGGCCGCGCGCATAGGCGAAGCCCGCCAGAATTGCACGGTGCTGGCCGAAGTTGGCCGCGAACAGGATCACGCGCGTGACCTCCGGCCGCCGCTCGAACTGCTCGCGCAGGAGCGAAGCGGAACGGTCGCGGCTGCCGTCGTTGACGAAGATGACCTCGTAGCTGCGCGCCAGCGCATCGAGCGCCGGATACAGCCGCGCATACAGCGCGGCGAGCGAGGCCTCCTCGTTGTAGACCGGGATGACGACCGTGATCTCGGGCGCCGCACCGCTCACGCGCGCTTGCTCCGGGCGGCGCCGGCGGCGCCGGCGGCGATCGCGTCGTGGAGCGCCGGTCCCAGCGCCGCGAGCACGCGCTCGACGTCGCCATCGGCCATGGCCGGGAACATCGGCAGGCTCACGGTGCTGCGGCCGATGCGCTCGGCCTGCGGGAAGTCGCCCGGCTGGTAGCCAAGCTTGCGGAACAGCGTGAACAGATGCATCGCCGGATAGTGCACGCCGACGCCGATGCCCGCCTCGCGCATGCGGCTGATGAACACGCTGCGCACCGCCGCCTCGGGCAGCAGCACCTGGAACATGTGCCAGTTGCAGTGGGCGAAATCCTCGGGCGGCAGCTCGCAGCCGAGCGTACGGTCGAAGCGGGCGAAGTAGCGGCGCGCGAGCTCGCGCCGCCGCGCGGTGAAGGCCGCCAGCTGCGGCAGCTGGCCGAGCCCGATGCAGGCCGCGACATCGGTGAGATTGTGCTTGCCGCCGGCGAGCGTGACATCCATGCCATCCCAGCTGTCACCCGACCTGGCCGCCCCCTGCAGGCGCCACAGTTCGCAGCTGCGCGCCTCGTCGGCGTCGTTGAGCACCAGGCACCCGCCTTCGGTGCTGGTGATGTTCTTGTTGGCGTGGAAGCTGATCGAAACCAGATCGCCGATGCTGCCGATCGCGCGGCCGCCCCAGTTGGCGCCCATCGACTGCGCCGCATCCTCGATGACGCGCAGCCGATGCGCGCCGGCCAGCGCATACAGGCGGTCGCGGTCGACCGGCAGGCCCGCCAGGTCGACCGGCAGCAGCGCGCGCGTGCGCGGTGTGATCGCGGCCTCGATCAGCCCGAGGTCGATGTTGCGGGTGCGCGCATCGCAATCGACGAATACCGGGCGCGCGCCCGCGCGCAGCACGACATTCGCCGTGGCCACCCACGACAGTGGCGTGGTGATCACCTCATCGCCGGGCCCGACATTGAGCATCGCCAGCGCGACTTCCATCGCGCCGGTGGCCGAGCTCATCGCGCGCACCGGCCGGCCACCGAACAGCGCCGAGAGCTGCGCCTCGAATTCGCGCACCTTCGGACCGCTGGTGATCCAGCCGGAGCGCAGTACCTCGCCGACCGCGGCGATAGTCGCCTCGTCGATCGTGGGGCGCGTGAATGGCAGGAATTTGCTGGTCGACATGCAGGCCTGACCCCGCTGGCCTCAGGCGCCGCTGGAGCTGCGCGCCACCAGCCAGACTCCGACCAGGATGATGCCGATGCCGGCGATGCGCGTGCCGCTCAGGTTCTCGTTGAACAGCCACCAGGCTGCGAGCGCGTTGACGACATAGCCCACCGACAGCATGGGATAGGCAACGCTCACTTCGACCCGCGCCAGCGCGAGGATCCACACCACCACGCTGAGCGCATAGCAGGCGAGGCCCGCGATGATCGGCACGTTGAAGACCAGCCGGCCGGCAATCGCCAGCGCATTGCCGGCCCGCAATTCCACGTCGGCGAGCGAGCCGGCGCCGGCCTTGAGCAGCAACTGGGCAATGGCGTTGAGCAGCACGCCCGTGAGCACCAACGCCAGCTGTGGAGCCTTCATTGCCGGACTACCGCGACCAGGGAATGCCCAGTGTATATCACGCGCATCGGCAGGCCCATCTGCTGCAGCCTGGCGTAGCTTTCGGGACGGATCAGTGCCAGCGCGTCGGCGTCGGCGCGCCATCGGGCAGCGAACTCGCCCAGGTCCGGGATCCAGCGCCAGGGCTCCTGGGCGAGACCGAAATCGAGCTCGCCGCGATACCCGACCAGCGTGCAGGTGCGGCGCAGATAGAAAGGAATCGACTGCTCGTAGTCATCCACGCAATAGAAGGCGGTCGTGGCCCGCAGGTGGCCCGATGCGGCCGCAACGAGTTCCTGCGGTTCGCGTTGCCGCGCCAGCTCACCCGCGGCGGGCAGCAGCACGCCCAGGAGCGCCGCCACCCCAAGTGCCGCCAGCGCGGCTGCCGGCAGGGCGCCGCGGCGCACCGCCTGCCAGGCCGCCGTTGCCGTGACCAGGCCGGCCAGCAGCAGGCCTCCGGCAATTGCACCGATGGCCGGCTCGGCCGGAACTGCCAGGCGTGCCGCGACACCAGGACAGCACCACAGGCACAGCGCCAGCGCGCCCAGCGCGAGCCAGACGAGTGCCGAGATGGCCAGCGCCAGGCGGAGCCTGGCTCGTTCGAGCGAGCCGAGCGCGCGCGCGGCCAGCAGGCTCAGCGCCGGAAACAGCGGCAGGATGTACGGCACCAGTTTCGATTGCGACAGGCTGAAGAACACGAAGCAGAACGCGGCCCAGAGCGCGAGCAGCAGCGTGCCGCGATCGCCGGTGCGCAGATCGCGCCAGCTGCGACGGACGATCGCCGGCAGCAGCGGGGTCCACGGCATGAAGCCGGCCAGCAGCACCGGAATGAAGAACCAGTCGGGCTGGTAGCGCTGGTGCACGCGCGTGAGGAAGCGCGTGAACTGCTCGTGCACGAAGAAGAACTGCGCGAAGCCGGGGTTGCGCTGCTCCACGAGCCACAACCAGGGTGCCGCGAACAGCGCCAGCGCCGCGAGCGTCCACCACGGCCGCGAGCGCCACAGCAGGCTCCATTCGCGCCGCAACAGCATGTAGATGCCCGCGACGGCGGCCGGGATCAGGATGCCGACGAGTCCCTTGGACAGGAATGCGAGCGCCACGCCCAGCGCCAGCAGCCACGCGCCGCGCCGCTCATCGCCACGCGATGCGGACGGAGCGGTCAGCAGCAGCAGCCCGGCCAGCGCCAGTTCCAGCGTCACCGTCAGGCCCATGTCCAGCGTGGAGATGCGCGCGAGCCCGAGGTAGAGGAGCGAACCCGCCTGCACCAGCGCAGCGAGCATGCCGGTCGCTGCGCCATAGAGCCGCGCGCCGATCCACGCGGTGAGCAGCAGGCCGAGGAACCCGCTCAGCGCGATCCACAGCCGCGCGGTCCACTCGTGCTCGCCGAACAGCTCGTAGGCCACGGCGGTGGCCCAGTACTGGAGTGGCGGCTTCTCGAAATACTTCAATCCATCGAGGCGCGGCGTGACCCAGTCGCCGCTGGCGACCATCTCGCGCGGAATCTCCGCGTAGCGGCCCTCATCGGGATTGAACAGCCGGTAGGTCTGCAACGGCAGGAACCACAGCGCCATCGCGCCCAGGAGCGCTGCAATCCACAGCTTTTGCTTCATCGACGCGATCCTGCCCGCGCGGCGTCAGTGCCGCCTTGAGTCCGGCCGTCAGTTGCCGAACAGGCCCTTGAGCTTGTCCTGCAACTTGTCCTGGAGTTTCTGCTTCAGCTCGTCTTTCTTCTTGTCGATTTCCTGCTGCATGCGCGCCTTGACCAGCCCCGCGAGGTCCGGCCGCACCTTTGGCGCACCGAAGCTGCCCGTGACGGTCACCGGGACGGCGTAACCGCTCAGGTCGCCGGCGCCGGCCGCATCCGCCGCATTGTCCGGAATCTTCTGCACGGTGGCCTCGAGGTGATAGTCGAGCGTGCCGGCGGCGATATCGGCGGTGCCGTGGCCCTTGACCTGCAGGTACTGGAGCGCGGCGATCAGGTCGTCGTTGGCGAGCACGCCGTTGGTGATGCGGCCGGTGGCGGATACGGCCGTGAACGGCGTGCGCTCGGGGCCGGTGCGCGCCGGAATCGGCTCCTGCTTCAGCAGCGCACGGGCGCGGCGTATTTCGTACCAGAGATCGGCGCCCTCGAGCGCCCCATTGTCGACATGGAACTCGACCGTGCCGGTGAGCGTGCGCAGCAACGCGGCCGAATCGGCGCCGACCGCGCTGGCCCTGATCGCCGCGTTGCCGCGGCCCGACACGCGCCTGGTCTCGAACATGTCGTGGAACAGCGGCGCGAAATCGACGCCGGTGACGTGCTCGTCGAAACTGACACGCGCCAGTTTGCCGGTGGCGTCGATGCCGATGTCGCCGCTGTACTGGCCACCGTACATCTGCGCCTCGGACGGGTACACGCGCACGCGGCCGTCGGCCGCGTTCAGGCCCACGCGCAGGTTCTGGTACTGCAGCCCCGCGAACACCGCCTGCCCGACCGTCAGCGCGCCGTGCATGTCGAGGCCGCGCAGCAGCGCGACCGGAAGCGGCGTCGGTGGCGCAGCGGCGGCCTGCGGTTGCGCCGGCGTGGCCGGCGCGGGGGCGAGGTAACGATCCGCGTTGATGCGGTCGACATGGAGGTCGAAATCGAGCGCGGTGGTGTCGAGGTCGCCGATGCCCGCGCGGCCCGTTGCAGTCGTGTCATCGACGCGCAGGCGCAGCCCCGACAGCATGATCGACTTGCCGCTCGCGGCCAGCGTGCCGCTGAATGCGCAGGCGCCGAACACGGCCGGATCGCGCGTCGCCGGCAATCTGATGCCGAACTTATCCAGCAGGGCGCGCAGCGGAATGCTCGCGAGCTGCACCGGACCGCCGATGGCCGGCGCATCGAGGATCCTCGTGCCTTGCAGCGCCCCCGTGAGCGTGGCGCCGGCAGCGCGCACTTCCATGCCGGGCAGTTTCAGGGTCTGCGCCTTGAGGTCGGCGTCGATGCCGGCAAAGCGCAGCTCGACCGGCAGGCCTTCGGCCGGGAAGCCGGAACCCTTGAGCTGCAGCTTCACCTCCGGCTTCGCCAGCTGGTAGCGGCTCGCCGCCGTGTCGAGCGTGGCCTGGCCGCGCAGATCGATCTGCACCTCGAGGCCCTTGGCCTGCCGTACCGTTCCGCCGAGCTGCAGGTCGAATGCCTGCCCCGGCCTGAGCGCGCCGGTCTCGAGATTGAAATTACGCACCGCGATGTCGGTGCCGCCCTTGCGGTCGAGGTAGCGCAGCGTGCCGTCGACGATGCGCATGCTCGCCACCGAGAATTTCGGCGCGGGGCCGCTGGCCGGCCCGGTTTCCTGGCCTTTGCCCTGGCCGAGGTCGGACCAGTTGTCATGACCGGCGGCATCGACCGCCAGCCGGATCGTCGGCGACTCGACGGTCACCGCGCCAATCTCGATCTCACGGCGCAGGAGCGGCAGCAATTTCACGCCGAGGCGCGCATGGTCGAATTCCAGCATCGGCTCGGCGCCGAAGCCAGGCGCGTTGCCCAGCGTCGCGCGGCCGACCTCGATCGCGAGCCACGGATAAAGACGCAGCTTCAGCTCGCCGGGCACGCTGAGTTCGCGCCCCGTCTGCTCGCGCACCAGCTGCGCGAGCTCCTGCTTGTGCGCATTCGGATCGAAGAACACCAGCACGTAGGCCAGTGCGGCCGCGAGCAGCAGCAGCACGGCACCGAAACCGATCAATGCGTAACGCAGGATGCGCATGGTTGTTCCCGTGCCGCTCCGCTTCAGACCAGGCCGATGAAATCCGGCTTGGACAGTTCCAGTCCGTTGTGGCGCAGGATGGCGTACGCGGTCGTGTAGTGGAAATAGAAATTCGGCAGCGCGTAGCCGGTGAGGTACGCCAGGCCCTTGAACGACAACTCCCGCTGACCGGCCTTGACGTTGATCTGCCGGGTTTCCGAGCCGTCGATCTGCGCTGGCGTGAGCGTGGCGACGAACCGGCGCGTGCTGGCGATGCGCGCCTGGAAATCATCGAAGCTGGCCTCGTTGTCCTCGAACCTGGGCGGCTCCACGGCCGCGAGCCGCGCGCAGGTGCCCTTGGCGAAATCGCAGGCGATCTGGATCTGGCGCGTGAGCGGGAACATGTCGGGCGCCAGGCGCGCGGCCAGCAGGACCGCCGGGTTGATCTTGCGCCCCTCGGCCCAGGCCGCGGCCTTGGTGAGGATCGCGGTCAGGTTGCCGAGGCTGCGGTCGAATACGGGGGCGGACGCCTGGTACATCGAAATGCTCATGGAAACTCCTCGGGGACTTGCCGGCCGGACGCCATAGAATAGCGCAATGGAGCCAGCCAAGGAGTTCCGCCTCGGGGCGGCGTATGGCGCGGGCGTGCGGCCCGCGCCGCGCCGCCTGGCGCCGCTCGCGGCGCTGGCGCCATTCGTGCGGCCGCATCGCGTGCTGATCATGCTGGCGCTGCTGGCGCTGGCGATCGCCGCGGGCGCATCGCTCCTGTTGCCGGTGGCGGCGCGCGAAGTCATCGACCACGGCTTCAGCCGCGGCGACGCGGCGCATGTCGGCCGGTACTTCCTCGGGCTGCTCGCCGTGACCGTCGTCATGGGCCTGGCTTCGGCGAGCCGCTACTACCTGGTCACCTGGATCGGCGAGCGCGTGGTCGCGGACGTGCGCAACCGCGTGTTCGGCCACGTGCTGTCGTTGTCGACGGAATTCTTCGAGCGCGTGCGCACCGGCGAACTGCTCTCGCGGCTGACTGCCGACACGACCCTGGTGCAGACCGTGATCGGCTCGTCCGCGTCGTTCGCGCTGCGCAGCATCGTGATGGCGCTCGGCGCGCTGGTGATGATGGGCGTGACCAGCCCGAAGCTCACCGCGATCGCCTTCCTCAGCGTGCCGCTGGTGCTGGTGGCGATCATCCTGATGGGGCGGCGCGTGCGCGGCCTGTCGCGCGCGGCGCAGGATCGCATCGCCGAGACCTCGGCGCTGGCGAGCGAAGTGCTGAACGCGATGCCAACCGTACAGGCCTATACGCACGAGCCAGCGGATCGACGTCAGTTCTCCGACGCCACGGAGCTGGCCTTCGCCAGCGGCATCCGCCGCACGCGCTTCCGCGCGGTGATGACCGCGGCCGTGTTCATGCTGGTCGGCGCCAGCATCGTCGGCGTGCTCTGGATCGGCGCGATCGACGTGCTGGCCGGGCGCATGAGCGGCGGGCAGCTCGGCCAGTTCGTGCTCTATGCGGTGATCCTGGCCAGCTCGGTGGGCGCATTGAGCGAACTGTGGGGTGAAGTGCAGCGGGCCGCCGGCGCGACTGAGCGCCTGATGGAGATCCTCGCGACCGAAGCGCAGGTGCGCGCGCCCGCCGTTCCGGACCACTTGCCCACGCCGGTGCAGGGACGGCTGGAATTCAGTGGCGTGCGCTTCGCCTACCCGACACGCCCGGATCATGCCGCGCTCGCGGAGTTCAGCCTGGCCGTGGCGCCCGGCGAGGCGGTCGCGCTGGTCGGGCCTTCGGGTGCCGGGAAGTCCACGGTGTTCCAGCTGCTGCTGCGCTGCTTCGATCCGGGTGCGGGACGCATCCTGCTGGACGGCGTGGATATCGCCAAGCTCGATCCGGCGCAGCTGCGCGCACAGATCGCCGTGGTCGCGCAGGAAGCGGTGATCTTCGCCGGCAGCATCGCCGACAACATCCGTTACGGGCGGCCCGGGGCCGGCGATGACGAGGTGCGCGCGGCGGCCGTGGCCGCCGCCGCCGATGAATTCGTGCGCCAGCTGCCGCAGGGATACCAGACGCGCGTCGGCGAGCGCGGCGTCACGCTCTCCGGCGGGCAGCGCCAGCGGCTGGCGATCGCGCGCGCGATGCTGCGCGACGCGCCCGTACTGCTGCTCGATGAGGCGACCAGCGCGCTCGACGCCGAGAACGAGCGTCACGTGCAGCAGGGACTGGCGAACCTGATGGCCGGCCACGGGGGCCGCGCCCGCACCACGCTGGTCATTGCGCATCGGCTCGCGACCATCCAGCGGCTGGGCCGCATCGTGGTGATGGACCAGGGTCGCATCGTCGCGCAGGGCAGCCACGCCGAGCTGATCCGCGGCGAAGGCCTGTACGCGCGGCTCGCGGCCCTGCAGTTCCAGCCGGTCACTTGACAGCCTGGCGGCCGGCGCGGATTCTCTCGCTCAGGTATGGCCAGCACGCTGTGGATCGGCACCCGCAAGGGTGTCTTCGCCCTGCACCCCGATGCCCGGCGGCGCAACTGGCAGCTTGCGGGGCCGCAATTCCTCGGCCATATCATCCATCACGTCGTGCAGGATCCGCGCGAGCCGCGCCGGCTGGCGATGGCCGCGAAGACCGGCCACCTCGGACCGACGGTATACGTTTCGGATGATCGCGGCCGCAAGTGGCGCGAGGCGCTCGCGCCGCCCGCATTCCGCAAGGCGCGTGAAGGCGAGAATCCGCGCGCGGTCGAACGCGTGTTCTGGCTCACGCCGGGGCACGCCTCCGAACCCGGCGTCTGGTACGCGGGCAGCGCGCCCGCCGGACTGTTCCGTTCGGGCGACCACGGCGATCACTGGGAACCCGTGGCGGGCTTCAACGACCATCCGATGAATCCGCGCTGGGCGGCGGGCCAGCGCACGCCGGATGGCGAGCTGCTGCACTCGATCCGCGTCGATCCGCGCGACGCGCGCCACCTGTACCTGGCGATCTCGGTCGGCGGCGTGTTCGAGTCCACCGACCGCGGCGCCGACTGGGCGCCACTCAACCGGGGCGTGGCGGCGACTTTCCTGCCCGACCCGGAAGCGGAATTCGGCCACGACCCGCACTGCGTGATCCAGCATCCGCTCCAGCCCGATCGGCTCTACCAGCAGAATCACTGCGGCAGCTACCGGCTCGACCGACCGGCGCACCGCTGGGTGCGCATCGGCGAGCGCATGCCGAAGAAGGTCGGCGACATCGGCTTTCCGATCGTCGCGCATCCGCGCGATGCCGATACGGTGTGGGTGCTGCCGATGGACGGCTCGAGCGTCTGGCCGCGCACCGCGCCGGGCGGAAAGCCGGCGGTCTATGTCAGCCGCAACGCGGGCCGGAGCTGGCGCCGCCAGGACCGCGGCCTGCCGCGCACGCAGGCCTGGTTCACGGTGCTGCGCCAGGCGATGTGCGATGACGGCGCCGCGCGGCTGGGACTCTATTTCGGCACGACACAGGGCGAAGTCTGGGCGAGCGGCGATGAGGGCGGGTCGTGGCGCTGCATCGCGCGCCACCTGCCGGAGATCTACTCCGTCACCCACGCCAGCTGAGCGCCTGGGGGTCATGGCGTGAACATCGTCCGCGTCCCCTCCCCGCTGCGCGACTACACCGGCGGCGGAGCCAGCATCAGCGCCCGCGGGGCCAGCGTGGCGGAGATCCTCGCCGACATCGAGCGCCAGCACCAGGGCATGCGCTTCCGGATGATCGACGAGCAGGACCGGATACGCCCGCACATCCGCATCTTCGTCAACCAGCGCGAGGTGCATACGCTCGATGAAGCGGTCGGGGCGCGCGACGAGATCCACCTGATCTGCGCACTGAGCGGCGGTTGAGCTCATGACGCTCAGCCCAACGGAACGTGCGCGCTACAGCCGCCACCTGCTGCTGCCCGAGATCGGCGCGGCCGGGCAGGAGCGGCTCAAGGCCGCGCGCGTGCTGGTGGTCGGCGCGGGCGGACTCGGCTCGCCCGCGAGCCTGTACCTCGCGGCCGCAGGCGTCGGCACGCTCGCGATCGTCGACCACGATCAGGTCGAACTTTCCAACCTGCAGCGCCAGCTGCTGTTCGACACCGCCAGCGTCGGCGCCGGCAAGGCGCTCAGCGCCAGGGCGCGGCTGCGCTCGCTCAACGACGAGATCGATGTCGTCGCGCACCAGGTCGAGCTGCGCGCGGCGAACGCGCGCGAGCTGCTGGCCGGCCATGATTGCATCATCGACGGGAGCGACCGGCTCGCTACGCGCTACCTCGTCAACGACGCGTGCGTGCTGCTGCGCCTGCCGCTGGTGTCGGCGGCGATCCATCGCTTCGAGGGGCAGGCGATGACCTACCTGCCGGGCCAGGGACCGTGCTATCGCTGCCTGTTCCCGGAGTCGGCCGCCGGCGCGGCGCCGAGCTGCGCCGAAGCCGGCGTGCTCGGCGTGTTGCCCGGCATGCTCGGCGCTCTGCAGGCCACCGAAGCGATCAAGGTCGTGCTCGGAATCGGCGCGCCGCTGGTCGGCCGGCTGCTGACCTATGACGCCCTGGCGATGGAGTGGCACGAATTCCGGTTCCGCAGGCGCAGCGACTGCGCCGTCTGCGGCGACGCGCCCACGATCCGGACGCTCGCCGACAGCGCTGCTTCCTGCGCGCTCGATGCAGCGCCGCTCTGGCCGCGCGTCGACGCGCATGAACTGCAGCGGCGGCTGGGCGCCGCGGGCGCTGCCGGGCAGGCGGCCCCCACGGTCGTGGACGTGCGTGAGGCATACGAATACGAGGCCGGCCACCTCGACGGGTCGGTCAACATCCCGCTGGGACAGCTGGCGCGCCGGATCGGCGAATTGCCTGCGCACTCGCCGCTCGTGTTCGTCTGCCGCTCGGGCCGCCGCAGCCAGAGTGCCTGTGAACTTTCGGCCCGCGCCGGCATTCAAAGCGTGGTCGACCTGGAAGGCGGACTGCTGGCCTGGGCCGCGGCTGTCGATCCATCCATTAAAGTCGCGTAACTTGCACCTGCCGGCGCCGGGAACGGGGCCGCGGCCCCTGATAATCGTGCGCCTGGATGGCGGGAGATTCCTTCAGATGACGATGCTGCGTATTACGGGCCTGGTGTCGCTGGTGATGGCGGTCGCGGCCAGCTGCGGCTGCGGCAGTTCCGGGCAGGCGGGTGGCGCGGAGGCTGCCGTGCCGGTCGGCATCATCGTGGCGCAGCCGCAGCGCACCGAGATCACCACGCAGCTGCCGGGCCGCACGGTGGCGTTTCGCATCGCGCAGGTGCGGCCGCAGGTGAGCGGCATCATCCAGCGGCGCTTGTTCACCGAGGGCGCGCTGGTCACGGCCGGGCAGCCGCTCTACCAGCTCGACGCGGCGCCGTACCAGGCCGCCTTTGACAGCGCGCAGGCGCAGGTCGCGAGCGCCGACGCCAATGAAATGACGGTGCGCCTCAAGCACGACCGTTACCTCAAGCTCGCCAGCGCCGGCGATGTCAGCCAGCAGGACCGCGACGACATCACCGCGAACCTGCGCCAGGCCGAGGCACAGCAGTCGGTCGCGCGCGCCGCGCTGGAAGCCGCGCGCATCAACCTGGGGTACACGCGCATCGTGGCGCCGATCTCCGGGCGTATCGGCACGTCCGCGTTCACCGAAGGGGCGCTGGTCACCGCCAACCAGGACGCGCCGCTCACCACCGTGCAGCAGTACTCGCCGATGTACGTCGACCTGACGCAGTCGGCGGCCGAGGTGCTGCGGCTGCGACAACAGCTCGAGGCCGGCTCGCTGGCGCGCGTGGACGCCAACGGCGCGAGCGTGCGGCTGCAGCTCGAGGATGGCAGCGTCCATGGCGAGACCGGGCGGCTCGAATTCACCGGCGTCACCGAGAGCGAGAGCACCGGCGCGATCACGCTGCGGGCGGTATTCCCGAATGCCAGGGGCACGTTGCTGCCGGGCATGTACGTGCGCGCGCTGCTGGCGGTGGGCGTGGCCCACGCGGCGCTGCTGGTGCCGCAGCAGGCCGTCAGCCGCACCGCCCGCGGCGATGCCACCGTGCTGGTGGTCAATGCCGGCAACCATGTCGAGCTGCGCGATGTGCAGGTCGAGGCCGCGCCCGACAATCAATGGCGCGTGCTCGCTGGCCTCAACGCCGGCGAACGCATCATCGTGCAGGGGCAGCAGAAAGTGCGTCCGGGTGACGCCGTCAGCGCGACGGTGGTCGACCCCGCCACGCTCTCGCGCGGCTGAGCCCGGCGGCGATGGCACGATTCTTCATCGACCGGCCGATCTTCGCCTGGGTCATCGCGATCATCATCATGCTGGCCGGCGCGCTGTCGATCCGCCGGCTGGCGGTCGAGCAATATCCGAACATCGCGCCGACCACGGTGACCATCAGCGCCAGCTATCCCGGAGCCTCGGCGCGCGCGCTGGAGGAATCGGTCACCCAGGTCATCGAGCAGTCGATGACCGGCATCGATCACCTGGTGTACATGTCTTCGACCAGCAATTCGCAGGGCTTCGCCGACATCTCGCTGACGTTCGAGGCCGGCACCAACGCCGACATCGCGCAGGTGCAGGTGCAGAACAAGCTGCAGCAGGCGGTGCGGCGCCTGCCTCAGGCGGTGCAGGCACAGGGCGTGACCGTCAACAAGTCCACGCAGGGATTCCTGACGGTGACCGCCTTCTATTCGCCCGACGGCCGCATGTCGCGCGAGGACATCGGCGACTACATCGCCTCGACGCTGCTCGACCCGATCAGCCGCGTCAACGGCGTCGGCACCGCGCAGATGTTCGGCTCGGGCTATGCGATGCGCATCTGGCTCGACCCCTACCGGCTCGACCAGTTCCACCTGATGCCGGCGGACGTGTCGGCCGCGATCATGGCGCAGAACACGCAGGTCGCGGCCGGGCAGCTCGGCAGCCAGCCGGCGGTCGACGGGCAGCAGCTCAACGCGCTGGTCACCGCGCAGAGCAAGCTCACCACGCCGCAGCAGTTCCGCGACATCGTGCTGCGCGTCAACAGCGACGGTTCGGCGGTGCGGCTCAGCGACGTGGCGCGGGTCGAACTCGGCGCCGAGACCTACAATGCATCCACGCGCATCAACGGCGTGCCGTCGGTGGCAGTGGGCATGTCGCTGGCCTCCGATGCCAACGCGCTGCAGACCGCCGACGCGGTCAAAGCGCGCATCGCGGAACTGGCGCAGTACTTCCCGCCGGGGCTCGCCTACCGCATGGCCTACGACAGTTCCCGCTTCGTGCGCATCTCGATCTTCGAAGTGGTCAAGACGCTGTTCGAGGCGGTGGTGCTGGTGGTGCTGATCATGTTCCTGTTCCTGCAGAACCTGCGCGCCACGCTGATCCCGGCGGTCGCGGTGCCGGTGGTGCTGCTCGGCACCTTCGCGGTGCTGGCGGTGCTCGGGTATTCGATCAACACGCTCACGATGTTCGGCATGGTGCTCGCGATTGGCCTGCTGGTCGACGATGCCATCGTCGTGGTGGAGAACGTCGAACGCATCATGCGTGAGGAAGGACTCGATGCGCGCGCGGCGACGCGCCGCTCGATGGAGCAGATCACCGGCGCACTGCTCGGCATCGCGCTGGTGCTGTCGGCGGTGCTGGTGCCGATGGCGCTGTTCGGCGGCTCCACCGGCGCGATCTACCGCCAGTTCTCGGTGACCATCGTCGCGGCGATGATCCTCTCGGTGCTGGTCGCGCTGACACTGACGCCGGCGCTGTGCGCGACCTTGCTGCGGCGCGCCGACGTGGCCGACCCGCACGGCACGGGGCTGCTGGCCCGGCTCGAGCGGCGCTTCGAACAGTTGAGCGCGCGCTACCAGGAAGCCGTGCGGCGGCTGTTGCCGCACACGCGGCGCGCCCTGCTGGTCTACGCCGGGCTGATCGGCCTGCTCGCGCTGCTGTTCGTCACGCTGCCCACCGCGTTCCTGCCCGAGGAGGACCAGGGTTCGCTGATCGCGATCATGCAGCTGCCGCCCGGCTCCACCCTGCAGCGCACGATCGAGGCGCAGAAGCAGCTCGAGGGCGTGCTGCGCGCCGACACGGGCTCGGTCAGCGCCGTGTTCTCGGTCGCCGGTCGCAGCTTCAGCGGCAACGGCCAGAACACTGGCATGTCGTTCATACTGCTGCGCGACTGGAGCGAGCGCAAGGCGGCCTCGCTGTCGGCGGCGAGCACCGCCCGTCGCGCGAACCAGGCGGCCGCGGGATTCCGTGACGCGAGCATCACCGTCACTTCCCTGCCGCTGATCCGCGGCCTCGGCACCACTAACGGCTTCGATCTGGAACTCAAGGACGTCGGCGGCGTCGGCCGCGACGTCCTGGCGCGCGCGCGCGACCAGTTCCTCGACGCGGCCAGGGCCGATCCGGACCTGGCGCGCGTGCGCATCAACGGCCTCAGCGACCAGCCGGAGTTCCACCTGCGGGTCGACCAGGTGAAGGCCAGAGCGCTGGGGCTGTCGATCGCCGATGTCAACGACACCATCTCGAGCGCCATCGGCGGCGTCTACGTCAACGATTTCATCGATCGCGGCCGCGTCAAGAAGGTCTACATCCAGGCCGACGCGCCGTACCGCATGCAGCCGGCCGACCTCGACCGCTGGTTCGTGCGCAACGGGAACAGCGAGATGGTGCCGCTGTCGGCGATCGCGAGCGGCGCCTGGGCGCTGACCGCAACGGCGCTGGAGCGCTACAACGGCAGCTCGTCGATCGAGATCGTCGGCGAGCCCGCGCGCGGCGTCAGCAGCGGCACCGCGATGGCGCGGGTCGAGGCGCTGGTGGCCAAGCTCCCGGCGGGCATCGGCTACGAGTGGTCGGGCCTCTCCTACCAGGAAAAACTCTCCGGCTCGCAGGCGCCGGCGCTGTACGCGATCTCGATCGTGTTCGTGTTCCTGTGCCTTGCGGCGCTCTACGAGAGCTGGGCGCTGCCCTTCTCGGTGATGCTGGTCGTGCCGCTGGGCGTGATCGGCGCGCTGCTTGCCGCCTGGACCCGCGGCCTCGCCAACGACGTCTACTTCCAGGTGGGGCTCCTGACCACGGTGGGCCTGACGGCCAAGAATGCGATCCTGATCGTCGAATTCGCCCGGAACCTGTACGAGGGCGGCATGGAGATGACCGCGGCGATCCTGCAGACGGTGCGCATACGGCTGCGGCCGATACTGATGACCTCGCTGTCATTCATGCTGGGCGTGCTGCCGCTGGTGCTGAGCACCGGCGCCGGCGCCGCGGGGCGCATCGCGATCGGCACCGGCGTCTTCGGCGGGATGCTGGCCGCGACCGTGCTCGGGTTGTTCTTCGCGCCGCTGTTTTTCGTGATCGTGCAGCGGATGAAGGGGCCGCGCGCCACGGCGCCGCCCGCCCCGGCGAGCTAGCGACCGGTGCCGCTTACAGGCCGATGCGCCCGAGCGCATCGACGATGCCGCGCAGGCGCGCGGCCAGAGCCGGATACCCTGCCTCGAAGCGCACCGCCAGCGCTTCCAGGCGCGGCGCATGGCCCAGGTCGGCCGTGCCGCCCGTGGCGGGATTCCCACCCTGGGAAGCGCGACCGACATCCGCTGCGATTGCCTGCAGCAGGCGGCGCGATTCCTCGTCGAGCTGCGGGGCCGCCTGCAATTCCGCGTGCAGCCGGGCCAGGGCCTCGTGCAGTGATTCGTTGCTCATGCAGCCATCATAGCCGATTGGCGCCGGCAGGCCGACCGGCGCGGCCGCTCAGAACAGATCCAGCGACTGCGGAGTGTGCGTGGGCTGCGCCGCTGCCGCATTCACCAGGTTGCCGACCCGCACTCCCAGCAGGCGCAGCCGTCGCTCGAGTGGCGCGCGCTTCAGGCACTGGCCGGCGGTGCGGCGGATCACGGTCGCGTCCGCGGTGTGGAATTCCAGCGTCTGCGCGCGCGTGACCGACTGGAAGTTGTCATAGCGCAGCTTCACACCGATCGTCCGGCCCGCGTAGCCGTGCCGGGCCAGGTCGGCCGCCAGTCGTGCGCACAACGAGGTGAATACCGCGCTCAGCTCCGGCCGGTCGCGCACCGCGTGCAAGTCGCGCTCGAAGGTGGTCTCGCAACTCATCGACACCGGCTCGCTGTGCATGCTCAGGTCGCGCTCATCGCGGCCCCACGAGATCTCGTGCAACCACTGCCCGTGGTGGCGGCCGAACTGCTCGATCAGCCAGCGCGGCTCGCAGCGCGCCAGCTCGCCGATCGTGCGCACACCAAGCTGTTCGAGCCGTGCGCTGGCCTTCGGGCCCACGCCATTGAGCTTGCGGCAGGGCAACGGCCAGACGCGCGCGGCCAGGTCGGTCGCATGGATGATCGTGATGCCATTGGGCTTGTCGAATTCGCTCGCCAGCTTGGCGAGCAGCTTGTTGGGCGCCACGCCGATCGAGCAGCTCAGGCCCGTGGCCACACGTATCGCCTGCTGGATCCGCTGCGCCAGGATCCGCCCGCCCTGCTCCGCACCGCCGGCGACCGCATCGAAGTCGATGTAGACCTCGTCGATGCCGCGATCCTCGATGCGCGGCGCGAGTTGCGCGAGCGCTGCCTTGAACAGCCGCGAGTAGCGGCGGTACTCGTCGAAATCCGCCGGCAGCAGGATTGCGGCGGGACACAGCCGCGCCGCCTGCATCAGCCCCATGCCCGAATGCACGCCGAACTCCCGCGCCGCGTAGGTCGCGGTGGTGACCACCCCGCGCCCCTGGTAACTCGCCAGCCGCGCAAACTCGCTTCCCGCCGCTTCGCTGCCCGCGCGCGCGCTGCTGCCCGCGCGGCGCCGGCCGCCGATCACGACCGGCAAGCCCTCGAGCCGCGGATGGCGCAGCAATTCCACCGACGCGTAGAAGGCGTCCATGTCGAGGTGCGCGATGCGCCGCTCGCGCGCGCCGGCAGGCTCGTTCATGGACCAGGCTGGCCGTGCCAATAGCGGCGGTGCAGGGGGCGCGCGCCGAGGTTGTGCACCAGTTCAGCGGGTTCCGCCACGTCCCAGACGGCCAGGTCGCACCACTTGCCCGCGCTGATCGTGCCCGCCTCCGCCTGCACGCCGAGCGCCTGCGCCGCATGCCGCGTCACGCCAGCCAGGCACTCGCCGACCTCGAGCCCGAATTCCACCGCCGCCAGGTTCATCGCCGCGAGGATCGAGGTCAGCGGCGAAGTGCCGGGATTGCAGTCGGTGGCCACGGCGATCGGCACGCCGGCGCGGCGCAATGCGGCCAGCGGCGGGCGTTGCCTCTCGCGCAGGAAGTAGTACGCCCCTGGCAGCAGTACCGCGACGCTCCCGGCGGCGGCAAGCGCGCCGACGCCCGCCTCGTCGGTGTACTCGAGATGGTCGGCCGACAGCGCGTGGTGCTGCGCCGCCAGCAGCGCGCCGTGCGTGTTCGACAGCTGGTCGGCATGCAGCTTGACCGGCAGCCCGTGGGTGCGCGCCGCCGCGAAAGCGCGTGCCACCTGCCCGGCCGAGAACGCCAGGGTTTCGCAGTAGGCGTCGAAGGCATCGGCCAGGCCACTCGCCGCCATCGCCGGAATCAGCTCATTGCACAGTCGAGTCACGTAGCCGTCAGCGTCGCTCGCGTGCTCGGGTGGCACGGTGTGCGCGCCGAGGTACGTGGTCATGACCGTGAGCGGCCGCTGCCGGCCGATCGCGCGCGCCGCCTGCAGCATGCGTTGTTCGGTTTCCAGGTCCAGCCCATAACCCGATTTGATTTCGAGCGTCGTCACGCCCTCGGCCAGCAGCGCGTCGACGCGCGGCAACGCCGCCTCGACCAGCTGCGGCAGCGTCGCCGCGCGCGTCGCCCTGACCGTGGCGAGGATCCCGCCGCCCGCACGGGCGATGCTCTGGTAGCTCTCGCCGGCCAGCCGGCGCGCGAACTCCGCGGCGCGATTGGCGGCGTGCACGATGTGCGTGTGGCAGTCGATGAAGCCCGGCGTGACCAGCCGCCCGCCCACATCGTCCAGTTCGGCCTGCGGGAATTGCGTCCGCAGTTCTGCCAGCGGGCCCACTGCGGCGATGCGCCCATCCCGAGCGGCGATCGCCAGCGATTCGACGGCGACGCCACCGGCCGGCGCAACCAGGGCGGGCGCGGCCGTCCAGATCCTGCCGTTGGCGATGATGCGTGTTGCGGCGAGCGCGGACATGGGCGCGAGATTACCCGCCCCGCACCGGCGACGCCATGCGGTGCTAACATGCCGGGGATGCGAGCGGGAGCCGGCACGGCGCAGAGCGCAGTCACCTACGCCAACCTGTGGCTGGACGGCCGCTGGCTGCGCGATGCCACCGTCCAGATCGACGCGGCCGGCAAGCTGACCGGCATCTCGACGGCAGCGCCGGCGGGCGGGGCGGCGATTCCCGGCCTGACGCTGCCCGGCCTCGTCGACGCGCACTGCCACGCCTTCCAGCGCGCGCTGGGCGCGTGGACGCAGCGCGCCGCGGGTTCGCACGATGATTTCTGGAGCTGGCGCGCGGCGATGTACGCGCTGGCCGGGCGGCTGCGGCGCGAAGACCTCGAGGCGATCGCGGCGCGCTGCTACCTGGAGCTGCTGCGCGGCGGCTACACCTCGGTCGCGGAATTCCTCTACCTGCACCGTCTCGGCGACCGGCAATCACTCGATGCGGATCAGGCGGTCGCGGCGGCCGCGGAATGCACCGGCATGCGCCTCACGCTGCTGCCCACGCTGTACCAGCATGCCGATTTCGGCGCCGCGCCACCGCAGCCCGGCCAGTTGCCATTTGTGCGCGACACCAGCCAGTTCCTCGAGGACTGGCGCGAACTCGGCCGCCGCTACCCGGCCGGCGGCGCCGTGACGCTCGGCGTGGCCTTCCACAGCCTGCGCGCCGTGGACATCGACACGATCGCGCGCGTGCACGGAACGCTGCAGGGCGATGCGCTGTGCCGCTGCGTGCACATCCATGTGGCCGAGCAACCGGCCGAAGTCCGGGCCTGCCTGAGCCACCACGGGCTGCCGCCGGTGGCGCTGCTCGCGGCCCGCGGCCTGCTCTCGCAGAAATGGGCGTTGGTGCATGCTACGCACGCGAGCGAGGCGGAGCTCACGCAGGTGCGCGCGGCACAGGCCACGGTCGTGATGTGCCCGACCACCGAAGCCGACCTCGGCGATGGCTGTCCCGTGATCGCGCCATTCCTCGAAGCCGGCGGCCGGATGGCGATCGGGTCCGACAGCAACATCGGCCGCAGCTCGCTCGAGGAATTGCGGCTGCTCGAGTGGTCGCAGCGCCTGGCGCGCGGCCGCCGCAATGTCTTCAGCACCGCGAACGAACCGGCCGTGGCCGACCGGCTGCTGCGCATCGCCCATGCCGGCGGCGAGCATGCGAGCGGCGCCGGCAGCAGCGCCGACTTCGTGACCTACGATGCGCAGGCGGGCGACTGGGATCTGCAGGCCAGCGCGGATTACCTCGGTGCGCTGGTGTTCGACAGCCCCGCGCCGCGCGCACGGCAGGTGCTGGTCGGCGGCCACTGGGTGATCCGGGACGGCGTGCACCGGCAAGCGGCGCAGATCGAAGCGCGCTATCGCGAGACAATCGGCAGGTTACGTAGCGACATACAGAGTGGAAGACAATGAACAAGGAAGCACCCCGGGTAATCCGCGCGCCGCGCGGCAAGACATTGAGCGCACGCTCCTGGCTGACCGAAGCGCCGCTGCGCATGCTCATGAACAATCTCGATCCGGATGTCGCCGAGCGGCCGGGCGATCTGGTGGTCTACGGCGGCATCGGCAAGGCGGCGCGCAACTGGGAATGCTACGACGCGATCGTCGCGACCCTGCGCAAGCTCGGCGATGACGAGACACTGCTGATTCAGTCCGGACGGCCGGTCGGCGTATTCCGCACCCATGCCGATGCGCCGCGCGTGCTGATCGCGAATTCGAACCTGGTGCCGCACTGGGCAACCTGGGAACACTTCAACGAGCTCGACCGGCGCGGCCTGATGATGTTCGGGCAGATGACCGCGGGCTCGTGGATCTACATCGGCTCGCAAGGCATCGTGCAGGGCACCTACGAGACCTTCGTCGAGATGGGCCGCCGGCATTTCGGCGGCCAGCTCGCCGGCCGCTGGGTCCTGACCGCGGGCCTGGGCGGGATGGGCGGTGCGCAGCCGCTGGCGGCGACGATGGCCGGCGCCTCGATGCTGGCGATCGAATGCCGCCAATCGAGCATCGACATGCGCCTGCGCACGCGTTACCTGGACAGGCAGGCGCGCTCGCTCGACGAGGCGTTGCAGATGATCGCGGACGCGGGCCAGCGCGGCGAAGCCCTGTCGGTCGGCCTGTGCGCGAACGCCGCCGAAGTACTGCCGGAAATGGTCAAGCGTGGCATCAGGCCCGACGCGGTCACCGACCAGACTTCCGCGCACGATCCGGTGCACGGCTACCTGCCGGCGGGCTGGACGGTCGGGCAATGGGAAGCGCTGCAGAAGACCGACCCGGCCCGCGTCACCCAGGCCGCGAGTGAGTCGATGGCCGTGCACGTGCGCGCGATGCTGCATTTCAAGCGTGCCGGCATTCCGACCTTCGACTACGGCAACAACATCCGCCAGGTGGCGCTCGGCCAGGGCGTGAAGGATGCCTTCGACATCCCGGGCTTCGTGCCCGAATACGTGCGGCCGCTGTTCTGCCGCGGCATCGGCCCGTTCCGCTGGGCGGCGCTCTCGGGCGACCCGGCCGACATCGCGAAGACCGATGCGAAGGTGCGCGCCCTGATACCCAACGACGCGCACCTGCATCGCTGGCTCGACATGGCGGCGCAGCGCATCCAGTTCCAGGGCCTGCCCGCCCGCATCTGCTGGGTGGGCCTGGGCGACCGTCACCGGCTCGGGCTGGCCTTCAACGAGATGGTCGCCTCCGGCGAACTCGCGGCCCCGATCGTCATCGGCCGCGATCACCTCGATTCGGGCTCGGTCGCCAGCCCGAACCGCGAAACCGAATCGATGCGCGACGGCTCGGATGCGGTCTCCGACTGGCCGCTGCTCAACGCACTGCTCAACACCGCGAGTGGCGCGACCTGGGTATCGATCCACCACGGAGGTGGCGTGGGCATGGGGTATTCGCAGCACGCCGGCGTCGTGATCGTCTGCGATGGCACGCCGGCCGCGGCGCGCCGCATCGAACGCGTGCTGTGGAACGACCCGGCCACCGGCGTGATGCGCCATGCCGACGCGGGCTATGACATCGCCCTGCAATGCGCGCGCGAGCACCAGCTCAACCTGCCGATGCTCACCGGCGGAGCCGCGCAGTGATGGTCCGCCGCACAGACTTGCGCGTCGGTGCGCTGACACTGGCGGGATTGCGCGAAGTGTACCGCGCGCCGGCGCGCATGAACCTCGCGCGCGCCGACCTGGCGCGCGTGCGCCGCTCGCGTGCGACCATCGAGGCACTGATCGCCAGCGGCCGGACCGCATATGGGGTCAACACCGGCTTCGGCTCGCTCGCCTCGACGCGCATCGCGCGCGGCGAGCTGGCGCAGCTGCAGCACAACCTCGTGCTCTCGCACGCGGCCGGCACCGGCGAGCCCTTGAGCGACGCGGTCGTGCGGCTGGTGATGGTGCTGAAGATCGCGAGCCTCGCGCAGGGCTATTCCGGCGTGCGCGCGTCGACGCTGCGCGCGCTGCAGGCGCTGTTGCGCGCCGGGGTCTACCCGCTGGTGCCCGGCCAGGGCTCGGTCGGCGCATCCGGCGACCTCGCGCCGCTCGCGCATCTGTCGGCGGTGCTGCTGGGAGTGGGCCACGTCCGCTATCGCGGCCGCACGCTCGAGGCGCTGCGGGGACTGCGCATCGCCGGCCTGAAGCCACTGCGGCTGGCCGCCAAGGAAGGCCTGGCGCTGCTCAACGGCACGCAGGTCTCGACCGCGCTGGCGCTGGCCGGGCTGTTCGAGATCGAGACCGTCTACGCCGCGGCGCTCCTGTCGGGCGCGATGTCGGTCGACGCGATGAAGGGGAGCGACGCGCCGTTCGATGCGCGCATCCATGCGGTGCGGCGCCAGCCTGGCCAGGCGGATGTCGCCGCGCAGCTGCGATCGCTGCTGCGCGGCAGCCGCATCCGTGCTTCGCACATCGACTGCGAGCGGGTGCAGGATCCGTACTCGCTGCGCTGCCAGCCGCAGGTGATGGGAGCCGTGCTCGACCTGCTGCGCACTGCCGCCGCTACGCTGCTGCGCGAAGCCAACGCGGTCACCGACAATCCGCTGGTCTTCGCCCGCGAAGGCGAGGTGATCTCCGGCGGCAATTTCCACGCCGAGCCGGTGGCGTTCGCGGCCGACCAGCTGGCGCTGGCGATCGCCGAGGTCGGCTCGCTGGCCGAGCGGCGCATCGCGCTGCTGGTCGATGCGAAGATGAGCGGGCTGCCGGCCTATCTGATCGCCAACAGCGGCGTGAATTCCGGCTTCATGATCGCGCAGGTCACGGCCGCGGCGCTGGCTTCCGAGAACAAGGCGCTGGCGCATCCATCGAGCGTGGATACGATCCCCACATCCGCCAACCAGGAGGATCACGTGTCGATGGCGACCTACGCGGCGCGCCGGCTGCTGGCGATGGCCGCCAATGCCTCGAACATCGTCGCGATCGAGTTGCTGGCCGCGGCCCAGGGACTCGATTTTCATCGCCCGCTGCGCAGCTCGACGGCGCTCGAGGCGGTGCATGCCCGGTTGCGGCGACGCGTGCCGAGGCTCCGGCGCGATCGCTATTTCTCGCCCGACATCGCCGCGGCGCGCGCGCTGATCACCTCCGGCGAGCTGCTCGCGCACCTGGGGCCACGGATGTTCGCCGGCGGATGAATACCCCGGCGTTTGCGGCGATGAAGGAACGCCGGCATCCAGCCGACACGCACAGCCTCGCGCCGGGCGGTTCGCCGCTGGTGATCAGCATGCCGCATTCGGGCACGACGCTGCCGGCCTACCTGGCGCCGCAGCTGACGCCGCTGGCGCGCACGCTCCCGGATACCGACTGGCACGTTCCCGAGCTGTACGAATTCGCGGCCGCGCTCGGCGCCACGCTGATCATCGCGCGCTACACGCGTTACCAGATCGACCTCAATCGGCCTCCCGACGATGCGGCCCTGTATGCCACCGGGCCGGCCACCGGCCTGTGCCCGGTGCAGACTTTTGCCGGCGAGGCGTTGTATGCGGATGGACGCATTGCGATCGACGCCGCCGAGGTGACGCGCCGCCGCGCGCAGTACTGGCAGCCCTACCACGATGAGTTGCGCCGGCGGCTGGCGCTGGTGCGCGAGCGCCATGGCTACGCGGTGCTGCTTGATGCGCATTCGATCCGGAGCGAAGTGCCGCGGTTGTTCGCGAACCGGCTGCCCGACATCAATCTGGGCACCTACGGTGCTCGCTCCTGCAGCCCGGAAGTGAGCGCGGCGGTGCGGGCGCAGCTCGAGCGGGCCACGGGCTTCTCGCACGTCGTCGACGGTCGCTTCAAGGGCGGCTACATCACGCGGCACTACGGCAACCCGGAACAGCGCGTACACGCGCTGCAGATCGAACTCGCCCAGTCCTGCTACATGGACGAAGCCGGTACGGCCTACGACCCGCAGCGCGCCGCGCCGCTCAGGGAGACGCTGCGCGGGATCGTCGAGGCGCTGCTGCAGCTGCCGCTGGCGCGCGCCTGATCAGAGCCAGGCCAGGATCCAGAACGCGCCGCCGGCCAGCGCGCTCACGCCCGAGATCAGCAGCAGCCAGCGCTGGCGCGTCAGCACCGTCAGCGCCGCGAGCGCGATCGCGACCTGCACCAGCGCCAGTGCCTGCGCCAGATGGTGGTGCGGCTCGAACGCCCGCGCACTGGCCGCATCGGCGGACTTCGCCTGTTCGTCGAGCGAGCGGGCGGCCTTCTGGATTTCCGCCTTCTGATCGGCGTAGCGCTTCGCTTCGGCGGCAAGTGCGGCACGCTCGGCCGCGGTGCCGCCGGCCGCATGCTCGAGAATGACCTGCTTGATGCCCTTGGCCTGGTAATAGGCCCATTGGTCCGAGGCTGCGGATTTCTTCAGGATCGCCTCGTTCTTGAGTTCCAGCCCCAGTGATTCACTGCCGGCATTCTGGTAGCTGATGATCGCACCGACGGTGGCGAGCACCGCCGTGAACATCGCGACCCAGCGCCCCAGCGCATCGGCGTGCGCGGCGTGCTCGACCGCGTGATCGTGCTGCCCGTGGACTTCGAATTCCTCGCTCATGGCGCCAAAGTCTGCTGGGGCCGGCGACGGAAATCAATGCACCTCGACGCTGAAATTGACACCTTCCCAGCGCGCGGCGTCGATCCAGTACGGCGTGAACGACACGCGGGCGCCGGCGGGCAGGAGCGCCGTGGCGAGGTCCAGATAATGCGTGCCCAGTCCGCCAGGCACTGTGTCGCCGTCGGTGCTGCTGCGCCAATCGTCGACCGTCCAGCGGATGCGCGCCGGCACCAGCAGCTCGATCCGCAGCGTGCAACCGGCCGGGAGCACGCGCAGTTTCTGGTTGAAGCGCCAGCCACGCAGCGTCGAACCGGTACGCTGCACGACGTAGCGCGCGTATGACTGCGGCGGCAGGTCGTAGATGCGGCCGTCGCCGAGCGAGCGCACCAGTTTCAGGTACTCCGCATGCGCCCACACCAGCGGCATCGCCGAACCGGCCGGCCGACCCAGCTGCAGCTCGCGCTCGGGGATGTCGGCGCTATCCCAGGTCTGCTCGGGCAGCAGGCCACCCGGGCCGGCCATGGCCTCGAACGAACGCTGCAGGCGCGCCGCCGCGTGCTCGTCGCCGCGCGCCAGCTCGTAGTGCGCGCGCTCGCCGCTCAGCAACGGCCACAGCCGGCCCGTGCCGGTGCCGTCGAATGGCGAGCCATCGGCGTGTTCGCCGTAGCCATCGTCGCTGTAGCGGTGCCAGGCCGGCCCATAGGGCAACTGGGTCCGCAGCACCGCGTCGATCACGCGCACCGTGTCGGCGATGCGCGGATCGTCGGCGCCGCGCAGGCCGAAGCGCACCAGCGCGAGCGCATCGGTGGACACGATCTCGTCCGCGCGGCGCTGCGAGTCGCCGTCGGGCCGGTTGCGGATGTCGATGATCCCATCGGCCCCATCGCTGTCGCCTTCGGCGATGCGTACGTAGTAACCCGCGACGCCGCAGCGGCGGGCCAAGGGCGTGTCCTGCACGTACAGCCAGTGCTCGACCTGCGCGTTCCAGCTGTCCGCCGTCTCGCGCAGGTACGCCGCCAGCTCCGGCTCGCCGCACTTCTCGGACCATTCCGCGGCCACCAGGAGCGCTGCGATCTCGGCCGCCAGCGTATAGGGCGTGTAGCCGCCGTCCTCCTCCCAGCGATCCTGCGGCGTGACCGGCCCGTTGCACACCAGGTACGAGGCGGCAGCGCGTACCATCGGCCAGAAGCGGCGCGTGCCGATGTCGTCTGGCGATAGCGCGCCCTCGCGCGCGGCGAGGTCGAACAGCAGCACCGGCAGCGCGGTCTCGTCCATCTGCAGGCCCTGCCAGTAGGCCGTGCCGTCGACCCACATGTTCTGCGGCCAGTGGCCGTCCGCGTGTTGCGTCGAGGCCAGGTAGACCAGCGCCGCGCGCGCCTCGGCCCGCGCGCCGGCTGCCAGCAGCGCGCCGGCCGATTGCACCATGTCGCGCGGCCACACCAGATGGTAGCCGCCGAGGTCGCCATCGCCCTTGGAAAATCCCCACGGCACCGCCAGGCTGGCGAGCAGCGCGCCCGGTATCAGTTTCGATTCGTGCGTCTTGATCACCGCGGTGCTCACCGCGGAGAGCCGCGCGCGCGGGCCGACCGCGAGGTCCGATTGCCAATGCTCCCAGGGCCTCACGTAGCGATCGAGCAGTGCCGGGAAGCCCTCTTCCAGCGAAGCCCGCGCCTGGTGCCCGGCCTCTTCGGCGCCGCGCCCCACCGCGATCGCCAGCACGGTTTCATCGTCGTGCAGCTGCAATTCACCGATCAGCGCAACGTTGCCGTTCTCGGCGCGCGTGTAGCGCCATTGCAGCGTGCCGTGCGCCATCAGGTCCTGCCAGCCGTCCGATGCGCCGACGAAGCCGACGGAGCGTGCGGCGAAACCGGCCGAGGACATCAGGCACAGCGCGCGGTCATCGCGCGCGGCAAACAGCCCGGGCGTGTCGCGATAGTCGGCCAGCCACGCGGTGTTGCCAGCGCCGTAGTTGCCAAGGTGCGAGGCGAGCAGCACGTAGACGCGATATCCCGCGGTGTTGCCCTTGAGCGCCGCGAATTTCAGCCGCACCAGCACCACCGGCCGCTCCGCGTCGGTGATGATCTCGGTCTGCAGCCGGAAGCGCCCCTGCAGGCATTCGGCGCCCACCGCATAGTAGGGCACGCCCGGCCGCGGGCAGCGCGTCAGGTGGCGCGCGTGGCGCTTGATCTCGGCGACGAAGCCATCGGGCCCGGCGATAAGGAAGCCGACATCGCGGGTGACCGCCTCATCGATGCGCGGCGCGTAGATCTCGTTGATGATGCCGTGCGAGAGCGTGAACCAGATCGCGCTGCCATTGAGTGCGGTGCCGACCCCGCTCTTCGCGGCGGAAGTCCAGCGCCCGGGAATGCCCGGCCAGCCCGGCGCATAGCTCTCAGCCATTGCGTTCAGCCGCCATGGGCGAACTCGGGATAGTCGCTCATCGCACCGTCGCAGAACACCGTGCTGCCGGTCATGTAGGAGGCGAGGCCTGACACCAGGAAGGTGGCCACGCGCGCAATCTCCTCCGGTTCACCCATGCGGCCGAGCGGAATCTTGGTCAGCAGGTCGCGGAGCGTGGCGGGATTGCCCCAGACGTCCTGATTGATCGGCGTGCGTATCGCGCCCGGCGCGAGCGCCAGCACGCGCACCCCGAACGGCGCCGCTTCCTGCGCGAGCGTCTGCGTCAGCATCGCGACACCCGCCTTGCTGGCGGTGTAGGCGCTGTAGCCGCTCCACGCGATGCGCTCGTGCACGGACGACATGTTGAGCACGACGCCGCTCCGCTGCGCCACCATGCGCTGGAGCGCCGCGCGCGCGCACAGGAAGCTGCCATAGAGATTGACGCGCAGCACGCGCTCCCACGCGGCCGGATCCGCCTCCCAGGCCGGCGCGTGCGCCCCGTCGATGCCGGCATTGTTCACCAGTCCATCGATCCCGCCCCACTGCCGGTCGAGCCCGGCGTACATGGCGGCCACCTGCGCCGGATCGCTGACATCGCCGGGCAGGCCGATCGCCTCGGCACCGGCGCCGCGCAATTCCGCCAGCAATGCATCCGTCGCCTCCGGATGAACGAGGTAGTTGACCGCCACGCGCGCACCGCTGGCCGCGAGCTGGCGCGCGATCGCCGCGCCGATGCCGGAGTTGGCGCCGGTGACCAGGATGCGCGCCCGGGCGAGTGCTATTTCCATGGGTTCATTGCTTCCTCGGATGCGCTAGTGTAAGTCCGTGCCGGGCTGGCCGGGTTAATTTGCAGGTAGCACGCTTGTCAGGCGGAGCGGGAACGGGCCCAAGGGCGGCTGTCGGCGCACTCATCGAGGCGACGGTGCGCGCAGCGCGCGTGCCCGGCATCCAGTACGTCGCGGTCGATCGCAACGGCGTGCTGCGCGAGTGCCACGCCGGGTGCGCCGACCTGGCGACACGCCGCCCGATGACTGCCGATACCACCATGATGGCCTTCTCGATGAGCAAGACGGTCACGGCCCTGGCCACACTGCAGCTGCTCGACCGGGGGGCCCTGTCGTTGGATGTGCCGCTTGCACGATTCGTTCCCTGGCAACCGTACGGGCCGGATGTCACGATCCGCCAGCTGCTGTGCCACACCGCCGGGATTCCGAATCCGCTGCCGCTCAGGTGGGTGCACCCGGCCGGCGACGCCGCCTTCGAGGAGCGTGCGCACCTCGACGCCGTGCTGCGCCGGCATCCACGCCTGGCCTCGCCGCCGGGCACGCGCTACGCCTATGCCAACATCGGCTACTGGCTGCTCGGGGACGCAACCCGAGCGCTGATGCAGACGCGGCAGACCGCGCAGCGCGGTCCGATCCCGATGACGCTCGGCTGGCACATCGGCGGTCCCGCGGACACACCGTACTTCTTCAAGGAAGGCGGGGGCGGTGGATTCCACAGCATGATGCGGCTGTACCCCGTCGCGCGAGTCGGCTCGGTCGTGATGACCAACGCGACGTTGTTCAACGTCCGCGCGCTGCTGGATGCGGCGGACGCCCAGCTGCTGCGCGACCGGAACGACTGAGGCGCGGCGCTAGCCCGGGATATCGGGCTCGACGAGCCGGGCGAGCTGCTCGAGCGATTCCTGCCACCCGAGATAGCACATCTCGACCGGTATGGCCTCGGGCAGGCCCTCCTGCGTGACCTGCAGCTCCGTGCCGCAGGAGACCTGCTTGAGCACGATCGTGCAGGTGATGGTGCCGGGCAGGTTGGGGTCGTCGAACTTGTCCGTGTAGCGGATCCTCTCGTTCAGCACCAACTCCAGATACTCGCCACCGAAGCTGTGCGAACCGCCTTTGCCGAAGTTCGTGAACGACATCTTGAACGTACCCTGCACGCGCGCATCCAGGTGATGCACCTTGCAGGTGAAGCCATAGGGCGGCAGCCATTTGGCCAGCGCATCGGCTTCGAGGAACGCGCGATAGAGCTTCGCGGGCGGCGCGCGCAGCACGCGATGCAATCGGACCGTATTGGTGGCCATCCTCCCGCCTCCGTGATAGCGCGCATGGGCGCGCATGGGCGCGCATAGGCGATAGTACCCGGATTCGGCGTGCGCTAATATGCCTCGGATGGCCGGCTCGCCAGCGCCCTCAAACGAGTCGCAGGAGGCCGCATGGTGGTTCGTGCACATGAATCAGTGGTGCGAAGCGCAGCTGCGCGCGGAAGCAGTGGCCAAGCCGCTGTTCGGCGGGTGTCGTTCCAGACGCTGCGGGATGAAATCCTGCGCAGCGACCCGGAGCTCGCGGCCTAGCGCCGCTTGAACACCGCTCCCAATCAGCCGGCGGCATGGGCGCCATCGAGCGCCCAGTCGACCGCGGCCCGCGCATGGATCAAGGTGGTGTCGAACAGCGGCACCGATGCGTCGCGGTCGCCGATCAGCAGCGAGAATTCGGTGCAGCCGAGGATGATGCCCTGCGCGCCGCGATCGACCAGGCGCGCCATGATGCCGCGCATGGCCACGCGCGAAGATTCGAGCACACGCCCGAGCACCAACTCCTCGAAGATGATGCGATTGGCTTCCGCGCGGTCGGCATCGCCGGGAACCAGCACGTCGAGGGCAAAGCGCTCGCGCAGGCGGTCCGTGTAGAACGGCTCGGCCATCGTGTAGCGGGTGCCGAGCAGGCCGATGCGTGCGAGGCCGGCGCGGCCGATCGCCGCACCGGTCGCATCCGTCACGTGCAGCAGCGGCAGACGCACCGCGGCTTCGATCATCGGTGCGACCTTGTGCATGGTGTTGGCGCAGATCACGATGCAGCCAGCGCCGGCCGCCGCCAACCCGCGGGCGCAGGCCGCGAGCTGCTCCCCCGCAGCCTGCCATTGGCCCGCTGACTGCATCTGCTCGATCGGCTGGAAGTCGACGCTCACCAGCACCAGCTGCGCCGAGTGCAGCCGGCCCAGCCGCGCCTTGACCGCCTCGTTGATGTGCCGGTAATAGTGAACGGTCGATTCCCAGCTCATGCCGCCGATCAGGCCGATGGTCTTCATGCGGCGCACCTTACAGCGCGGCGGCCACCGAGACCGACAGCGGCGTGGTCGGCCGGCCGATGAGCCGCGAGAGCTGTCGGCTGTCGTCGAACAACGCGCCAGTCGAAGCGCACACGTCCCAGCTGGCAATCGCATTGGCGAGCGACGCGGGCAGACCGAACCCGGCCAGGGCGCGCGCGTAGTCGGATTCGGGCAGGTTCCGGTAGGGAATCGGACGGCCGACCTGACGGGAGATCTCGGCCGCCAGCTCTGCCAGCGTGTAGGCATCATCGCCGGCCAATTCATAGGTCTTGCCCTCGTGACCGGCGGAGATCAGCGCCGCCACGGCTGCATCGGCAAAATCGCGCCGCGCGGCGGATGATATGCGCCCCTCGCCCGCGGCGCCCAGGAACGCTTCGCCCGCCACCGCGCCCGGAATCGAGCCGGCATAATTCTCGGTGTACCAGCCATTGCGAAGGATGGTGTATGGCACGCCTGATGCCCTGAGTGCCTGTTCGCTCTCGCGATGCTCCGGCGCCAGATTCAATGGCGAGCGCTCGGCGTGCAGCAGGCTCGTGTACACGATCCGCTCTACGCCGGCGGTCCTGGCGGCCGCGATGACGTTGCGGTGCTGGGCCGCCCGCTGGCCGAACTCGCTGGAGGAAATCAGCAGCAGCGTGCCGACGCCCTCGAGCGCCGGGCCGAGTGTTTCGGGCCGTGCATAGTCCGCCGCGCGCACGGCCACGCCCAGCTCCGCCGCCCTGGCGGGCGTACGCGCCAAGGCCACGATGTCAGCGACCGGATGCTTTTCCTGCAGCGCCCGGACCACCAGCCGGCCGAGCTGGCCGGTGGCGGCGGCAATTGCGATGGTCACGGTGGAATCCTCCGGGTGATTGCGGTGCAACGGGCGATCAATGTACGATGGTCACGTACTAAAAGGAAGTACCAACATGAATGTTAGTATAGGCCGGGCCGCCCCCCACCCCGGGAGGCGCGGCCGCCGCCTCTCCCGCCGTCTGCGGCGCGGCGACCTGCTGGCCGCGGCCTGCCCCTCGCGCGAGATCCTCAGACACCTCACCAGCCGCTGGGGCGTGCTGGTGCTCATGGTGCTGGAGGGCGGCACGCATCGCTTCGCGCAGCTGCGCCGCACGGTGGGTGGCGTCAGCGAGCGCATGCTCGCGCAGACGCTGCAGTGGCTGGAAGGCGATGGCCTGGTGCTGCGCGTCGCCCTCGATGTCGTGCCGCCGCACGTCGAGTACAGCCTGACGCCGCTCGGCCGCGAAGCCGCGAGGAAGGTGCGGTCGCTCGCCGACTGGATCGAGGTCAACCTGCATCGCGTCGAGGCGGCCAGGAACGCGCGGAGCGGCTGAACGGCCGCGCGGCGCGCGCCGCCG
>JAGWPD010000001.1 GCA_028870705.1 Gammaproteobacteria bacterium
CAGCAGCAGGTTGAAAGCCACCAGCGGGATGTCGTGGCGCGGCACCAGCACCAGCCGCAAACCGTTGGGCAGCGTGACGCGCTCATTGGCCGGCACCGGTACGTTGACGTGATTGACGGCCGTGGCTGCCGCAGCGCCCGGCGCGCCCGCCGCGACAGCCGGCGCCGCGCCGGCCGTGGAACCCGCCACGATGCTTGCCGCGATCATGAGTGCCACCTTCACCGCTCAGTGTCCGGCCGCCGGATGCGGCAGCAGTACGCCCACGGTGCGGTGCTCGGGCTTGAAGACCGCGCGCGCCACCGCCAGCACGTCGGCAGCCGTGACGCGCTCGTAGGCGTCCGGAGCCGCGAACAGCTTGCGGTAGTCGCCGTGCAGCACCGCGTACTCGCCCAGCAAGCGCGCCTTGCCGTCGATGGTCGAAACGCCGCGCCAGAACGAGGCCGCGACCTGGTTTTTGGCGCGCGACAGCTCCGCCTCGGTCACACCCTGGTCGAGCAGCCGCGCCAGTTCGCCATTCAGTGCCTGTTCGAAGGCGTCGCTCGAGGCACCTTCGGCCAGGGTGGCATAGATCGAATAGATGTTGGGGTCGAAGCCCTCTGACCAGCCGCTGCCCACCTCGACCGCCAGCCGCCGCTCCTCCACCAGCGTGCGATGCAGCCGTGCGGCATCGCCATCGGTGAGTATGGTCTGCAGCAGATTCAGCGCCGGCGCGCGCGGATCGTCCGCAGCGATGGCGTGCCAGGCCACCTGCACCAGGGGGTTCTGCCCGCTGCGCTCGATCACCAGTCGCCGCTCGCCGGTCTGCTCGGGCTCGACGGTGCGCACCGGCGCGGTCGCCGGGCCGCGTGCGATTGGTCCGTAGTGCTTCTCCACCAGCGCGAAGGCCTGCCCGGGATCGATGTCGCCCACCAGCACCAGCGTGCAGTTATTGGGGGCATACCAGGTGTGATAGAAATCCTGCAGGTCGGCCAGCGTCCAGGCCTTGATGTCCGAAGGCCAGCCGATGGTCGGGATGCGGTATGGGTGCGCAATGAACGCCACGGCCTGCACTTGTTCATTCAGGAACGCCGGATTGCTGTCCTCCACGCGCAGGCGCCGTTCCGAGTAGACCACCTCGCGTTCCTTCTCGACCACCTGCGGCGAGAACGCCAGGTTCGCGAGCCGGTCGCTCTCGAGTTCCAGCACCAGCTCCAGCGCCGAGCGCGGGAACCAGTCCTGGTACACGGTCACATCCTGCGACGTAAAAGCATTGCTGCTGCCACCGTTCGACTCGATCAGCCGGTCGAATTCGCCCTGCGCGCGGTGCGTGGTGCCGTTGAACATCATGTGCTCGAAGAAATGCGCGAGCCCGGTAGTGCCCGAGCCTTCGTTGCGGCTGCCGACGCGCACCCAGTTGAAGAGCGCGACGCTCGGGATATGGTGATCGGGCCAGACGATGACCTGCAGGCCGTTGGCCAGCGTGCGGGTCTGCACCGCCGCTCCGGTGGCGGCAAAACTCATCGGTGCCGGCGCTGGCGCACTCGCGGCGGCGCTCGCAGTGCCCGCGCCGCCGCCGAGCAGGCCGCCGAGCGCGGCCAAGCCGCACCATGCGAGCCAGCCTGGTGCAGATTGCGAAGCCACGGGCGCGGCATCAACCGACAGGCAGGCAGCCCTGCGACTGCTGCTTCAGCCGCGCGCACAGTTCGTGCACGCGCTGCGCGCTCGGCAGCGAAACCTGCAGACGCACGACATGCCTGCCGTGCGAGGTCGCGACGACATAGTGTGGCTGGAGCGGCTTCAGCTGGCCCGGGAAACGGGTGCCGAGCTTGCGCCACGCCGCCTCGGCGCTGGCTTTGGACGTATAGGCGCCGAGCTGCGCGAAGTGGCCGCCGGCAGCGTGACCCGCCGGCCTGGCAGCGCTCTTCACCGCCGGCTTTTTCGCCGGCTTCACCGTGGGTTTCTCCGCGGCTGCCGCCGTGACAGCGGGCGCCGGTGACGGCTTCACGGCAGGCGCGCTCATCCCGGTTGCCGCGGATGCAGCCGCCGGAGCGGTCGTCACGCCGGGCGCCGCCGGCGCCTGGCCGCCGCCGGAAAGCTGGAAATTCTCGATGCGCACGCGCGCTTCCTGGGCCCATTTGCCGTCGGCGTGCGTCGCCACGAACTGCTGGTAGGCGTCGAGCGTGTCGGCCTTGGAGGCGGCCTGCCAATCGCGGTCCTCGGCCAGCTGCTTGAGGCGCTCCTGCGCGGGCACCCCGTACTCGCTGTCCGGGTGCTGGCGCAGGAAATCCTGGTAGGCCTCGGTGGTGTCGGCGGCCTGCGCAGCCTTCCAGTCCTCCCCGACGCGGCTGCAGCCCGCGATCACGATCGTGACCGCCGCCAGCATGGCGATCAGTCCAATTTGAGACTTGCGCATTCTCTTCTCCACGGTGAAGTCGGATATTGTAACAGCATGTCCGAATTACCACGCCGCCGGCTGCTCGACCGGCTGGGCTCGACGCCCTCGCTCATCGCCCAGCACACGCGCCTGATCGGTGACATCACGACCGCGGGCGCGCTGCTGGTCAACGGCTCGGTGCAGGGCAATGGCCGCGTCGGCGGCGAAGTGGCCGTTGCGAGCGGCGCGCGCTGGGAAGGCGACCTGCAGGCCGAACGCGCCGTGATCGCGGGCACCGTGATCGGCAACATCAGCGTGGCCGACAAGCTGGAGATCGGCGCCAGCGCGCGGCTGCGCGGGCGCGTCTCGGCCAGACGCATCGCGATCGCGCTCGGCGCGCAGATCGAGGGCGATATGGCCTGTACCGGGAACGAACCGATCATCGAGTTCGTCGAGAAGCGCGCCGCCGTACCCGAGCCCTAGGGCCTGTGCACACTCAGGACATCGATGCGTTGCTGCTCAAAAGGCTTTCAGACCAGGCGCGAGGCGCGCCGCGTGGTCATTCCACGTCAGCGCCGAGCAACGCCGTATGAAAGCCTATTGAGCGCAACCTTCCACGGCCGGATCGGCCGCTCGCTCTTCACGAC
>JAGWPD010000272.1 GCA_028870705.1 Gammaproteobacteria bacterium
CGGTGAATACGGCATACATGACCTGGCCGGCCTTGCCGACGCGAAGCTCACGGTGGGCGCGTTGCTGGATGAGCGGGGCCTGCTGGTGCTGAACGCCGACGATCCGCAGCTGCGCGCACAAGCTGCATCGCTGCCGCAACGCTTCGCGAGAGTTCCGCGTACAGGCTGGTTCGCGCTCGATGCCGGTTCGCCCGAGCTGCAGGCTTACCACAGTGCCGGCGCGCCAACCTGCGGCGTGCAGGACGGACGCTTGCTGTTGCGGCGCGATGACCGCAGCGATGACCTCGGCGCGGTCGAGTCGATGCCGCTGACCATCGGCGGCGCCGCGTGCTACAACATCGCCAACCTCGCGGCCGCGGCCCTGGCCGCAGCCGCTCTGGGCATCGCGCCCGCCACCATCGCCGCCGTGGCCGCACGCTTTGGCGCGGATCCGGGCGACAATCCGGGCCGGCTCATGCGCTACGATTATGGTGGCGCACAGGTGCTGGTCGATTACGCGCACAATCCCGAGGGCCTGCGCGGCCTGCTGCGAGTTGCCGTGCACCTGCAGCGGCGCAGCGGCGGGCGCATCGGTCTGCTGCTCGGGCACGCCGGCAATCGCCAGGACGAGGACATCGAACAGCTCGCCGGCGTGGCCGCGCGCTTCCGTCCCGACCTCGTCGTCGTCAAGGAAAACGAAGCGCACCTGCGCGGCCGCGCCGCAGGCGAGATCCCGCGTATCATCCACGCCGCACTGCTGCGTCACGGCATGCCGGGCACGGCACTGGCGATGCGGAACACCGAACTCGAAGCGGCCCGTTGCGCGCTGGACTGGGCAAGGCCGGGCGATGTGCTGGCCTTGCCCGTGCACTCGCAGGCCGCGCGAGCGGCCGTGCTCGGACTGCTGGCGCCACCGCCGGCGCCGCCACCGGCAGCGTAGCCGCCGCCGCTCGAATCAGCTGGCCGGCGGCCGCTCGCCCCGCAGCAGGCCGGCGAGTCCTGCTTCATCCATGACCGTGATGCCCAGCTCGCGGGCGCGCGCGAGTTTCGAGCCGGCCTCCGCTCCGGCGACGAGCACGTGCGTCCGCTTCGACACCGATCCACTGAGCTTTGCGCCAAGCGCCTGCAGCGCCGCGCCGGCCTCCTCGCGCGTCATCGAGGCGAGCGTGCCCGTGAGCACGATCGTCAGGCCCGCGAGCGCTCCCGCCGCGCGCACCACCGGCGCGCCTTCCGGCCAGCTGCAGCCCGCTGCGAGCAGCCGGTCGATCAGCGCGCGATTGGCAGGGGATGCGAAGAACTCGTGCACGTGCGCCGCGATCACCGGACCCACGTCGGGCACCTCGAGGATCTGCTCCGCGCTCGCATGGCGCAGGGCGTCGAGCGTGCCAAAGTGCGCCGCCAGCGCGGCCGCAGTCGCCTCGCCCACGTCGCGGATCCCGAGCGCATGCAGGAAGCGCGGCAGTGTCGTGCGCTTGCTGCGCTCGAGGGCCGCGAGCACATTGGCCGCGGACTTCTCGCCCATGCGCTCGAGCCCGGCCAGCTGCCCGGGGCTCAGCCCGTAGAAATCGGCGGGATTCGCCACCAGGCCGCGGTCGACCAGCTGGTCGATCAGCTTTTCTCCCAGGCCTTCGATGTCGAGTGCGCGCCGGCTGGCGAAATGCCGCAGCGCTTCCTTGCGCTGCGCGGCGCAGACGAACCCGCCCGAACAGCGGGCGGCCGCCTCGCCCGGCGCACGCGTCACGGGTGAACCGCACACCGGGCAGGTCACCGGCAATTCGATCCGCCGCGCGTGTGCCGGCCGTCGCTCGGGGAGCGAGCGCGTCAGCTCGGGGATCACATCGCCGGCCCGCCGGATGAGCACGGTATCGCCGATGCGCAGATCCTTGCGTTCGATCTCGTCCATGTTGTGCAACGTGGCGTTGCTTACCGAGGCGCCGCCGACCATGACCGGCTCGAGCCGCGCGACCGGCGTCAGCACGCCCGTGCGTCCGACCTGGAATTCGACGTCCCGCAAGACGGTGAGCGCCTCGTCGGCCGGGAACTTGTGCGCAATGGCCCAGCGCGGCGCGCGGCTCACCTGACCCAGCGCCTGCTGGTGCGCGCGGTCATTGACCTTGTAGACCACGCCGTCGATCTGGTACGCGAGGCGGTCGCGCCGGACGGCGAGCGCGCGGTAATAGTCGAGACAGCCCGCTGCGCCGCCGACCACGCGCATCTCCGGATTCGTGCGCAGGCCCCAGGCGCTGAACTGCTCCAGCAGTTGCCTCTGCGTGGCTGGCTCCGCAGCGCCCTGCCAGGTACCGGCGCCGTAGAAATAGGCCGCCAGCGGGCGACGCGCCGTCACCGCCGGATCGAGCTGGCGCAGCGCGCCCGCCGCCGCGTTGCGCGGGTTGACGAACAGTTTCTCGCCGGCCGCGGCCGCTTCGTCATTGAGGCGCCGGAAGCCGGCAAAAGGCATGTAGACCTCGCCGCGCACTTCCAGCAACTCGGGCGCTGCGCCCTGCAAGCGCAGCGGTATCGCCCGGATCGTGCGCACGTTGGCGGAGACGTCCTCGCCGGTCGCGCCATCGCCGCGGGTCGCGGCCCGCACGTACCGCCCTCGCTCGTAGCGGATCGACACCGCCAGTCCGTCAAGCTTGGGTTCGGCGCAGTACTCGATCGCTTCCGTGCCGAGCCGTTCGCGCAGGCGCCGGTCGAATTCCAGCACGTCCGCGTCCGCGAAGGCGTTCTCGAGCGAGAGCATCGGCACGCCGTGCGAGACCGCGGCGAAGCCTCCGCTCGCGGCGCCGCCCACCCGCTGGGTTGGTGAATCAGCGCTCCGCAGTGCCGGGTGCGCGGCTTCCAGCTCGCGCAGTTCGCGCATCAGCCGGTCGTATTCCGAATCCGGCACTTCCGGATCGTCAAGCACGTAGTAACGATGATCGTGACGCGCGATGAGTGCGCGCAGGGCCGCCACCCGCGCCGCGGCCTCGCTCAAGCCACCGGCCCCGCAGTCCCGAGCGTGCCCATCATGCGGCGGCGCCAGTCGGCGACGCCCGCTGCGCCGAGCGAGGTGCTGAGATCATCCTGCACCCGCCCTGAGACGCGGCTGGCAAGATCCAGCGCCGCATGGCCGAGGCGCTCGAGCGCCTGGCCTGCATCCAGCGGTCCGGGCAGCACCGCGAACAGGTTGAGCCCGGCAAAGCGCTGGAAATCCATGGACGCCGGATCAAGCGTGCCCGGCCGCACCAGGCTGGCAGCGCTGAGGATCACCCTGCCATCCTCACCTGGCAGGTGGAAAATTCCGAATTCGCCATGGCGGAAGCCGCATGCCGACAGCCCCTGGCGCACGGCGCGACCGGCCAGGCGATCGTTCCCCGCGGGCACGATCCGCAGCGTCACGATGCGGCGCGCATGTTCCTCGGGCCAGTCGATGACCATCGGCGGCGGCGCGGCCTGCGCGAGCGCTGCGGGCGAGGCGACCCCGACAGCGCCTCCCGCCTTGCTTTCATCCATCGCGGCTTCAGTCGTGGGGACGGGCGGCGCGGGCCCGCTTTCAGGCCAGGCGATCACCGGCAGTGAGCGCCGTGGCTCGCGGACGTTGCCCGCGGCGGCAGCCGCGGCCGCCTCGAACGAGGGTTCGGCCCGCTCCGCGCGATCCGCCCGCTCGCGCTTGGCGCC
>JAGWPD010000273.1 GCA_028870705.1 Gammaproteobacteria bacterium
CGCGCTGCGCTTCGACGGCGCCACCGTCGAGGCCGCGGCGGCGGATCCGCCGCGCCTGCTGCTCGTGCATCGGTCGCAGACGCTGCTCGATCTCGCCAAGCAGCTGAACGACTACTCGAACAACATCTTCAAGCCGCTGGCCGAGGCGGCCGGCGGCGCCGCCGCGGTCGAGACGCTGGCGCGCGCCGCGGTGCCGGCCGACATGCGCGGCGAAATCAGGCTCGGCGATGGGGCCGGGACCGATGCGCGCAATCGGCTGAGTCCGCGCGCCGCCGTGAAACTGTTGCGCGCGCTGGAAGCGGAGCTGGCGCGCAGCGGCCATCGGCTGGTCGACATCCTGCCGGTTGCCGGCGTGGACGCCGGCACGCTCCACGAGCGCCTGGCCGCACCCGACCAGGCGGGTCGGGTGGTGGGCAAGACCGGCACCTTCGGCGACTACGGGGCCAGCGCCCTCATCGGCGCGATCCCGACCCGCGACCGGGGCACCGTCTATTTCGCGATCCTCAACCACGGCCTGCCCGTGCCGCTCGCGCGGCGGCGTCAGGACCGCTTCGTCGGCGCCCTGCTCGCGCAACTGCAGAGCATGCCCTGGGCGTACGAGCGCGATGCGCGCACTGCCATCGCGCGCGCGCAGGTCGAAGTCCTGCCCGTGATCGCGGCCACGCCGCCGGCGGCGGGGACGGCGGCGGCGGCGCCGACGGGGCGCTGATGCGCAGCGCCGAATTCCACGACCTGCCCCTGCAACCGCACCCGGCCGGCGGCGCGGGCCCGCTGCACTCGCTGAGGGTTTCGGGCACGCTCGATGCGGACGGCCGGATCACGCTCGACTACCTGTTGGAGGGCGGGCTGCTGCGCGTGCGGCTGCCGGAGCCGGCGCGTGCGCCACGACGGCGCGATGGATTGTGGCGGCATACCTGCGTGGAATTGTTCGCGCGGCGAGCGGGCATCGCAAGCTACCTGGAATTCAATTTCTCTCCGGCTGGCGACTGGGCTGCCTATGCCTTCGACGCCTATCGGCAGGGTCAGACCCGGCCGGAGCTGGCGCAGCCCGGCATCACGCTGCAGGCGCTCGGCGCCGGCCGCCTGCGATTGCAGGCGCGCGCGCAGCTGCCGCCCGGCGCTGCTGCCGCCGCGCATGATGGCAGCTGGCAACTCGGATTCGCCGCGGTCATCGAAACCAGCGACGGCTCGCTGTCCTACTGGGCCGCGCACCATCCAGCCGCGCAGCCCGACTTTCATGCGCCCGGGAATTTCAGCCTGGTACTCGAGCCGGGCGGCGGCACGGCAGGTACCCGGGCGAGCGTGCCGTGAAATTCGGCATGGACAGGCTGATCGACGAGGCTGGCTTGCGCCGGCCGCTCGAAGGCCGGCGTCTGGCGCTGGTGGCGCATCCGGCTTCGGTGACTGCGAACCTGCGCCATTCGCTCGATGCCCTCGCCGCGCTGCCGCGGCTGCACCTCAGCGCGGCCTTTGGTCCGCAGCACGGGCTGCGCGGCGACAAGCAGGACAACATGATCGAATCGAGGGATTTCCATGATCCGGTGCTCGGCGTGCCCGTATACAGCCTCTACGGCGCGGTGCGCCGGCCGACCGCGGCGATGCTGGACAGCTTCGACGTGCTGCTCGTCGACCTGCAGGATATCGGCTGCCGCGTTTACACCTTCATCACCACGCTGCGCTACCTGCTCGAAGCCTGCGCCGCGCAGCGCAAGAGCGTGTGGGTGCTGGACCGTCCGAATCCGGCCGGACGTCCGGCCGAAGGCTTGCTGCTCGAACCGGGTTGGGAAAGTTTTGTCGGCGCCGGCGCGCTGCCGATGCGGCATGGCCTGACGATGGGCGAGCTGGCGCGCTGGTTCACCGCCACGCTCAGGCTCGACCTCGACCTGCAGGTCATCGAGATGCAGGGTTGGCAGCCGCAGGCCGCACCCGGCTACGGCTGGCCGCTGCACGAGCGCTCATGGGTGAACCCGAGTCCGAACGCGCCCAATCTCTCGATGGTGCGCAGCTATGCCGGCACGGTGATGATCGAGGGCACTACGCTGTCCGAAGGGCGCGGCACGACGCGGCCGCTGGAGCTGGTCGGAGCACCGCAGTTCGGCGCACTCGCGGTGCTGCGGTGGCTGGAGGATTTCGCGCCGCACTGGCTCGCGGGCTGCACGCCGCGCGCGTGCTGGTTCGAGCCGACTTTCCACAAGCACGTCGGCCAGCTCTGCGAGGGCATCCAGCTGCATGTCGACGCCGCCGGCTACGGTCACGCGCAGTTCCGCCCCTGGCGGCTGGTGGCCGCGATGCTCAAGGCGCAGCGCGCCCTTCGACCCGAGCGTGTGCTGTGGCGCGAATTCGCGTACGAATACGAGCACTCGCGCCTGGCGTTCGATGTGATCAACGGCGGGCCACGCCTGCGCCAATGGATCGAGGACCCGCAGGCGGCTGCGGCCGACCTCGACGATATGGCAGCGCCCGAGGAACAGGCCTGGCTCGAGGCGCGCGAGGGCGCACTGCTCTATCCCGGCTAGGGCCTGTTCGCACTCAGGACATCGATGTCCGGGGTGTGGACGGGCCCTAGTCCTGCGCGGCGGCACCGACCGCGACCCAGGCGAGATCGGCGTTCGACACGGATTCCAGCTTGAAGCCCCTGGCTGCGGCGGTCATGCGCGTCAGCGCCTGGCCGATCGGCATCGCGGGCCGCACCGGGCGCGGCGCCAGCTTGACGAAGCGTACAGGGTTGATCCGCGCCACCACGTAGTTGCGCAGGTACGGTGACTTGAAGCCGCGCGCGCTGAGCGCGGCGATGATCCGCTTGACCTCGGCGTCGATCGCCAGGAGCCGCGCGGCATAGCCGGCGCGCTCGCGCAGCGACACGGCCAGCGTGCGGTCGCTGAAGCGATCGACCTTGCGCAGCAGCGAGCTGTAGGCACCGCCGGCGAAGCGCGGGTTCTGCTCGTAGAGTATGCCCAGCGTCAGCAGCTCGGCCGCCTCGAACTGCTCCTGATATTCGCTCTCGCGCGTGCTGCTGGCGCGCTGCGCGAGGTTGCGCGCCATGCGGATGACTTCGAGGCTCCGGTCCTTGAGGTTGTGCGCCTTCTCGGTGTTGAGCGCGAGGATGCGGAAGGCCAGCGTCTCATCCGGGCAGATGAGCGCGGTGACCTGGCGCAGCCCCAGCACCTTCGCCGCCGCCAGCCGGTGCCTGCCGTTCGGCGTCCAGAACAGCCCGTCCTGGCCGCGCACCACGATCAGCGGATCGAGGAACACGCCGGCCTGCTCGATATTCCCGGCGAGCCGCCGGGTGTGCGTGGGCGAGAGATCGCGCTGGAACGGCGTGGGCTGCACGGCCTTCAGGGGCAGCGTCGCCACCAGCAGCGCGCGGCCGCCGAGCGGATCGCGGTAGGCGCCGATCGCGGCGCCACCTGCGGCTTCGACCTGCTGCATCAGGCCGGCGAGCTCGGCATGCTCGCGCGGCAGCGCAATCTCGGCGCCGGCGAGCCCGCGCTCGCGCGCCGCGGGTTTGAGGCGCCGGCGCGTCGCCGC
>JAGWPD010000274.1 GCA_028870705.1 Gammaproteobacteria bacterium
CGCCGACTGCATCCTGCACCCTGGAAGCCTCGCGCGGGTGGTGCGGCCGTTCCTCGAGGATTCGAACACGGTCGCCTGCGGCGGCGTGGTGCGGGTGCTCAATGGCTGCACCGTCAGGAACGGGTTCCTCGAGACCGTGGATCTGCCGGGCAGCTGGTTGCCGCTGTTCCAGAACGTCGAATACCTGCGCGCATTCCTGTTCGGCCGCATGGGCTGGTCGCCCTCGAATTCGCTGCTGGTGATTTCCGGCGCGTTCGGCCTGTTCTACAAGGAGCGGGTCGTGGCCATCGGCGGCTATCGCACCGATACCGTCGGCGAGGACATGGATCTGGTGGTGCGCCTGCACCGCCAGCTGCGCGAACAGGCACGTCCGTACCACATCAGCTTCGTGCCCGACCCGATCTGCTGGACCGAGGTACCCGGGGACCTCAAATCGCTGCGCGGCCAGCGCATGCGCTGGCAGCGCGGGCTGGCCGAGAGCCTCGTGCCGAATGCAGGCATGTTCTTCAACCGGCGCGGCGGCGCCGTGGGCTGGCTCGCCTATCCGTTCATGATCCTGTTCGAGCTGCTCGGGCCGCTGGTCGAACTGGCGGGCTATATCGCGGTCGCGGCGCTGTGGTGGCTACATCTGATTCCGCTGCAGTCCTTCCTGGTGTTCCTGTTCCTGGCGCTCGGCATGGGCATCATGCTGTCGACCAACGCCATCTTCCTCGAGGAACTCTCATTCCAGATGTATCCGCGCATCGGCCAGCAACTGAAACTGTTCGCGGCGGCAGTCTTCGAGAACCTCGGCTATCGGCAGATGGTGACCTTCTGGCGGGTGCTGGGCCTGCTCAAGTGGATGGCTGGCGGCCGTTCGCGCAGCAAGTGGGGCAAGATCGCGCGCGACGGATCGTGGCAGCACAAGCCGGCCGAGCCGGACACCAGCGCGCGGCGGAGCGAGGAATGAGCGACGCAGCGCGCACCCCGTGGCCGATGCTGGTGGCATGCGCCGCGCTGGCCTGCGCGGGGCCGCTGGCCGCGCAGGCGCCGCCAGCGGATTTCGATTCGCAGTTCCAGGCCGCGCGCTCGCTCGCGTTATCTGGCCAGCGCGAGGCCGCGCTCGCGGCCTACGGGGCCCTGCTCGTCCGCTCGCCTGGCAATGCCGACGTGTTGCTGGGCCGTGGCCGCCTCTATGCCTGGATGGGCAGGTGGCCCGAGTCCGAGGCGGATCTGTCCGCGGCTACCACGGCTGCGCCCGGCTATGCGGATGCCTGGTCGGCGCTGGGCGACCTGTACCTGTGGAGCGACCGCCCCGCCCTCGTGGTCCAGGCCTACAGTCGCTGGCTGGCGCTCTCGCCCGCGACCGATCCCGCGGCGCTCATAGCCCGCGCGCGCGCCTGGCGCGCGGCCGGCGACCTGGCGGCGGCGCGCGCCGATTTCGAGGCGGCGCGCACGCGCGGCGCGGATGGCGCGACGATCGATGGCTATGTCCGCTCGTTGTCCGCGCAGTCGACCAATCCGGGCGCGCTCGCACCCGACGCGGTGGCCGCGCCGGGCTATCGCTGGACCTCGAGCCTCGGCGGCGATTGGACCGCGTTTTCACCCGCACGCCCTGACTGGAGCGATTACACGCTTTCGGTGCGCCGGCATTTCAGCCACGGATCACTCGCGCTCGAGGCGCTGGGCGCCGAGCGCTTCAGCATCCGCGATCATGCGTGGGCGCTCGACGCCTATGTGGATCTTTGGCGCCGGGCGTATGCGAACCTGCGCTACCAACGCGGCCCGCAGCAGGACCTGTTTCCGGGCGATGCCTGGCGGGCCGAGGTATTCCAGGGCGTGGCGCACGGCTGGGAGCTTTCGGGCAGCTACGACCGGCTGGAATTCGGTTCAGGTCCGACCAGCCTCTACGGCCTCGGCATTGGCCGCTACGTCGGCAACTGGTACCTGCGCTGGCGCCACCTCTACATCCCCGGGAATCTCGCCAGCAGCGACAGCGACCGGTTCGTCACGCGCTACTACTACGCCGGCGACGCCGACAACTACGCCGAGCTTGCGGTGGGATTCGGCTACACCGACACCGCAGCGCTGCCAACGGCAAGTGGCAGCAGGCACAGCTGGTCGGCCAGCGCCGCATGGGTCAGATTCCTGCGCCCGCGGCTGGGGTTCAGGCTGGGAGCGGCGCTGGATCACGGGGACGACGGCTACGACGGCCGCGGCCTGTTCGCTACCGTTTATACGCGATGGTAGGGCGAGCGACCGCGCTGGCACTCGCCGCGGCCGCAGCCCGGTTCCTGCGCCTGCTGCCCGCCCTGCTGCTCGGCTGGCTGTGGCTGCGCGCCGCCGAGATCATCGCCGCGCTGACGCCCGGCGCGCCGGCGGGCGCGACGCTGCGGCTTGCGGTGCGCTCGTTGTCCGACGATGCCTATGCGCTGGCCCGGCATCTGCCACTGCTGTTCCTGTGCTCCCTGCCCGCGCTGCTGTCGCGTTCGCCGCGGACAATGCGCGCGTGGCTCGGGGCAAGCTGGTCGTCGCTGTTGCTGTTGCAGGCGGCGCTGATCCAGTACGCCGCGATCGCGCACGTGCCCTTGGGTGCCGACCTGTTCGCCTATAGCTGGCGCGACATCGGCCAGACGGTCGGCGCCGGATTGCAGCTCGCGCCGGCGATCATCGCTGGCACGGTGTTCGCTCTGGCGACGCTCTGGGTCGCGCTGGCATGGCTGATGCGCCGCGCACCGGGTCGCGCGCCAGGCACCGCCAGAGCATATGCGGCCTCCGGCCTGCTCGTGGTCTCGTTGGCTTTGCTGCCGTTCACTCCTGCCGGGCTCGCGCAGCGAAACGGCGAGACTGTCGATGCCTATGACCTGCGCCTGAACAAGATGGCCTTCTTCATCGACGACAGCCTGCGTCTTGCGCTGCAGCGCGTGGCACCCCCTTCGGCGCAGACCCGGACCGCGGCCGCTGCTGCTGCGGCCACGGCCGCAGCGCGCGCCGGATCCGCGTACCCGTTCCTGCACGTGGAGCAGACACCGGATGAATTGGGTCCGCACTTCCGCTTGCATGCCGCGAAGCCGCCCAATCTGGTGTTCATCATCGTCGAAGGGCTCGGGCGTTCGTTTTCCGGTCCGGGCGCGCCACTCGGGAGCTTCACCCCGTTCCTGGACGAACTCGCCGCGCAGGGTCTGTACTGGGAGAATTTCCTCGCGGTGCAGGGGCGCACGTTCGCGGCCTTGCCGTCCATATTCGGTTCGCTGCCATTCGGCGCCAACGGCTTCGATGCACTGACCGGAAAGTTGCCGGAGCACACGAGCCTGCTTGGCGTGCTGAAAGCAAACGGTTACCGCCTCAACTTTTATGCCGGCACGAACCTGGACTTCGACGGTGAGCGCGCCTTCCTCGAGGCAGAGGGCGTCGATACGCTGGTGGACGCGACGAACTTCCCGGCGGGATACGCGCGCAGCAATGACTGGGGCTACGCCGACGGCGAGCTCGTGGCCGCGGCGCTGGCCGCCGAACCACGTGACGAGGTGCAACCCTTCGTCACGGTATTGCAGACGAACAGCACACATTCGCCGTACACCTTCCGGGGCCAGGCAGCCTGGCGGGGACGCTTCGAGCGGCGGCTGGACGAGATCGGGGTGGCGGCGGGCGATAAAGCCGGCTATCGCGCGCGCCGCGAAATCTACACGACCGTGCTGTACCTCGATGACGCGCTGCGCCGTTACTTTGCAGCGGCGCGTGAGCGCAACGCCTACGGCAACACGATCTACATCGTCACCGGCGATCATCGGCTGCCGGAGCTGCCGATGGACGAGTGGATCGACCGCTACCATGTACCGCTGATCATCAGCTCGCCCCTGCTGATCGCGCCGGAGCGGATCAAGTCGATATCTTCCGACTTCGATCTGGCGCCTTCATTGCTGGCGCTGCTTGCGCATGGCAGCGGGATCAGGACGCCGCGCAACGTGGCATGGATCGGCACCGGCCTGGACCTGGAGCCCGCATTCCGCAATCTGCACCGCTTTCCATTGAAGCAGACCAAGACCGACCTGGTCGACTACATCGATGGACCCTGGATGCAAAGCCGCGGCCGGCTCTATGCACTGAGCGATGGCCTGCACATGGACCCCGCGCAGGACGCGGCGGCGCAGGCGCGCGTCGCAGCGCACTTTGATGCCTTTGTGGCGGCGAACGAGCAGTTCGCACGTACGCGAAGGCTTGCACCCGACGGCAGTTTCGCTGCTCTCGAAGATTACGGCGCGCGCGCGGCGCGGGCGCGACCGCCAGGCGGTGGGCCGGCCGCTTCCCTGCAGGGTATCGTGGTCGGCGCCGTGGATCTGCCGTCGCGCGCAACGGGCAAGATGTTTCCCGTCGTCGCCGTGTTCACGAACGAGGCCACGCAACGGAGCCAGCGCTTCGTCCCGCTGGCCGTGCTGCTGGCTCCGGATGGCCGCGAGCTGTCGGAAGCCTACGGCCAGCCGCTCCAGCTCGGTGCGGGCGAATCCGCCACTGTGCGACTGCTGGTCAGGCGTGCGGGCGCGGGCGCCGGGCGCAACTTCCTGAATGTGATTCCATCGCACCCGGTGAGCGGCAAGCGGATCGGCACCGGGCGCTACCATGTGCCGGTGGTAATCGGGGGTTGAACGACTCCGCACGGTCAGCCCATGAACATGCGCACCGCCGCCGCCCCCATGACCGCGGCCGCGATGCCCCCGAGTGCCAGGGCCGTGCGGCTCGCCCGGTAGGCGCCGAGCACGGAACGGCGGGAGGCCAGGATCATCACCATCACGATCAACGGTACCGACACGACGCCGTTGATGACCGCGCTCCAGAACAATGCGCGCATCGGGCTGATCGGCAGGTACTGGATGGCGAGCGCGCCGGCCATGCTCGCTGCGATCACGCCATAGAAGCCGCGCGCATCGGTCGCGCGACGCTCCAGGCCGGATCTCCAGTGCATGACCTCGGCCAGCGCGTAGGCGCCGGAAGCGGCCAGCACGGGCACGCCGATCAGTCCGACTCCGAGGATACCCAGCGCGAACAGCTCGAAGGCGAATTCCCCCGCCAGCGGTCGCAGCGCACTGGCGGCCTGGGCCGCGGTGTCGATGCGAGTGACGCCGGCGGCGTGCAACGTGAGAGCCGTGGCCAGGATGATGAAGTACGCACTGGCGTTTGAGTAGAACATGCCGCTCCACGTGTCCCAGCGGATGCGCCGCAGTTCCCGCGGCGCCGGCCGCGCGTCGCGCAGCAGTGGCTCGGCCCGTGGACGCGCGTCCATGTCCTCCACCTCCTCGGAGGCCTGCCAGAAGAACAGGTAGGGGCTGATGGTCGTGCCAAACACCGCGACGATCACGGTCGCCGCCGCCCGGTCGGGCACGAAGCCCGGCCAGAGCGTGCGCCAGGCGACCGCGCCCCAGGGCACGTGCACCGTGAACAGCACCGCCGCATACGACAGCAGTGAAACCGTGAGCCAGCGCAGCACGAATACGTAGCGATGGTAGGGGACAAACACCTGGGCCAGCAGGGTCGCGAGCGCAAACAGCGCGGTCAGCACGTGGCGATTGCCGCCGAGCACCAGTTCGGCGGTCTCGCCCATCGCGGCGATGTCGGCGGCGATGTTGAGCGTATTCGCGAGCAGCAGCAGCAGCACGGCTGCGCGCACGACCGGCATGGGGAACACGGCGGCCATGTTGGCTGCCAGGCCCCGGCCCGTCACCCGGCCGATGCGCGCGCACATGGACTGCACGGCGGCCATCAGCGGAAATGACAGCGGCATCGTCCAGAGCATGCCGAGGCCGTACTGTGCGCCGGCCTGCGCATAGGTGGCGATGCCGCCCGGATCGTCATCGGCGACGCCGGTGATGAACCCCGGCCCCACCCGCGCGAGCGGGTGCTCCCGCAGTCGGTCGAGGATACGGCGGGGGCGGCTCCTTGCGGTCGGCGGCGCGGCGTCCATGCTGTGGCGTTCGTGGCCCGTCAGCGCTGCGCCATCAGCGCGCGGCGCGGCGACGCTGCAGCATGGCATCCAGGCGACGATCGTAGCCGTAGATGTCATCGAAGAACAGCACCGGCCCCGCCTCGGTCGCCAGCGCGGTTGCATACAGCACCATGACCGGCACGGGCGCGCCGAGCGCGACGCGTCGTGCATCCTGGCCCCGCATGGCCGCGTTGACGGCTTCTGCGGACCAATCACCTGGGGCGGAACGAAGCACGTGCACGGCCAGCGCGACCGGGTCGCTCACCCGGATGCAGCCGTGGCTGAAATCGCGCCGCGCCCTGCCAAACAGGTTCCGTGCCGGCGTCGAGTGCAGGTAGACGCCGAAGTCATTGGGCATGACGAACTTGACCAGGCCGAGCGCGTTGTCCGGGCCCGGACGCTGGCGCAACCGCAAATGCCCGGCGGCGAGCGTCGCGATGCTGGCGGCGTCCGCGCGCACCGGCGTGGCATCGTCCCCGCCGCCGCGCACGATCTCGAGCCCGTTGCGCTCCAGGAAGAGCGGGTCCGCCCGCATGGGCGCGAGCATTTCCGCGCGGACGATGCTGGCGGGTACATCCCAGTACGGCCGGAACACGAGGTAACGCAACTCGCTGACGAACACCGGCGTGCGTTTGTCGCGGAACGACTGCCCGACGATCACCGGCATCTGGGCGATGTCGGCCGCGCGGTCCGAGGTGGTGCGGAATGCAAACAACTGGAACTGCGGGATGTTGACGATGATCGGTGGAGCCGTGAAAGGTGGCAGCCAGCGCCAGCGTTCGAGCGTCAGCTCGATCGAGTGCACGCGCGCGGACATGGGGGTCGTCAGCGCGCGGTAAGTCCTGCCCGACAGCAGGCCATCCGCCACGAGGCCATGCTGGGCCTGGAAACGGACCAATCCCTTTACCAGTGCGCCATCCATGACATCTGCATCGTCCGACGCGACGCCGCCGCCGACGTCGGCGGCGCCAGCGGCAGGATCATCCATGGCCACCAGGAGCCGGCGCAGTGCGCTGGCGCCCGCATAGCGATCGCCGGGCCGCAATGTGCGCTTTGGCAGCGGCGGAAGCCGGGTCAGCTCGCCCTGGCGCGCCAGATCCCGGTAGTGGCGCAGCGCCGCTTCGAGCAGCCGGTAATGCACGAACTGAGGCTCGAGCGCGGCGAATTCGGCGGCCGGATCGCGGCTGTGCGCGAGCCTTGCCAGGATTTGCGCGCGATCGAGCGGCGGCCGCGGCCGGCCGATCGCAAAGCCCGCCGCGCGCGCGTCTATGCGTCCGGAATGCAGGTCGTGCGCGTAGTCGAACACCGCGACTGACAAGGCCGCATCGAGCGCCGCCAGGTCGGGCTGGAGCGTCCGCCCATCGTGCCGCTGGCGCTCGACGGCAGCCACGAGGGCGGCGGCGTCGTAGTCGACGGGGTCGAGGCCCCGATCCGCCGCCGAATCCAGTTGCGCCAGCACCGCCTCCGCCTGCGGCGTCGGGTGCCCGGCCTGGAACCATAGCAACGCCTGTGTCGCCGCCGATGCGGGATTCCACAACATCCCGGCCAGCAATGCCACGAGTCGCGGCGCGCCGGCCGGCATCGGCACTCGCTTCAGCGTGAGCCGCTGCGCATCAGCAGCACCGCAATGATGGCCAGCAGGCCGAAACCCAGTGCAATCAAGGCCGCGGCCAGCACCGGGTTGGAATTCCACGCCGCAATGAGGATGGCGACCGCACCGAAAGCGAGCGCCGCAAAGCCGAGCGCCACGGCGGCGATCGACAGCGCCAGCGTCGAGGCCGCGCGGCGCACTTCCAGCCGCACGGCGCTCCGCAGCTGTTCGAGCCGCTGTTCGAGGTTGGCGGCGACCGCGGCGCCGAGCTGGCCCATCGCCGCGACCACTCCGGCGATGCCATTGCCCAATGCGCTCATGAGTGCCGCTCCTTCATTCGCGGCGCGTGGTGAGCGCGCCCAGCAGGAAAGCCACGGTCGCCGCAATGCCGATCGACATCCACGTGTGTGCGTGCACGAAGCTGTCGGCAGTCCTGGCGCCGCGCACCGCCTCGCGCTGCAGGGATTGCTCCGCATCCTTGATGCGGTCGCGGGCCGTCGCCAGCGCATCCTGCAATTGTTCGATCAGCTCCGCACCGCCATCGCCGGCTTTCCCGGCCGTGCCCCTGGCGAGGTCCTCGAGTTCGGCGAGTACCTTGTGCAGCTGCGAGATCGGGTCGCTGTCGTCGGAAGCCATGTCGCAATCCCCGCGCTGACGTGGTTGCAGTCTGGCCCGCCGGAATCGGCAATGCCATCAGCACATTCACCTAGATCGTGAGCGGGTCTCCCCAGATCCGCACCCGGCCGGTATCCACGTGCACGAAATCGGAGACCCGATAGTAGCCCACTCCTCCACCCTGCTGATGGCGGGCCAGCGAGGCCAGCCTGGCAGTCTTGACGCCAGGCAGGCGCACGTCAATCGCACGCCCTTCCATGTGCAGGCTGTGCTGGGCAACCCCGGCAGACGCACGGCGCAGGGCCTCATTCGTCGTGGGTGAGCGGTATCCGCAGATGACCTGGAAAGCCTCGGCGCTCCCGGCCGCGCATCGCAGCAGGTACAGCCGATCGAGTACGCCGGGATCGATCGGATACAGAGTGTCGGTGCGGAAATCGCGCAGCAGCTCGTTCACCTGCCGCAACGCCGGCGCCACGTATGCGCCGTCCTCGTAGTACACGGCACTGAGCCGCTCGCCGGTGTGCGTGTGGACCAGGGCCAAGGCCCGGCGCTCGTCGTTGGTGGCCAGCGCCACGCGGCTGGCCGTCAGGCCGGCCGCTGCCGCGCCGAGGCCACGCAGGAAGCCACGCCGGTTGATGCGAATGTCGAATGAGTAGCCGGGTCCGTCCGCCATGCCCCGAAGTTGCCACAGTCGAGGCCGGAACGCACGTCGAGTGGTAAAAAATGGCGAAGCGCGTCAATGCGGCGGCGCAGCCAGGCGCCGGCGCGCATCGCGGCTGCCGTGGGTTGCTGGGCTGCACCGTTGCCTTTAGGCTTGCGCCGATGGATGCCGTGTACATCTGCGACGCCGTGCGCACGCCGATCGGCCGTTATGGCGGCGCGCTGGCGAGCGTACGCGCCGACGAGCTGGCGGCGGTGCCGCTGCGCGCGCTGGTCGAGCGCCATGCGACGCTCGACTGGGCGCAACTCGATGAAGTGTTCATGGGCTGCGCCAATCAGGCCGGCGAAGACAACCGCAACGTTGCACGCATGAGCCTGCTGCTGGCGGGCCTTCCGGAATCGGTGCCCGGCGTCACGCTCAATCGCCTGTGCGGCTCCGGCATGGACGCGGTCGGCACCGCGGCGCGCGCCATCGCGTCGGGCCAGATCGAGCTGGCCATGGCCGGCGGCGTTGAATCGATGTCGCGCGCCCCTCTGGTGATGGCGAAAGCCGAGGCGGCCTTCGCCCGCGACCAGCGCATCGAGGACACGACACTGGGCTGGCGCTTCATCAACGGCCGCTTCAGGGAGCGCTTCGGCGTCGATACGATGGCCGAGACGGCCGAGAACGTCGCCGCCGAATACCAGATATCGCGGCAGGACCAGGATGCCTTTGCGCTGCGCAGCCAGCAACGCGCGTCGCGTGCGCAGGCCAGTGGCTACTTCGCCGCCGAAATCGCGCCGGTGTCCGTGGTGCGGCGCGCGGGCGGCGCACCGACTGCGGTCGACAGCGACGAATACATCCGCGCTGACGCGAATGCGGAAGGACTCGAGCGTCTTCGACCGGTAGTGCGCGCGGCCGGCACGGTGACCGCAGGCAATGCCTCGGGAATCAACGACGGCGCCAGCGCCCTGCTGCTGGCCTCGGCCGCGGCGGTGCGCCGTCATCGACTGGTGCCGCAGGCGCGCGTGCTCGGCATGGCCACGGCGGGGGTTCCGCCCCGGGTCATGGGCGTGGGCCCGGTTCCGGCGACCCGCCGCCTGTGCGCGCGACTGGCGTTGCAGGTCAGCGATTTCGATGCGATCGAACTCAACGAGGCGTTTGCAGCGCAGGCAATCGCCTGCCTGCGCGAGCTGGGGCTGCCGGACGGGGCGGCGCACGTGAACTGCAACGGCGGCGCCATTGCGCTCGGCCACCCGCTTGGGATGTCCGGCGCACGCCTGGTGATGACGCTCGCGCATCAGTTGCAGGAGTCCGGCGGAAAACTGGGGTTGGCGACGATGTGCGTCGGCGTGGGCCAGGGCATTGCGCTGGCGCTCGAGCGCGCCTGAAAGCTTCATGAACACCCTGGCGATCTATTGGGCGTGCCGCTGGCGACAGCCAGGCGCTAGAAATCGCTGTGCACGGTGCCGTTCGGCAGGTTGCGCAGATCAAAGGGCGTGACCTGGTAGACGTAATAATTGAGCCAGTTCGCGTACAGCAGGCTCGCGTGGCCGCGCCAGCGCACGCGCGGTGGCCGCGACGGATCTTCATCGCGGTAGTAGTTGCGCGGGGCGTCTATCGGCAGCCCGCGTGACAGGTCGCGCTCGTGCTCCGCCTTCAGCGTCAGTGGATCGTACTCCGAGTGGCCGGTGACGAAGACATTGCGTCCGTCCGCGGATCCGATCAGATACACCCCGGCCTCGTCGGACTCGGCGAGGATCTGCAGGGCGGGGACCTTCTCGATGTCCGCACGGCGCACTTCGGTGTGGCGCGAGTGCGGTGCGAGGAATACGTCGTCGAACCCGCGCAGCAGCCGCTCGGTGGGTGCCAGCGTGCGATGTTCGAACACGCCGAACAGCTTCCTGCGCAGGGGATATTTCGGGATCCCGTACAGGTGGTATAGCGCCGCCTGAGCGCCCCAGCAGATATTGAAGGTCGACACGACATCGGTGGCGGCCCAATCCATGATGCGAACCAGCTCGGGCCAGTAATCGACGGCCTCGAATTCCAGCTGCTCGACTGGCGCGCCAGTGATGATCAGGCCGTCAAACTTCTCGCCGCGGATCTCCTCGAAGGTGGCATAGTGCTTGAGCAGGTGATCGGCGCTCGCATTGCGAGCGTCGTGCGTCGCGGTGCGCAGCAAGGTCACGTCGACCTGCAGCGCGGTATTGCCGATCAGGCGCAGCAGCTGCGTCTCGGTCGCGACTTTGGTGGGCATCAGGTTGAGGATCGCCACGCGCATCGGACGGATGTCCTGGTGCGCGGCGCGCTCTTCGCCCATGACGAACACGTTCTCGCTCTCGAGCGTGGCGCGCGCCGGCAGGCTGGCTGGGATCTTGACGGGCATGATCGCGGTCTCGCGTTGCAGGCGCCACTGCCGCAGGCGGGGGCGACACGCAATCATAGCTGAATCGGCGCTTGTCGTAAGATGGGCGCCACCTATGGCACAGGGGGCGCAATGCTGAAACTCGCTACGATCGCCGTCGTGATGGTGTTGGCCGGCGTGGCTGCCCGGCCGCTTCGGGCGCAGGTCGACACCGGGCCTGATATCGCGGAGCCGGGCTCTATTGATGAGATCGCTGGCGCCACGACCGAAGCGCGCTTCATGTCGCCCTGGGTGCGCTACCTGCCGGCGTCGGCCACGGTGCCCTCGCCGCGCAGTTTCCTGCACCGGATTCCCGGCGCGCCGGGTGAACTGGTGAATACGGCCACCGCCCAGGCCTACTGCCGCGCACTCGCCGCCGCCTCACCGCGCGTCCGGTTGTTTACCATCGGTCGTTCCGAGGAGGGGCGCGACATCGACATGCTCGCGATTGCCGATGAGCACGGCATTGCGAATCTCGGGCAGCTGCGGGCCGCCACGGCTGCACTGGCAGATCCACGCCTGACCGATCCGGCCGCGGCGGAACGACTGATCGGGGCAGCGCGACCGATCTATTACCTCAATGCCGGGCCGCATTCCGACGAGACCGGATCAACGGAGTCGATGCTCGAACTCGCCTACCGCCTCGCGGTGTCCGAGCAGCCGATGATCCGCAGGATTCGCGCGAACCTCGTGGTACTGATCAACCCGGTGTCGAACCCGGACGGACGCGATAAGCAGGTGGAGTGGTTCTACCGCTACCTGAAGGGCAAGACGGACTACGCAAGTATGCCGCGCCAGGCGCCTCCCTATTGGTCGAAGTACACCTACGTGGACATCAACCGCGACGCGCACCAGTTGACGCATGCGAGCACGCGCGCCGTGAGCCACATGTTCTTCGATTGGCATCCGACCGTGGTCCACGACCTGCATGAGAGCATCGGCCTGCTGATGACCTGGAACGGCACCGGCCCCTACAACCCCAACATCGACCCACAGACCTTCAACGAGTTCCTCGAGCTGAGCTTTCACGAGGTTCAGGTCCTGTCGGGTTTCGGCATGCCCGGTGTGTGGACCTGGAATTTTGGCGAATCATTTTCGCAGTTGTACACCGACTCGGTCGCGATGAACCACAACGCCATCGGCCGCGGCTACGAGACATTCGGCAATGGCACGGCCGAAACCCTCGTGCAGAGCGCCGACCAGGGATTATCATCGCTGCAACCTTACACGTCGACGGAGTGGTACCGGGTGATGCCGCCGCCGGCGGTGCCGTTCAAGTGGTCGGCGCGTGACAACGTCAACTACACCGAAACCGGTGCATTGGCCGCCCTGGATGCGGTCGCCACCCAGAGCAGATCTTTCCTGGAGAACTTCTACCACAAGGGTTATCGCTCCTGGCGCAAGGGGATCGAGCAAGCACCGTATGCCTTCGTCATCCCCGACGGCCAGGGCGACCGGCTGCGCGTGGCGCAGCTGGTGAAGGTGCTGCTCGACCAGCACATCGAAGTACAGCGAGCCAGGAGCGTGTTGCGCCTGCAGGAAGGCACATTTCCTGCCGGCAGCTACGTTGTGAGGCTCGATCAACCCTATCGCAACTATGCGGTCGACCTGCTGACGCCACAGGTCTTTCCCAAGGACAAGGGAGAACCGTACGACGACGTCTCCTGGGAGCTGCCCGCCCACTACCACCTCACGGCCGTGGCAATCGCCGATCCCTCCGTGCGCGCCGCGCAGCTCGAGCCGCTGACGGACATGCCACACCCTGCCGGAAGCGTGGCGGGCGCCGGACCGGTCTACCTGTTGCGCGACAGCGGGCAGGAATCGCTGCTCGAGGGGCGCTACCGGCTCGCGGCGTTTTCCGTGTCGATTGCCGAGCATCCCTTCAGCGCGGGCGGCGCGGAGTTTCCCGCGGGGTCGTGGATCATCGCGGACCAGCCTGGCCTCGTCCCGGTGCTGCGGCGTCTCGCGACAGACCTGGCGCTGGATTTCAAGGCGGTGAAGTCGCGACCAGACGTTGCAAGCCATGACGCGCGTCCGCCCCGGCTGGGTGTGTGGGTGCCGTGGGCGGATACCGATTCGATCGGTTGGGTGCGTTATTCGCTCGACCAGCGTCACATTCCCTACCGGTACGTGCGCGATGAGGACATCCGCGCCGGACACCTGCTGCAGCACTACGATGTGATCCTGTACGGTCACGTCGACCTGGAACTCGCCGAGCAGATCCACGGCATTCCGAAACAATGGGGGCCAATGCCCTTCAAGAAGACGGCGGCAACCCCGAGCTTCGGCACGCCGGCGGAATCGGACGACATCACCGGGGGCATTGGCTGGCGAGGTCTGGCGCAGCTGCAGGACTTCGTCGAGGGCGGCGGCTTGCTCGTGACCCTGGGCAGCGGGTCGATGCTCGCGCTCGAAGGGGGCATCGTGCGCGGTGTCCGGCGCGACGCGGGCGGCACTCCGCGCAGCGAAGCCGGCACGGGTGCGGGCGCTGCCGCAAGTTCGGCTGAGGCGCAGACGCGCACGCCCGGCGCGCACCTGCGCGTGACTTTCGCCCGCCCCGAGCATCCGCTGGCCTACGGTTATCCCGCGCACACCTACGTCTTCCGGCAAAACTATCCGCTCTACGCCACGCCGCGCCGCTGGCTGCAGATGGCCTACTGCACCACCTGCCTCGATGGCCCCATCGATCGCAGCGGCGTCGTGCTCGAGTGGGGCGACAGCGAGGGCGCCCCGCTGCTGGTGAGCGGCCAGGTATGGGGCGAGGGCGGCCTGATCGGACGGCCGGCGATCCTGGATTTGCCCGCGGGCCGCGGCCACGTGGTGAGTTTCAATTTCAACCCTCTGCATCGCGACCTGAACCGCGGTGACCAGCGCATGGTGTGGAATGCCCTCATCAACTGGCAGGCGATCATCGCCGGCGCCAGCGTCAATGCGGCCCCTCGCCCCGGATCGTCCTCACCGGTGGCGCATTGATGCCGGATGCCTGGCGCCGCACCGGACCGGGCGCGGCACCGCCCGCAATGGCGCTCGCGTTGGCGTTTCTATTCACGACGCCGCTCGTGCGGGCGGTCCCGGCTGCCAATGCGCCGCTGCAGGCGGGTGGCCTCAGGTTGCAGCCCTGCGCCGCAGCCGCTGCGAAGGCAGCCGGCGCGTGGTGCGGCGACTACGCGCGGCCGGTCGATCCGCACGGCGCCGTTGCCGGCACCCTGCCGATCTACTTCGAGTTCTATCCGCACAGCGGCGCGGGTCGCGCCCTTGGCACGCTCGTGGCTACCGAGGGCGGTCCGGGATATCCCGCCACCGCCAGCCGCGGCGAATACCTGGCGCTGTTCGCGCCGCTACGCGCGGCGCGCGACGTATTGATCATGGACAATCGCGGCACCGGGCATTCCGGCGCGATCGATTGCCCGCCGCTGCAGGCGGCCACCGCGATCACCGAGTCGCTGGTGGCGGACTGCGGAACCCGGCTCGGCGCGCGGGCGCCGCTCTTCAGCACGACGCTGGCCACCGACGACCTGGCGGCGCTGCTGGAGGCGCTCGACGCCGGGCCGGTCGATCTCTATGGCGATTCGTACGGTACCTTCTTCGCGCAGGTGTTTGCGCTGCGCCATCCCCGCCAGTTGCGCAGCCTGGTGCTGGACGGGGCGTACCCGCTGGCCGATGCCGGTTTCGCCTGGTATCCGTCTTACGGGCCGTCGATGCGCGACAAGTTCAACCTGGCTTGCGCCCGCTCGGACGCCTGTCGCGCGCTGCCCGGCGATTCGCTCGGCCACATCGAGCCCGTGCTCCGATTGCTGCGCGCGCATCCGCAGCAGCTACGGGCCCGCGATTCCACCGGGCGGTGGCATGCGCTGACCGCCGATGCCACCGCGCTGGCGATCGTGATGTACGGCAGCGCGCCGGCCCGTGCCAGCGTGCGTGAACTCGATGCCGCGGCCCATGCCTACGTGGCGGGCGACCGCGTGCCCTTGCTGCGGCTGATGGCCGAGACGCAGAGCGGCGTCGATTCGCGGGATGCCACGCAGTCACCGCAGGCCTTCAGCGCCGGGCTGGCCGCGGCGGTCATGTGCCAGGACGCGCCCCAGATCTTCGACATGGCGCTGCCCCCGACCAAGCGCATGGCCGAGCGTGAGCGCGCCGTCGCGGAACGCAAGCGCGTCGCGCCCGGGACCTATGCGCCGTTCACCATCGACGAGTACCGGCGCATGCCGCTCGACTACAGCTTCATCGACGAGTGCGTACAGTGGCCGAGCCCACCTCTGGCCTGGCCGCCGGGCCAGCTGGCACCGCCTGGAACGACCTATCCCGATACTCCGACGCTGGTCGTCTCGGGAGACCTCGACAACATGACGCCCGTGGCCGACGGCGCCGCGGCGGCGCGCAAGTTCGCGCGCGCCCGGCAGGTCATCATCCGCAATGGCCTGCACGTCAATGCCCTGCCCCACTCGCGTTCCGCCTGTGGCGCGGAAATCGTGCGGACCTTCATCGAAACCCTCGCGGTCGGCGACACGGCGTGTGCCGAGGCCGTGCCGGAGATGCGTCTGGTACCGCGCTTTGCGCGGCGCGTGGCTGAACTCCCCCCGGCCGCGGCGATGACTGGCCGTGCAGCGGAGTTGGGCCGGCTGCGGGCGATCACCGCCGCGGCGCTGGCGGTAGGCGATGTGCTGGTGCGCGCGCCTGATTTTGTCGATGGCGAAGGCGTCGGCCTGCGCGGCGGCACGTTCCATGTGACGCGGACGGCCGACGGCTATCGCCTGATGCTCCAGGATGTGAAGTGGACCGAAGACCTGTGCGTATCCGGCAGCGTGGTGGCGCCAGCCCGGGTCGGTCCGGCGCAGGCCGAGCTGCAGCTGCTCGGTGCCAGGGCGTATACCGGCCCACTGCGCCTGGAATGGTTTGAGGGCGGGCCGCAGGCGCAGGCAAGCGCGCACGGCCGGCTGGGTGGAATGGAAATCGCGGCGACACTCGACGCGCCCTGAGCAGCGCTAGGTTCGCGTGCGCCAGTATTCCCAGAACGCGTAGACGATGCCCACGGCGCTGACGGCGGCGAGCGTGAACCAGATTTCGCGGAACGCAAGCGTCGAGAGCATCCACACGATGATCACGCAGGCGGCCACGGGCACCAGTGGACCAAAGGGGATCGTGAACGGTGCGCCGTCGATCGCGACGTTCCTCGCCCGCAGCCGCAGCACGCCGAGGCAGCAAATGAGGTAGAGCAGCAGCGTCCCGGAGCTGGACATGATCGCCAGCCACTTGAAGGTGCCGGTGAGCGCGAACACTGCGCAGACCGTGGCGTAGGTGGCTATTGCCACCCAGGGCGTGCCGAAGCGCGGATGGACGCGCGCCAGCGCCATCGGCAGCTGTCGCTGGACGGCGAAGGCGTGCAGCACCCGCGGCGTCGAGAGCATGTCGGCGGCGAGGCAGCCGCTGGCGGAGATCGCCACCGCCAGCACCATCAGCCGGCCGCCCCAGTGGCCGAACACGACATTGGCGGTATCCACGAGTGGTGCCTGCGATGCAGCCAGCGCGGCGCCGAGCGTGCCCTGCGCCACGAGCTGCAGGCCCATGTACAGGGCGCCGATGGTCGTAAGCCCGAGCAAAATCCCGCGCGGGACGGTCCGCGACGGTCGTATCACCTCGCCGCTCATGTTGAGCGCGGCCTCCACGCCGATGAAAGCGTAGAACAGCACCACCGCCGCCTGGCCGATGCTCTTGAGGGGCGGTGCGCCGACCCAGGCCAGGTTGGCCGGATGCAGCGCGAACAGGCCGCCGATCACGAGCAGCGCGAGTGGCGCAATCTTGATGATCGTGAGTGCAATCGACAAGCGCACGCCGTGCGTCACGCCACGCACGTTGATCAGTGCGACAGTGGTGAACAGCGCCACGATGATCGCCACGCGCGCCCATTGCGCGTGGAGTGGCGGAATGACCGCCGCGAGCGTGTCCACGAGCAGGTTGACGATGGCAGCGTCGGCGACCGAGCCGCTGGCGGTCCACAGCAGCGTGCCGGCAATCCCGCCCACGATGGGGCCGAACGGCACGCTGGCGTAGGCGTACAGTCCGCCGGCGCGGCCCACGCGGCTGCCGGCTTCGGCGAGGCACAGCCCCACCAGCCCGAACAGCGCCGCACAGACCAGGTAAGCCAGGATCGCCTGCGCGCCCAGCAGTCCGGCGATGATCGCCGGCAGGCCGAAGATGCCCGCGGCAATCGTGAGATTGACGGTGTTCAGGCCGAGGCTCGCGACTCCGATGACGCGCTTGAGGGGTGCGGAATCGGGGACAGCGTCCATGGGGGATCGGCGGGTACCGCGGCGATCGCGCCGCGCTAGGGGCGCTGCAGTTTCCAGTCGACCGGCGCGATCCGGGGCAGGATGAACACCCAGCCGGCAATGCCGAGCAGGTTGATCGCCGCGGCTACCGCGAACGCGCTTTCGTAGTGGTTGCCCGCCGCGCCGACCAGGATGCCGGTGATCGACGGCGCCACGATGCCGGCGACGTTGCCGCAGGTGTTCTGCACGCCCACCCAGCGTCCTGCGGCCGCGGGCCCGGCCATCGTCTGCGGAATCGCGTAGTAACCGGGCGATGACAGGCCGGTGACCACCGCGAACGCAAACAGGCAAGCCAGCAGGCCGCTCTCCGGCAACAGCGCCATGCCCGCCATGCAGCCGATAGCGGCGATGTGATAGAGCGCCATCGCGCCCTTGTAGATAAAGGTGCGCGAGTGGCCGGCCTTTACCCAGCGATCCGCGAACGAGCCCATCGAGAAGGCGCAGACCGCGTTGATCACATAGGTGGCCGTGGCGGTGGCGGTCATCTTGTCGGTGGAGAAATGCCGGTAGTCCTGCAGGTACTCCGGCAACCAGGTGAGGATGAAATAGAAGTTGTAGTTGCCGGCAAAATGTCCCAGCGATGCTCCCCACAATCCCCGCTGGCGCAGGATCTGCCGGCTGGTCGGCGCGTCCGGGTTGTGCCGTGTGGTGACGGCCGTCTCGGACACGCGCATCCTCGACCACGGCCACAGCCACAGCAGCGAGATGCAGCCGAAAATGATGAACACCGGGCGCCAGCCGATCCGGCTCATCAGGAAACCGCCGACCAACACGCCGATGGCGGGACCGATCAGGTAACCGAATCCCGTGATGCCATTGGATCGGCCGCGTTCGCTGTCCGGCACCACCGTGGCAAGGAGCTTGGACACGCTGGGAAAGGCGACGCTCTCACCCAGACCCAGCAGCAGGCGCAGCAGGAACAGCGCCACCAGGCCAGTGGCGAAGCCGGTCAGCAGCGTTGCAACGGACCAGATGATCACGCCCCCGGTGAGCACGCGGCGCGCTCCGTAACGTTCCGCCAGCCAGCCGGCCGGGATCATCGCCAGTACGTAGGTGCCGAAGAAAGCCGACAGCAGGAATCCAAGTTGCTGCTTGGAAAGATTCAGTTCCTGCTC
>JAGWPD010000275.1 GCA_028870705.1 Gammaproteobacteria bacterium
CAGCGGCACCGCCGGTTTGGATTACGCCCAACTTGCTGCCGGTCTGGATTACACCAGCCGCGCTCCCAGTCTGGATGACGCCAGCGGCACTGCCGGTCTGGATAACGCCCGCCGCGAGAACCAAGCCCCTAGTACTTGGTTGGGTCCCAACCACTTCAATCATTTCGCCAGGCGCAGGCAACTGAAACGAAGAATCCGCCAAAAGGCCGGTATAGTCGATTTGTGTGCCGCCAATTGAAAATCGCCCAATTTGGGCAGTTACCGAAGTGACTTTGCCCTTCAAATAGACGGAATCTGACCCCGTCGAATAATCCGCAACTCGTTCAATCACCGCACTGGATATTGAGCCATTAGGCGACAGGCGGCCGTACACGTTAACAAGAGACCCCACCGCGACTGTTGAAGTCTCACGCACGACGAAGCGGTGACCAAGCACGCTTAGTTCACTGCTAGGGGCATTTACCGACTCAACGGGCCCAGAATAAATTAGCTCGAGATTGCCTCTGGCAAGTGAAACTTGCGCCAAAGCTGTCGCAAAAAAAGCGCAAGATACAGCGATCAATGTTTTGGTTTTCATGGCGTCTCGAGTCCCTATAAATTAGTCGCTTTAATTCCCCGAAGGTCCGTCAGCTGCTTTGGGCCACCGAACCGGAGAGCTCGGGTCCGCCGACTGAGAAAGTTGGCGTTCTTTGCGGAGGCGCCTCAAAGAAAAATAACGAGACGCCATAGTGCCGCCCCGATGGGTTCATCAAATTGTCTTGCTTGCCGAGCAGCCAGCGGTCCAAATCATTGGAAAATTCGGTTCCGTCTTCACGCAAGTGAGCCAAAAACTTATCGCGCCCTTCAACTGATAGCGGAAAATCAGATAAAGTTGTGCTTTCGAAAAAAGCTACTTCTGAGTCGCTAGAAAATAGATTTCGCACAAGGGTCGAGTTGTGTGCCGCCATCATTCGGCCTACGTGAAGTATTCGGGCAACATCGGCCCGATTGGGATTAAGAGTTCGGCTCACGCACCGAACAAAACGCTTTGCACGTACTTCGACGCATCCGGCTAGCACAAGATTTGAAATGATCGTATCGCGCTCCAGAGTAATGCCCGAAGCCGCAATCAATTGATTCAGCGTGCGAAACGCACCCTCTGGTTGCAGCGACAAATCGAGGGGAGCGCCGTAAGGAGTAGAGAACTGCGGATCATCGTGCCATCGGCCCAAGAACTGACTGAGCTGATCGAAGTGCTTGGCAGCCAAAGCACGCTGCTCGTCGCGCTGTTGGCGTTTTTCAACAAGCTTCACTACTTCGCCACGAGTAACGCCCGCGGTTAAGCCCAATCGGGCCTCGCTTACTTGCCTTCCCTGTGCCTCGTGCCGTTCACGAAGCGTAAAGACGTATAAGGCACGCACTACTTCAAGGAGGTCTTGATAGCTCACGCCGTACGACAGCGCCGCGCGCATGAGCGGCCGCAGGGATTCCTCCATCGCCTCGAGGAAAACCGTGCGCTCATCGTCAACGGCGAGCTTCAGGTCCAAACCGCCCCCACCCTTCGTTAAACATAAGCCGATCAGGACTTTACATTAACTTCCGTATTTGGCTTATGTCAACGAAATATGGTGACATCGCGCTGCACCGATGCCGGCGTTGCGCCGCTTGGAAAGCGGTTTCACGTTGGTTTGGACGGCAATGGAACCCGGGCGCGGGCTAGCGCACTCAACCGGTGGGAGTCAACCCTTTGTTTTTATTGCCTTCAGCTTGAATTGACCCAGGCCCAGAGACCCACCAGGCGCGCGGGCCGGTCGGCTTAAGTTGCAGCCCGACGGGCAGTCGCAATCTGCCCCTGGATGAGCTCGGCGGCAGCCTTGGGGTCCGTCGCGTCACGAATCGGACGGCCGACCACGATGTAGTCGGCGCCATAACCGAGCGCCTGCTCGACCGAAACGACCCGTTTCTGGTCATCGCTCGGACGATTTTCGACCGGGCGGATGCCCGGCGTGATCACGAGCAGGCGCGCGTCGATATGCTGGCGGAGCAGTTGCGCCTCGAGGCCCGATGACACCACGCCATCGCAGCCGGCCTCGAGCGCGCGGCGAGCGCGTGAGAGCACCAGCTGCTCGACTTCGCACTTGAAGCCAAGGTCGTCGAGATCGCCGCGGTCGAGGCTGGTGAGCACCGTCACACCGAGCACCTTCACGTCGCCCTTCGCCTCGGCAGCGGCTTCCATGATCGATTGGTTGCCGTGCACCGTGGTGAACGTGACGCCTCGATTGCGCAGCTGGCGCACGGCCGCCCCGACCGTCGCGGGCACGTCGAAGAACTTGAGGTCGACGAATACGCGCTTGTCGCGCGCGACCAGCCAGTCGAGCAGCGGGAAATACTCCCCGCCCATGAACAGCTCGAGACCGATCTTGTAGAACTGCACGGCGTCGCCCAGCCGCTCAACCAGTTTGCGGGCAGCTGCGGCATCGGCGACATCGAGCGCGAAGATCAGCCGCTCCCGATCAGGAATCGATTTCTTCATCAGGTACGCTCGGCTGGATCAAACAGACGACGGTGTTCGAGAATCGCGTAGCGGTCGGTCATGCCAGCCACGTAGTCGGCGACGATGCGCGCGCGGCCACGCGGACCCTCGGCGGCCTCGATGCGGCGGGTGGCATCGCAATATTCCTCGGGCATCAGGCGCGGGTCGCCCATGAACGCGCCGAACAACGCCTCGAGCACGCGCTTCGCCTTGCTGGTCATGCGCAGCACGCGGTGGTGCCGATAAACGCGTTCGCGCAGGAACTGCTTGAGTTCCAGGTGCTGCGCCTTCACGTGCTCGGCCATCGCGATCAGCAGCCCCTTGTGGGCGCGCACCGCGTCGATGTCGCGCGGCGCCGCCGCGCGCAGCAACTCGCCGCTGGTGCGGATCACGTCGATCACGACCTCGTTGATCATGCGGCGGATGATCTCGTGGATCGCGCGGCGCGCCGGCAGCTGCGGATGCGAGCTGCGCATGGCCTCGGCATGGCGTTGCACCAGCCGCACCTCGCACAGCTCCTCGAGCGTGATCAGGCCGGCGCGCAGCCCGTCGTCGACATCGTGGTTGTTGTAGGCGATCTCATCGGCAAGATTCGCGAGCTGCGCCTCGAGGCCGCTGCTCGTGCGATCGACGAAGCGCTGGCCGACATCGCCGAGCTCGCGCGCCTTCGGCAGCGCGCAGTGCTTGAGGATGCCCTCGCGGCATTCGAAGGTCAGGTTCAGGCCCGGGAAGTCCGCGTAGCGCTCCTCGAGCTCGTCGACCACGCGGAGCGACTGCAGGTTGTGCTCGAAGCCGCCGAACTCCCGCATGCACTCGTTGAGCGCGTCCTGGCCGGCGTGGCCGAATGGGGTATGGCCGAGATCGTGCGCGAGCGAGATTGCTTCGACGAGAGTTTCATTCAACGCCAGGGCGCGGGCGATCGAGCGCGCGATCTGTGCGACCTCGAGCGAATGCGTGACGCGGGTGCGGTACAGGTCGCCCTCGTGGTTGACGAACACCTGCGTCTTGTACGCCAGCCGGCGGAACGCGTTGCTGTGGATGATACGGTCGCGGTCGCGCTGGAATTCGCCGCGATATTCGGGCGCTGCTTCAGGGTAGCGGCGACCGCGGGTACGGCTGTCGTGCGCCGCGTAGGGCGCCAGGCCCGCCTCGGCCCCGTTGCCGGCGTTCATGCGCCGAAGCTCTCGCGCAGCGTTTCCTGCAGCGCGGCATCGGGGTAGTCACCGGATAGGTAGGCCTGGCCAAGGCCCTTCATCAGCACCAGGCGCACTCGTCCGGACTTCACCTTCTTGTCGATGCTCAAGTAGCCGGCGGCCTTCGCGGCGCCGATCTTCGGCGCCGCGGTGCGGAGCCCGGCAAGCTTCAGCAGCGCCTCGACGCGCGCGACATCGTCGGCCGGCATGCCGCCGACGCGCTCCGACATGCGCGCCGCGATCAGCAGCCCGACGCCGACTGCCTCGCCGTGGAGCCACTCGACGTAGCCGGTAGCGGCTTCGATCGCGTGCCCGAAGGTGTGGCCGAGGTTCAGCAACGCACGCTCGCCCTGCTCGCGCTCGTCGCGGCCGACGATCTGCGCCTTCACCTGGCAGGAGCGGTGGATTGCGAGCGCGAGCGCCGTGGCATCGAGTGCACGGAGCGCCGCCATGTTGTGCTCGAGCCAGATGAAAAACGCGGAGTCGCAGATCATCCCGTACTTGATGATCTCGGCGAGGCCGGCCTGCAGCTCACGCTCCGGGAGTGACTTGAGCACATCGGTGTCGGTCAGCACCTCGCGCGGCTGGTAGAACGCGCCGATGAGATTCTTGCCGCCCGGATGGTTGACGGCAGTCTTGCCACCCACGGAGGAGTCGACCTGCGACAGGAGCGTCGTCGGCACCTGCACGTAGTCGATGCCGCGCTGGTAGCAGGCCGCGACGAAGCCGGCCAGATCACCGACCACGCCACCGCCGAGCGCCAGCACCAGCGCATCGCGCCCGAAGCGGTTCGCGACCAGCACGTCGAAAACGCGCGCGGCCGTCGCCAGCGATTTGTACTGCTCGCCGTCGGGGAGGATCACTTCGACCACGCGCCGATCGGCCAGCGCACTCTTCACGGCCGGCGCATACAGCGGGGCGACCGTCGTGTTGCTGACCAGCAGGATGTCGCGCGCCGGAACCGCGGCCTGCAGGAGCGAATGCTGGCCGAGCAGGCCCTCCCCGATGTTGATCGGGTAGGAACGGTCCTCGAGTTCTACGGTGAGTGTCTGCATGCGGCCGCGCGTCGGGGTCGCAAGTATACCCGCGCGGCACACGCGGCGGGCGCGGCGGGCGCGGCGGCGCTGGCGCACGGTCGGCACTTCTGTGCCAACGACCGCGCGTTAGCGGGTGGCGCCGGCGCCCTGGTAGGCCTGCACGATCTGGCCGGCCACGTGCGCCACGCGCTTGCGCGTCGTGACGGCCACGAAATCGGCGATTTCGCGGTACAGGGGCTCGCGGATCTGCATCAGCTCCTCGAGCCGCTGGCGCGGATCGCCGGAACTCAGCAACGGGCGGTGACGCGTGCGTCCGGCCCGCTCGGCCTGCTGGGCGACCGAGGTCTCGAGGTACACGACCCAGCCACGCTCGGCGAGCAGCCGGCGGTTGTCCGGGTGCAGTACCGCACCGCCGCCGGTCGCGAGCACCACGCCAGTGCGCGCGCTCAGTGCCGCGATCGCCTCATGCTCGCGCTTGCGGAAACCCGCCTCGCCCTCGCGCTCGAAGATCAGCGGGATGTCGGCGCCGGTGCGCAGCTCGATCTCGTGGTCGCTGTCGAGGAACGGCAGGCCGAGGAGCCGGGCGACCTGGCGGCCGACGGCGGTCTTGCCCGAACCCATCGGGCCGATCAGGAAAACATTGGGGCTGCCGGTCATCGTCCGCCTAGCATGCCGGGGATGGCGGCAGAAGCACTGGCGTTCGAATTGCCGATGCCTGCGGGGACAAAGTTTGCTCCCGTGCCGTTGCCCATCTACGCAGTAGTCGAGTGCGCAGCAACGACCCCCGTTATGCTCGCGGGAGCGGAACCGTCCGACGGGATCGTGGCCGAACTCGTGACTACGGCAACCGCGGCCGAAGGTCCAGGGGCAATGCGCGGCAGGTCAATTGACCTTTACCCCTTCACGCAGGATCTTCGGCGTCACGAAGATCAACAGCTCATTCTTGTTGTTCACCTTGGTCGTGTTCTTGAACAGGTGGCCGAGCACCGGGATGTCGCCGATGTAGGGCACCTTCTTCTCCGAGTCGCGGCGCGTCGTCTCGAGGATGCCGCCCAGCACCACCGTCTGGCCGTCGCCGACCATCACGCGCGTGGTCAGCGTGCGCGTGTCGATGGCGGGCACGTTGACGCCGCCGGAGGTCACCACCACCGTGCCGACGCTGTCCTTGGTGACGGCGAGGTCGAGGATGATGCGGTTATCCGGCGTGATCAGCGGCGTGACCTTCAGCGACAGCACCGCCTTCTTGAACGAGATGGTGGTCGCGCCGCTCGAGGCCGACTGCTGGTACGGGATTTCCGTGCCCTGCTCGATGGTTGCTTCCTTCTGGTTCGTCGTGATGACGCGCGGCGAGGAAACCACCTCGCCCCGGCCTTCGGCCTGTGCCGCGGACAGCTCGAGGTCGACGATGTAGTCGGAACCCAGCAGCATGAACGCGAGGCTGCCGGCCGGATTCGAGACCGGCATGTTGACGTTGTAGCGATTGGCCGCGGCATCGCCCGTGGGCACACCGACCGGATACGGGGTGCCGTTCGAACGGATGTTGGAAATAGCCGTGCTCAGGCCGGTGTCGGCGCCCGCAGCCGTGCCGGAAGTGAGGAACAAGCCGTTGGTGCCGTTGCTGCGGTTACCGGTGAGGCCGGCGCGCACGCCCAGATCGCGCTCGAAGTCGTCGTTGACGATCACCAGGCGCGATTCGATCAGCACCTGGCGCACCGGGATGTCGAGCGTCGCGACCAGGCGGCGCACCGCGTCGATGTTCTCGGCGGTGTCGCTGAGCAGCAGCGTGTTGGTGCGCTCATCGACTGCGACGCTGCCGCGCGCCGACAGCACCGAGGTCGTGGTCGAATTCTTCAGCAGCGCGGCCAGATCCGCGGCCTTCGCATAGTTGACCTGCAGGAACTCGGTGCGCAGCGGGGCGAGTTCCTGGATGTCCTTCTTCGAGGCGAGGTCGGCCTTCTCGCGCGCGGCCAGCTCGTCGGCCGGCGCCACGATGATCACGTTGCCGTCGCGGCGCTTGTCGAGCCCCTTGGTGCGCAGGACGATGTCGAGCGCCTGGTCCCACGGCACGCTCTGCAGGCGCAGCGTGACGCTGCCCTTGACGGTGTCGCTGACCACGATGTTCTGGCCACTCGCGTCGGCAAGCAGCTGCAGCACCGCACGCGTGTCGATGTCCTGGAAGTTCAGCGAGAGCTTCTCGCCGCTGTAGACCTTCTTGTCCTCGGCGTTGGCCGCGGCCTTGACCACCGGCTGCACCTCGACCACGTACTGGTCGTCCGACTGGTAGGCGAGCTGCTGGAATTCGCCACTCGCGCTCAGCACGATGCGCGTGTCGTTGTTGACGCGCAGCGCGTCGAAGCCGCTGACCGGCGTGCCGAAATCCTGCGTGTCGTAGCGGCGCGCGAGCTTGCGTGGCAGCGCGGCGTCGGAGAAATTGATGATGATCTGCGAGCCCTGCTGGGTGAGGTTGATCGGCGTGCGCGGATCCGAGAGCCGCACGATCAGCCGGCCGACGCCGCCTTCGCCGCGGCGGAAGTCGATGCTGCTGATCTCGCGGCCGCCGCCGCCGGCGGCGGCCGGCGCACTGGCCGCAGCGGC
>JAGWPD010000031.1 GCA_028870705.1 Gammaproteobacteria bacterium
CCCGCGCCGGAAGCGCCCGCAGCGGCAGCGCCCGCGGCCGCGGCCGCCGCCGCTGGTGATGCGCCGCCTGCGGCCGCCGACGCCGGGACCCGCGCGCTGGACGAACAGATCCAGGACCTCAAGCAGTCCGTGGTCGACCTGAACAAGGATCTGTTCGTGCTCGAAGAGGAGTTGCTGTTTCCGGCGAACACCCAGGTCGCGGTGTTCGTGTCGATGGATGTTGGCCAATTCTTCGGCCTCGATTCGGTCACGCTCAAGATCGATAACCGCGAGGTCAGCAACTACCTGTATACGCCGCGCGAAGTGGCGGCACTGCTCAAGGGCGGCGTGCAGCGCCTATACGTGGGCAACCTGAAGGCTGGCACCCACGAGCTCGTTGCCCTGTTCAGCGGCAAGGGGCCGAACGAACGCGACTACCGGCGCGGCGCCTCGATCAAGTTCGAAAAGGGCGTTGGCGCGAAATACCTGGAACTGAAGATCACCGATCGCGTGCGCCGGCAGCAGCCGGAATTCGAGATCAAGGACTGGGAGTAGCGCGCCGATGCGGCGGCCAGAAGCGCTGTTACTGCTGCTGCTCGGCGGCGCGCTGGCGGGGTCCGTGGCGTGGGCCGCGCGCAAGGCTGACCCGGACAACCTGCCCAGGCAGACGGTCCAGGACCTCCATTACGGCGACGTGCTGTTCCATTTCTATGCCGGCGACGATTTCGAGGCGCTGACCCGACTGGAAGCCTACGAACATTGGCACCGCATGCCGCACAACGAACAGGATGCGGCGCTGCTCGCGGGCGGCCTGTACTTGTCGCTCGGCATGCACAACGAGGCCGGCAAGCGCTTTGCCAGCCTGCTCACCGACAAGGTCCCGGCCGCCGTCCGCAATCGCGCCTGGCTGTATCTCGCCAAGGTCTGGTACGCGCGCGGTTACTACGATCGCAGCGAACAATCGCTCGGCAACATCAGCGGCGAGCTCGCCCCGGAGCTGGAAGCCGAGCGCCAGCACCTGCTGGTCAACGTGCTGATGCTCCAGGGACGGTTCGAGGAAGCTTCCGCGCGGCTTGCGCACTGGCAGGGCCCGCCCGACTGGATGGCATTCGCGCGCTTCAACCTCGGCGTCGCGCTGGTGCGCCAGAATCGCCTCGCCGAGGCCGACCCGGTGCTCACCGCGGTTGGCACCAGCGATATGCCGGGCAGCGAGATGGCGGCGCTGCGCGACAAGGCCAATCTGGCATTGGGCTATGCCTGGCTGCAGGCCAACAATCCGGCCGCCGCGCGCACCGCGCTCGAACGCGTGCGCCTGTCCGGGCCGTACTCGACGCGCGCGCTGCTCGGCATGGGCTGGGCGGAGGCGGCGCAGGGCCAGTACCGCGAGGCGCTGGCGCCGTGGACCGAGCTGCACGACCGCAACCTGCTCGACGCGGCGGTGCAGGAGTCCTACCTGGCCGTGCCGTATGCCTACGGCAAACTCAATGCCAATGCACAGGCCGCGCAGTTCTACGAAGCGGCGATCAAGTCATTCGACGACGAGGCGCAGCAGATCGACGCCGCGGTGGCGCGCATCGGCGACGGCCACATGATCGATGACCTGCTCGGCGCCGATCCGCACGCCGACCAGCAGGGTTGGTTCTGGCAGCTCAAGCAGCTGCCCGACGCGCCGCAGTCGCGCTACCTCTACAGCCTGCTGGCGGACAATGACTTCCAGGAGGGCCTGAAGAACTATCGCGACCTCGGCTACCTCGCCGGCACGCTCAGGCGCTGGGACGAGAGCATGGACGCGTTCCGCGCGATGATCGACACCCGCCAGCAGGCTTATGCCGGGCGGCTGCCCCGCGCCGATGCGCTGCTCGCCAGCAATGCGCCGGCCAGGCTGCTCGCGGCGCGCGCCGCGATCGACTCGCGGCTGACCGCGATCGAGACCGGCGCCGACGTCGCGGCGCTCGGCACTCCCGAGGAACGCGCCCAGTGGGCCAAGGTGCGCGCGCTGGAAACCGCGTTGGCGGATGCGGGCGGGGGCGATGCCGACGAGCTGCGCACCGAGCGCGACAAGATCCGGCTGATGAAAGGCGTGCTCTACTGGCGGCTCGATGCGCATTTCAAGGAACGCAGTTACGCCGAGCGGCGCGCGCTGCGTTCGCTCGACGCCCAGCTCAACGAAGCGCAGAACCGCTGGGTGCGCGTGCAGCGCGCGCGCAGCAGCGTGCCGAACAATACCGGCGAGTTCGAGGCGCGGATCGCGGCGCTGGCGGCGCGGATCGCGGAGCTGCGCCAGCGGCTGGCCCAATCGGCGCAACAGCAGAATCACTACCTGGAGCAGCTAGCGGGCAATGCGCTGCTCGAGCAGAAGGATCGGCTGGCCGCCTATGAAGTGCAGGCGCGCTTCGCGCTGGCGGATATCTACGACCGCGCGGCGACGCCGGCGCCGGCGAGTGCGCCGGCACCCGCGGCGCCCGAC
>JAGWPD010000276.1 GCA_028870705.1 Gammaproteobacteria bacterium
AGCACTCGCTGCACCGGGAGGTGTTTCGCCCCTGGGGCAGCTACGACAGCATCGAGAACGGCCCGCGCTTCCAGGTCAAGCGCCTGAAGATCAAGCCGGGCGCGACGCTCTCGCTGCAGCTGCACCATCATCGCGCCGAGCACTGGGTGGTGGTGTCGGGCACCGCCCGCATCACGCGCGGCGACGAGGTGTTCCTGCTCGAGGAGAACCAGTCCACCTACATCCCGATCGGCGTGCGTCACCGCATCGAAAACCCGGGCAAGGTGCCGCTGCACATCATCGAGGTGCAGTCCGGCGGATACCTGGGCGAGGATGATATCGTCCGCTTCGAAGACCAGTACGGGCGCAAGGGGACCACCAAATGAGCGCACTGACCTGCTTCAAGGCCTACGACATCCGCGGGCGCATTCCCGGCGAGCTGAACGAGGCGCTGGCCTACCAGATCGGCCAGGCCTATGCCGCCTTCGTCAGGCCGGTGAACGTCGCGGTAGGCCGCGACATCCGCGCGACCAGCCAGACGCTGGCCGCGGCGCTGATCCGCGGCCTCAACGATGCGGGTGTCAATGTGACCGACATCGGCCTGTGCGGCACGGAGGGCGTTTACTTCGCCACCTTCGCCGAGCGGCTCGACGGCGGCATCATGGTGACCGCGAGCCACAATCCGCCGGACTACAACGGCATGAAATTCGTGCGTGAACAAAGCCGCCCTATCAGCGCCGATACGGGTCTATTGGACATGCGTGCACTGATCGAGTCCGGCCGGCTGCCGGCGCGGGCGCCGCGGGCGGGTGCTACCCGCGCGCTCGACATGAATCCGAAGTATCTCGAGCACCTGCTCGGCTACATCAAGGGCGCGAAGTTGCGGCGGCTCAAGGTGGTGTGCAATGCCGGCAATGGCGGCGCGGGCCTGGTCGTCGACCGCCTCGAACCGCACCTGCCGTTCGAGTTCATCAAGGTGCACCACGATCCCGACAGCAGCTTTCCGCACGGGGTGCCCAATCCGATGATCGAGGCCAACCGCGCGAGCACCATCGAAGCGATGCGCCGGAGCGGCGCCGATATCGGCCTGGCCTGGGACGGTGATTTCGACCGCTGCTTCTTCTTCGACGAGCACGGCGGCTTCGTCGAGGGCTATTACCTCGTCGGGCTGCTGGCCGAAGCCTTCCTGAAGCGCCATCCCGGTGCGCGCATCGTGCACGACCCGCGGCTCACCTGGAACACGATCGACATCGTAAAGAATTTCGGCGGCGAGCCGGTGCTGTGCCGTTCCGGCCACGCCTTCATCAAGCAGCGCATGCGCGAGGTCGACGCGGTCTACGGCGGCGAGATGAGCGCGCATCATTATTTCCGCGAGTTCGCCTACTGCGACAGCGGCATGATCCCGTGGCTGCTGGTGCTGGCCGTGATCTGTGAATCCGGCAAGTCGCTGGGGGAGCTGGTCGGGGAGCGCCAGCGCCTGTTCCCGGCCAGCGGCGAGATCAATCGCGAGATCGCCGACGCCCGGGCGGTCGCCGCGCGCGTGCAGCAGCACTATGCGCGTTCGGCCGTGTCGGTGGATCACACCGACGGCCTGTCCATGGAGTTCGGGCAGTGGCGCTTCAACCTGCGTGGCTCCAACACCGAACCGCTGGTGCGGCTCAACGTCGAGTCGCGCGGCAGTGAAGCGTTGCTGCGCGAGAAGACCGCCGAAGTGCTGCGGCTGATGGCGGCCACGTGAAGGCGGGTGCATGAAGGAGGGCGAGCGTGCCGGCAATGAGGCGCGCGCGGCGGCGATCGACACCTTGTTGAGCCGCCGTTCAGTACCGGCGCAGTGCCTCACCGGTCCCGGTCCCGATGCGGCGCAGGTCGCCACGGCCTTCGATGTCGCGCTGCGCGCGCCCGATCACGGCCGCATGCAGCCGTGGCGCTTCCGCATCATCCGCGGTGCGGCGCGCACGCGTTTCTCGGCGGCGCTCGTGGCGGCCGCGCGCGTGCGCGAACCCGGGCTGCCAGCGGCGCAGCTC
>JAGWPD010000277.1 GCA_028870705.1 Gammaproteobacteria bacterium
CGAACTGGACCTGGCGCAGCCCGGCGCGGCCGCGCTCGCGGCCGGGGCCGTGACCGCCCACTGGCATGACTTAATTGGGTTCTTTGGCGCGGCTACGGCCGCATGAGCATGCAGATCGCAGTTTGCAGTCGTGGCAATTCCGGCCCGCGGAGCTTCGCGTAGACTGGAACGCGCCATGAGCACCGACAAGCGCCGATCGCTGCACGCGCCCCCTGATCCGGACGACACCGCGGAAATGCCGGGCCTCGAGGGCATCGAATCCGGCACCGACACCTGGGCGATGCCGCAGGTTCCAGGCGCCACGCCGCTCGACGACGTGCTGCGTTCGCACCAGGAGGAGATCGACAGCCTGCGCGCGAGCCTGGCGGCGGTCACGGGCAGCCGCCGGCAGCTGGAATCCAGCCTGGCGGCCTCGATGGCCAGTGTGCAGCAACTCGAGCAGCGCCTGCACGGCCAGGCCGGGCAGCTGCGCGCGGGCGAGGCGCAGCGCGTGGAGCTGCAGGCGCAGCTGGAGCGGTCGCAGGCGGAACTGGCCGCGCTCGTGCAGCGCGATGCCCGGCAGCAGGAGCAGCAGCAGGCCGTGTCCGCCGGACAGGCGCAGCCCGGGGCGAGTGGGCAGGAAGTGGCGCTGGCGCGCAGCCAGGCGGACCTGGCCGAACTGCAGCGTCGTGTCACGCGCCACGAGGAGGCGCTGCGGCATGCCGAGGGACGGCGCTACATCTTCGATTCGATGCTGCGTGAACGCGAGCAGCTGGCCGACGAGCTTGGCGCGCAACTCGGCACGCTGCGCCAGCAGCAGCAGGCGCTCGAGCAGCGGCTCGCGCAGCAGGACCAGCAGGCCCATGCGCACACGCGGCAGCTGGCCGTCGATGGTGCCGCGGCGCTCACGCGCGCGGATGAACTCGAGGCCGGGCTGCGGCGCGCGGGCGCTGAACTGGCGGAGGCGCAAGCGGCGGCTCTGGTGGCGCGGCGGCACGTGGTGCTGCTCGAGACCGATCTCGCCGACCAGGGCGCGAACCTGAGCGCGCTGCGCGAGCAGCTGCGCAGCGCCGAGTCGGCCAACGAGACCTTGCGCGGCGACCTGGCGGCGGCCGAGGACCTGATCCGCAGCCGCGAGGCGGAGCTGGCGCAGCTGGCGGCGCGCCAGGCGCGCCAGCACAGCGGCGAGCCCGCGCCGGCGGCCGATCCGCGCGAACGCCTGCTGGTGCGCACCGAAGGGGACCAAGGCATCGTACACGTGCTCGGGCGCCGCACCACCGTGGGGCGCACGCCCGACAACGACCTGCGCATCGACGCCGACTACATCAGTCGCCACCATGCGGTGCTGCTGGACGCCGCGGGTGGCACCACCGTCGAGGATCTCGACAGCACCAATGGCGTGTTCGTGAACAACGTGCGCGTCGCGCGCCGGCAGCTCAACTCGGGCGACCTCGTGACCTTCGGCAAGACGAGCTTCCGCTTCCTGCTCAAGTGAGTCCACGGCGGGCTGGCGATGCCGTAAGCTTCGCCCCATGGGCGGCGATTACCTGCAGCGGATCCTGACGGCCCGGGTCTATGAAGTGGCGATCGAATCGCCGCTCGACCCGGCGCCGCGGCTCTCGCAGCGCCTCGGCCACGAGCTGCGGCTCAAGCGCGAAGACCTGCAGCCGGTGTTCTCGTTCAAGCTGCGCGGCGCGTACAACAAGATCGCGCACCTCGGCGCGACCGCGGCGGCGCGCGGCGTGATCACCGCCTCGGCCGGCAACCATGCGCAGGGCGTGGCGCTCGCGGCGCGCAAGCGCCAGGTGCGCGCGGTCATCGTCATGCCGCGCACCACGCCCGAAATCAAGGTGCGCGCGGTGGCCGACCTCGGCGGCGAGGTGGTGCTGCACGGGGACGATTACGACAGCGCGCTCGAGCGGGCGCTCGAGCTCGCGCGCGAGCGCAATCTCGTCTTCGTGCATCCGTTCGACGATCCGGACGTCATCGCCGGCCAGGGCACGA
>JAGWPD010000278.1 GCA_028870705.1 Gammaproteobacteria bacterium
AGCAGTCCCCGGGCTGCAGCATGACGCGCCCGGAAAAGCTGCGCGTGGCACGCGCGCTGGCGGAGCTGGGGGTCGATGTCATCGAGGCGGGATTTCCCGCCGCCTCCAAGGGGGATTGGGAGAGCGTGCAGGCGGTCGCCCGCGAGATCCAGGGGCCCATCATCTGTGGCCTCGCGCGCTGCAACCGGGAGGACATCGAGCTCGCCGCGCGCGCGCTCGCGGATGCGCCGCGGCGGCGGGTCCACGTCTTCCTCGCCACCAGCGCGATCCACCGCCAGTACAAGCTCAACATGGCGCAGGACGAGATCGTGCGCGCCGCGGTCGAGGCGGTGCAGATCGCGCGCGAATTCTGCGACGACGTGGAATTCTCGCCCGAGGACGCCTCGCGCACCGAGCTGGACTTCCTCGCGCGCGTGGTCGCGGCGGTCATCGAGGCCGGCGCCACCACCGTCAACATCCCGGATACGGTCGGCTACACGGTGCCGGACGAGTTCGGCGAGCTGTTCCGGTACCTGCGCCAGAACGTGCCGGGCATCGACAAGGTGCGCCTGTCGGCGCACTGCCACGACGACCTGGGGATGGCGGTGGCCAACAGCCTCACAGCCGTCGTCGCGGGCGCACGCCAGATCGAGTGCACCATCAACGGCATCGGCGAGCGCGCCGGCAACTGTTCGCTCGAAGAGGTCGTGATGGCGCTGGCGACGCGCTCGCAATTCTTCAACCTGCGCACCGGCATCCAGACCAACCGGCTCTATCCGGTCAGCCGGCTGCTCTCGAGCATCACCGGCCAGCCGATCCCGCGCAACAAGGCCGTGATCGGCGAAAACGCCTTTGCGCACGAGTCGGGCATCCACCAGCACGGCATGCTCAAGAACGCGCAGACCTACGAGATCATGCGTCCCGAGGACGTGGGCCTGTCGCGCAGCAACCTGGTGCTCGGCAAGCACAGCGGCCGGCACGCCTTCCGCGAACGCGTGCAGGAGCTCGGCTTCGTGCTCGACGAGCTCGAGCTCAACCGCGTGTTCGAGGAATTCAAGGCGCTGGCTGATCGCAAGAAGGAGCTGTTCGACGGCGACATCGAGGCGCTGGTGCTGCGCGCGGAGGGCTCGGCGCACGGTCCCTGGTCGCTCGCGCAGCTCGAGGTGGGCTCAAAGCTCGGCGTCACTGGCAGCGCGGCCGCGACGGCGACCGTGCGGCTGCAGCACGCCGACGGACGCAGCGCCGTGTGCAGCGCCAGCGGCGACGGCCCGGTCGATGCGGCCTACAAGGCGATCGAGCAGGCGACCGGCCTGGTCGTCAAGGTGCGCAAGTTCGAAGTGCATGCGGTCACCGTCGGCGAGGACGCCCAGGGCGAAACCGTGGTGTACGTGGATTACAATGGCCGGAGCTATCGCGGCTCGAGCGTGTCCACCGACATCATCGAGGCGAGCTGCAAGGCGCTGCTCGAGGTGGTCAACCGCATCGAGCAGTCGCAGCAGGGCGGCGCGCGGCTCGCCTCGCGCGAGGCCGCGTCCGCCGCCGCCGCCAAGACCGCCGTGTAACTGCCGCCGCGCACATTTCCGGAGGACGCTACGACCATGCCCATACCCGCAACCCCCTACATCTGGTTCAACGGCAAGCTCGTGCCCTGGGAGAAGGCCACGGTGCACGTGCTCGCGCACGCGCTGCACTACGGTTCCTCGGTGTTCGAGGGCATCCGCGCCTATGCGACGCCGCGTGGCGTGGCAATTTTCCGGCTGCGCGACCACACCCGGCGCTTCTACGATTCGGCGAAGATCTACCGCATCCAGATCCCGTTCCAGCCCGAGCAGATCGACGCCGCTTGCCGCGAGGCGATCGCGGCCAACAAGCTCGCCAAGGGGGCCTACCTGCGGCCGATCGCATTCCGCGGCTACGGCGAGATGGGCGTCGTGCCGAAGATCGAGCCGCCGGTCGACGTGGCGATCGCGGCCTGGGAATGGGGCAAGTACCTGGGCGCCGAGGGCGAGAGCGAAGGCGTGGACGTGTGCGTCTCCTCCTGGCAACGGGTGGCGCCGAATACGCTGCCCGCGATGGCCAAGGCCGGTGGCAACTACCTCTCCAGCCAGCTCATCAGCATGGAGGCCAAGCGCCTCGGTTTCGCCGAAGGCATCGGCCTGTCGACCGACGGCACGGTCAGCGAAGGCGGCGGCGAGAACCTGTTCGTCGTGAAGGACGGCGTGCTGATGACACCAGCATTGGCGCATTCGGTGCTCGGTGGCATCACCCGTGACACCGTGATCAGGCTGGCGCGCGACCTGGGGCTCGAAGTGCGCGAATGCGCGGTGCCGCGCGAACTGCTGTACCTGGCCGACGAGCTGTTCTTCTCCGGCACGGCCGTCGAGGTCACGCCGATCCGCTCGGTCGATCGCATCACGGTCGGCGCCGGCAAGCGCGGTCCGGTGACCGAGCGGGTCCAGCAGGCCTTCTTCGGCCTGTTCGACGGGCGCACCGAAGACAGGTGGGGCTGGCTCGACTACGTCGACATGCAGGCCAAGCCGCGCGTGGCCGCCGCCGGCTGAACCAAGCGCATGAAGACGATGTTCCAGAAGATCTGGGAACGGCATGAAGTCGTCCCGGAGACTGCCGATACGCCCGCGGTGTTGTACATCGACCTGCATCTGGTGCACGAAGTGACCTCGCCGCAGGCCTTCACGATGCTGCGCGCACAGCAGCTGCGCGTGCGCCGCCCCGAGCTGACGCTGGCGACGATGGATCATTCGACGCCGACGCGCACCGCACAGGTGTTCGGCGGCGCGCCGATCACCGTCGAGTCGGCGGCGCAACAGATTGGCGAGCTCGAGAAGAACTGCGCGCAGTATGGCGTCGAGCTGTTCGACCTGCGGCACCGGCTGCGCGGCATCGTGCACATCGTCGGCCCAGAGCTCGGCCTCACCCAGCCCGGCAAGACCGTCGTTTGCGGCGACAGCCACACCAGCACGCACGGCGCCTTCGGCGCCCTCGCCTTCGGCATCGGGACCACGGAGGTCGCGCATGTGCTGGCGACACAGTGCCTGCTGCAGCGGCGCGCAAAGACCTTCGCGATCAGTGTCGGGGGCAGGCTGGCTGCGGGGGTGACCGCCAAGGACCTGATCCTCGCGATCATCGGCCGCACGGGTGTCGGCGGCGGCACCGGCCACGTGCTCGAGTACCGCGGCGAGGCCGTGCGCGCGCTCGACATGGAGCAGCGCATGACCGTGTGCAACATGTCGATCGAGGCCGGTGCGCGCGCCGGGTTGATCGCTCCCGACGACACGACCTTCGAATACCTGGCCGGACGCCCGTGCGCACCGTCCGGGTCGGCCTGGGACGATGCGGTCGCGGGCTGGCGCTCGCTCGGCAGCGATCCGGGTGCGGTTTTCGACCGCGAGCTGGCGCTCGACGGCTCGGCGCTCGAGCCGATGATCACCTACGGCACGAATCCCGGCATGGTGATGCCGATCAGCGGCACCATCCCGAGCCAGCCTGACGACCTGGAGTTCGGCAAGGCGCTCGCCTACATGGGCTTCGAGGCTGGCGCACCGATCCGCAACCAGCCGGTAAATGTGGTGTTCCTGGGCAGTTGCACCAACGGCCGGCTCTCGGACCTGCGCGCCGCCGCCAGCGTGCTGCGTGGCCACCGGGTGGCGCGCGGCGTGCAGCTGCTGGTGGTGCCGGGCTCGCAGCAGGTCAAGGCGGCGGCCGAGGCCGAGGGCCTCGATCGGGTGTTCATCGAGGCCGGCGGTGAATGGCGCGAGTCGGGCTGCTCGATGTGCATCGGGATGAATGGCGACAACGTCGGTGCCGGCCAGGTCTCGGTCAGCACCAGCAACCGCAATTTCGAGGGCCGCCAGGGGCGCGGTGCGCGCACGCTGCTCGCCAGCCCGCTGACCGCCGCGGCCAGCGCCGTGCGCGGCCAGGTCACCGATCCGCGCGAACTCCTGAACGGCTAGCCACAATGGAACCCATCAGGCAGTTTCGCGCGCGCACGGTGGCCATGCCGCAGGCCAACATCGACACCGACCAGATCATCCCGGCCAGGTTCCTGCGCACGACCGTCCGAGCGGGACTGGGCGAGAAGCTGTTCGCGGACTGGCGCTACGCGGCCGACGGTGCGCCGCGGCCGGAGTTCGCGCTCAACCAGGCCGCGGCCGCCGGCTGCGAGGTGCTCGTGGCCGGCCGCAATTTCGGCTGCGGCTCCTCGCGCGAGCACGCCCCGTGGGCGCTGCTCGATTACGGCTTCCGCGCGGTGATCAGCACCGAAATCGCCGACATCTTCCGCAGCAATTCGCTCAAGAACGGGCTGCTCCCGATCGTCGTCGACGAAACGAGCGCGGCCTGGCTGCTCGCGAACCCAGGCTGCGAATTGCTGGTCGACCTCGAGGGCAGCCACGTGCTGCTGCCAGGGGGCCGCGCAGTCCCGTTCCAGATCGAGCGCTTCGCGCGCTACTGCCTGCTCAATGGCGTCGACGAACTCGGTTACCTGCGCTCGCAGGAGGCGGCCATCGCACGCTACGAGCGGCGGAACCAGGCGTGACGGTGGCCGCAAACCCGGAGGCCGCGTGAAAGCGCGCATCGCGGTCATTGCCGGCGATGGCATCGGCCCGGAGGTCACCGTCGAGGCCGTGCAGGTGCTGCGCGCCATCGGCGCACGCCACGGCCACGACCTTGAATTGATCGACGCGCCCTTCGGCGGCATCGCGATCGACCTGCACGGCGACCCCTTGCCTCCCGCCACGCTCGAGTTGTGTCGCGGCGCGGACGCGGTGTTGCTCGGCGCGATCGGCGGGCCGAAATGGTCCGCGCCCCAGCTCAAGGTACGGCCCGAGCAGGGCCTGCTGCGGCTGCGCAGGGAACTCGGCGTGTTCGCGAACCTGCGGCCGGTGTCGCTGCACCCGGCCCTGCGAAACTCTTCCCCGCTCAAGGCCGAGGTGCTCGAGGGCGTCGACCTGGTGTTCGTGCGGGAGCTCACCGGCGGCATCTATTTTGGTGACAAGGTGCGCAGCGCAACCGGCGCCAGCGACCTGTGCGCCTATTCGATCGCCGAGGTCGAGCGCGTCGTGCGCGTGGCGGCGCGCCTGGCGATGAGCCGCCGCCGGCGGCTGCTTTCGATCGACAAGGCCAATGTGCTGGAAACTTCCCGGCTGTGGCGCGAGGTGACCGAGCGGGTCGTGCGCAGCGAATTCCCGCAGCTGCAGCTCGAGCACATGCTGGTGGATGCGGCGGCAATGCACCTGATCCGGCGTCCGCGCGACTTCGACGTTGCGGTGACGGAGAACCTGTTCGGCGACATCCTGACCGACGAGGCCTCGATGCTGGCCGGATCGCTCGGGCTCCTGCCCTCGGCCTCGCTGGGCGAGGGTCCGCGCGGCCTGTACGAACCAATTCACGGCTCGGCGCCCGACATCGCCGGCTTGGGGCTCGCCAACCCGATCGGAGCGATCCTCAGCGCGGCGCTCCTGCTGCGTCATTCGCTCGGGCTGGAGCGCGAGGCCGCGGCCGTGGAGTCGGCCGTCGCCGCGGTCATCGACCAGGGACTGCGCACCCCCGATATCGCCGCGCCCGGAACCAGCGCCGCGTCCACGCGCGCCTGCGGTGCCGCCGTCATCGCACGGCTGCATGATTGAACCGCTGAGCTCACAACCGAACCAAAGACAACCCAAACGACATGGAGTCCGCATGATCAAGTACGTCATCGTGCTGCTGGCCGGCGCAATTGCCGGCGGCTTCGCCGGCAACACCATCGCCCACCGCCTCGCCGCTCCCCATCAGCACCCGCGCGCAGTGATGACCTTGCTCGGGTTCCACCACGAAAGGCTCGACGCCGCCGTGAAGGCCGGCCAGTGCGCGGCAGTCGCAGCCGAGCGTGGCCGCATCGCTTCCCTCCAGCAGGAGATAGCGCCGGCCTTCCCGCTCACCTACCGGCAGGAGGAGCGCTTCCGCAAGTTCACCGACAAGCTGGGCGAAGTGGTGAATTCAAGTCCCTCAGCGGCACCGGCTGCCGCAAGCTGCCCGGAAGCCACGGCGCAACTCAAGCAGATCAACGACAGCTGCGACGACTGCCACAAGGTGTACGATCCCGAATAGCGCTCGCCAGCGGGACAGCGCGCGGGCGTCGGCCTCAGGAGCGCTCGAGGCTCGCAACCGCCTCGCGCGGCAGTTCCTCGAGTCCGGCACCGCCCGCTGCCAGGTGCGCGGCGATCTGCCGGCGCATGCGTGGGTCCCAGAAGCGCTGGATGTGGCCGGCAATGCCGGCCACGGCATCGGCGCGTTTCGGTTCGGCGGCGAAGAAATGCCCGATGTCGTTGGCCATCTGCACCAGGTGCTCGATGCTCACCGGACCGGCACTCCATTGGTCGGCGCGCCCGCATGACCGGCCTGGCCCAGCAATGAGCTCTGGCGCTGGCTGAACTCCTGGTAGCGCTTCTGCCAGGCGGATGGCTGCGTCACGCGGGTGACCTGCACCGCGGTGACCTTGTACTCCGGGCAGTTGGTGGCCCAGTCGGAATTCTCGGTGGTGATGACGTTCGCGCCCGACTCCGGGAAATGGAAGGTGGTGTAGACCACGCCCGGCTGCACCCGGTCGGTGACGCGCGCCCGCAGCACGGTCTCGCCGGCCCGGCTCTGCACGCCGACCCAGTCGCCCTCCTGCACGCCGCGCTCATCGGCATCGTGCGGATGGATCTCGAGCCGGTCTTCGTCGTGCCAGGCGACATTGCCGGTGCGGCGCGTCTGGGCACCGACGTTGTACTGCGAGAGGATGCGGCCGGTTGTCAGGATCAGCGGATAGCGCGTATTCACCTTTTCACTGGTCGCGACGTACTCCGTCACCATGAACCTGCCCTGGCCGCGCACGAAGCTGCCGACGTGCATGAAGGGCGTACCCGCGGGGCTCTCGCTGTTGCACGGCCACTGGATGCTGCCGAGCTCGTCGAGCTTCGCGAAGCTCACCCCGGCGAAGGTCGGCGTGAGCGCGGCGATCTCGTCCATGATCTCGCGCGGGTGGGTGTAATCCATCTTCATGCCGAGCGCCCGGGCGAGCAGCTGGGTGATCTCCCAGTCGGCATAGCCCGACTTGGAGCGCATCACCTTGCGCACCGGCGAAATGCGCCGCTCGGCGTTGGTGAAGGTGCCATCCTTCTCGAGGAACGAGGAACCCGGCAGGAATACGTGTGCAAACTTCGCCGACTCATTCAGGAACAGGTCCTGAACGATGATGCACTCCATCGACGTAAGCGCGGCGGTCACGTGCTGCGTGTTCGGGTCCGACTGCGCGATATCCTCCCCCTGGATGTACAGCCCCTTGAACTCGCCGTCGAGCGCGGCCTCGAACATGTTCGGGATGCGCAGGCCTGGTTCGCTCAGCAGGTTTACTTGCCACTGCCTTTCGAACCGTGCGCGCACCGCGTCGTCCGAGACGTGGCGATAGCCCGGGAACTCGTGCGGGAACGAGCCCATGTCGCAGGAGCCCTGCACGTTGTTCTGGCCTCGCAGCGGGTTCACGCCGACGCCCTTGCGCCCCAGGTTGCCGGTCACCATGGCAAGGTTCGCAATGCCGATGACCATAGTGGAACCCTGGCTGTGCTCGGTCACGCCCAAACCATA
>JAGWPD010000279.1 GCA_028870705.1 Gammaproteobacteria bacterium
CGCGGCTGGCTGCCGCTTCCGGGCGGCCGGCGCGACCGGCTGCCGGCGATCGCGCTGCCGGCCGGCAGCACGGCGCAGCCTGGCGCTGCGGCGCCGGCATCCGGCGCGGTCGCCACGATCGAAATCTCTGGCCGCATCGACCTGCTGCCCGTGGCCGCCATCCGCATGGGCCACGCCGCACCGTCGCCTGGGCCGGACTGGCCCAAGCGGACGAGTTTCCCGACCACGCCGGAACTCGCGGCCGCGCTGGCGCGCCCGATCGAACCGCGCCAGCTGCTGCTGGCCGCGTCCGAACCCGATGGATTCGCGCGCGACTGGAAGCCGGCCGGCGAGGGCTTCGGGCCCGCGCGCCACCTCGCCTATGCATTGCAGTGGTGGGCGTTCGCGGCCCTGGCACTTTTCCTGTACCTGTTCCTGAACATCGAGCGACGCGAGCCATGAATGCATCACCCGCCCCGCCTGCCCGGAATCGCCGCCCGGTACTGCTGCTGTTCGTGCTGTTCGCGGCGCCGCTGGCCGGCGCGTTCTGGCTCTACTACGGCTCGAGCTGGCGGCCCGCGCTGCGCACCAACCACGGTGAGCTGATCACGCCGGTCACGCTGCCGGAGCTCGCATTGCCGCTGGCCGTCGGCGCGGCGGGCGCGCCGGGCAAGCCCGCCGCAGCCCCGGCGAAGCTGCTGCGCGGCAAGTGGTCGCTGCTGGTGATCGGCCACGGCGAAGCGGGCTGCGATGCCACCTGCCGCAATGCGCTCGTGTACGCGCGCCAGACCTGGCTGTCGCTGGCGCAGCTCGCCCCGCGCGCGCAGCGCGTGCTGCTCGCGGGCGCCGGCTGTTGCGACCTGGAGTACCTGCGGCGCGAACACCCGGGCCTGATCGCCCTCGATGCCTCCGGGAGCACGGCCGAGGCGCTGATGCGGCTGTTTCCCGCGGCGCGGGAGGGGGCTATCTTCATCGTCGATCCCTTGGGCAATCTGATGATGCGTTACGATGTGCGGCAGGATCCCAAGGGCCTGCGCGAAGACCTCAAGAAGCTGCTCGAGCTATCCCACATCGGCTGACCACAGACGGCACCACGATGCCCCGCGCCTCCCTCATCCGCCCGCTGGCCGTCACCGCTTTTGCGCTGTGCCTGTGCGTCGTGGTGCTCGGCGCCTACGTGCGCCTTTCGGCCGCGGGGCTGGGCTGCCCGGACTGGCCGGGCTGCTACGGCCATGCGACTCCGGCTGGCGCAATTGCAGCCGCACAGGACTCGGGCGGTACGCTGGATGGCGTCCCGGTCGAGGCCGGCAAGGCCTGGAAGGAGATGATTCATCGGTACGCTGCTGCAACATTAGGTGTTCTGATTTTAGCTATTGCCGCTCTGGCGATACAAACACGAAAGCTCAGGCTCATCTCTATTCCGTACGCCTGCGGGCTGGTTGCGCTCGTGATCGCGCAGGGCATGCTCGGGATGCTGACGGTCACCGCGCGCCTCGAGCCCGTGATCGTCACCGCACATCTGCTGTTCGGACTGACCACGCTGGGCGCGCTGTGGTGGCTGGTGCTCACCCTTGGCCGCCGCCAGGCCAGCGCCTGGCGCGGCAGTACCACCTTCCTCGGCTCGAGCCTTCCACTCACGCGCCGGCTCGCAATGCTTGGACTCGCGGCCCTCGCGCTGCAACTCGCGCTCGGCGGCTGGACCAGCAGCCACTACGCCGCGATCGGCTGCCCCGATTTCCCCAGGTGCCAGGGCCAGTGGTGGCCACCGCTCCAGGGCAGCACCGGTATCCACTTCATGCACCGGCTGGGCGCGCTGCTGGCGGCGGCGATGCTGTTGCTGGCGGCGGTGCGCGTGCTCCGGTCGCGGAGCGATGCCTTCGCGCGCCGCGCGGCCACGGCGGTGCTGCTGACGCTGGTGCTGCAGCTCGCGGTCGGCATCGCGATGGTGGAGCGCGGCTTCCCGCTCGCCCTCGCGACCGCCCACAACGCCGGCGCGGCGTTGCTGCTGCTGGCGGTCGTGGCGCTGAACCGCTCGCTGCGTCCGGCCTGGAAACCCTCGTGAACGCCCCGGTCGACGCCATGGCCGGCGGGCCGCCCGGCACCGCGACCGGCAAGGCGCACAAGGCCACCTGGCGCGACTATTACGAGCTGACCAAGCCGCGCGTGGTGGCGCTGATCGTGCTGACCGCGGTGGTCGGCACGCTGCTGGCCACGCCGGGCCTGCCGCCGCTCGACGCGTTGCTGTACGGCAACCTCGGCATCGCGCTGGCGGCCTCTTCCGCGGCAGCCTACAACCACGTGCTCGACCGCCGCATCGACGCCTTCATGGCGCGCACCCGCGGCCGCCCGCTGCCGACCGGCACGCTCGATTACCGCCAGGCGATCGCGTTCGCAACGCTGCTCGGGATGGCCTCGATGCTGGTGCTGGCGTTGCTGGTGAACGGCCTCACCGCGGTGCTGACCTTCGCCTCGCTGATCGGCTACGCGGTGCTCTACACCGTGTGGCTGAAGCGCGCCACGCCGCAGAACATCGTGATCGGCGGCGCCGCCGGCGCCGCGCCGCCGGTGCTTGGCTGGGCGGCGGTCAGCAACACGATCGACCCGCACGCGCTGCTGCTGTTCCTGATCATCTTCGCGTGGACGCCGCCGCACTTCTGGGCGCTGGCGATCGCACGCCGCCACGACTACGCCAAGGCCGAGATCCCGATGCTGCCGGTGACGCATGGCGTGGAGTTCACGCGGCTGCACGTGCTGCTGTACACCGTGATCCTGGCGCTGGTGACGCTGATGCCGTACCTGACGGGCATGAGCGGGCTCATCTACCTCGCCACGGCGCTGGTGCTGAATGCGCGCTTCCTCGCGCACGCGGTGCGGCTCAAGCTCACCCGGCGCGATGACCTGCCGATGCGGGTGTTCCGCTTCTCGATCAGCTACCTGATGTGGCTGTTCCTGGCGCTGCTGATCGATCACTACGTGCGGATCGGCTGAGCGGACCCGGGCCGGAATCGTCGCGCCGATCCCGGGTCGCCAGCCACGAACCGGCGAGGATGAGCGCGAAGGCCAGGTAGCCGCCCACGCCGAGGCGTTCGCCGAGCACTGTCACGCCCAGGAGCGCGGCGACCGCCGGGTTGATGTAGGTGATCACCGAGGCGCGCGCCGGGCCGGCGTTCCTGACCAGGTAGAACATCAGCAACATCGCCACCGCGGTGCAGGCAAGGCCGAGGATCGCGATCGAGGCGAGCGCCAGTGTCGAGGGTTGGTGCGAAGGAAAGGTCGCGAGCGCCGGCGCGAGCAGCGCGAGGCTGGAAACCGCGAGGCTCGCGGCGATCGGCCCGAAGGAATCGAGCTCGCCCAGGTAGCGGCGTATGACCAGCGGGCCGACCGCATAGCAGATCGCCGCCAGCAGCATGCAGCCCGCACCAGCCCAGCCGCGCGGCCCCTCGATGCTGCCGAACCCGAGCAGCGAGACGACGCCCAGGAACCCGAGCACCAGGCCCGCGAGCCGCCAGGGCCCGAGCGGTTCGTGCAGCCCGAAGAATCGCGCGATCACGCGCACGGTCAGCGGGACCGAGGCGATCAGGATGCCGGTGACCGAGGAATCGATCCAGCGTTCGCCGATCGAGATCGCCGAAAAAGGCATCACGAACTCGATCACGCCGAAGGCCAGGATCGGCAGTTTGTGCCCGCCCAGTGCGTGCAGCGCGCCGCGCCGCCACGCGATCGGCAGCAGCACCAGCGCTGCGAGCGTGATGCGGCCCCAGGCCACGACCCAGGGCGAGAGTTCCTGCAACGCGAGCTTGATGAAAAAATACGGCACGCCCCAGATCACGCCGAGTGCGGCGAAGGCCAGCCAGGCGCGCGTGCTCATCGCTCCTCCAGCAGCCACACGAGCCGTGGCACCGCATCCGCGGCGGCGTGCAGCAGCGCGTTCTGGCCGAAATGCCGGGCGTGGAAACTGGCGGCGGCGAGCTCGAGCCCCGGCACGAACAGGCTTTCCTCGGCCGGCCATGCGCCGCGCGGATCGCGGCCCAGGCCCGGCCAGCAATCGAGTCCGAGCGCGGCGAGGCGCGCGCGCAGTGCCTCGTTCGCGCTCGCGTTCAGCGCCCGGGACTGCTGCGCGCTGCGCGGATTCCAGGCGGTCAGGAATGCCGAGCAGCTCACGCCGCAGCGCGCGTGGACGCGCTGCAGCGCGGCGCTCGCCGCATCGACGCGCAGCGTCACGAGCTCGCCGCCCGGCACCTGGATCTCATAGTGCGTGCGGCGGTAGGCGGCCTCGAGTTCCGCGGCCTGCGCACGAGCCTGTTGCATGCTCCGTATTATGACGTAGGCTAACCGGCCATGATCGTCGAACGCATCTGGGCGGCCAACGAGCTGCGCAACTATCACTACGTGGTCGCGTGTGGCGAAACCGGAGAGGCTCTCGTGGTAGATCCGCTCGACTGGCGCGCCTGCCTCGAGCGCGCACGCGGGCGCGGCTGGAAGATCACGCAGATCGTCAACACGCACGAGCACAGGGACCACACCGCGGGCATTGCCGAGCTGGTCAAGGCCACCGGCGCGCGCGTGCTGGCGCATGCGCGCGCCGCCTCGATGATCGGCGGCGTGGACCAGGGGCTGAAGGCCGGTGACGTGATCCGCGTCGGGCGGAGCGCCGAGCTCGAGTGCCTCGATACGCCGGGCCACACGCTCGCGCACGTCTGCCTGCTCGCGCATGCCGAGGGCCCGGCACTGTTCTCGGGTGATACCCTGTTCAACGCCGGCGTCGGCAACTGCCGCGGCGGGGGCGACCCGGAGCGGCTGTTCGAGACCTGCGCGCAGCAGCTCGCGCGGCTACCGTCCAGCACGCGCATCTACCCGGGGCACGATTACCTGCTGAACAACCTGCGCTTCACGCGCCACGTCGAGGCCGGCAACCTGGCCGCCGCCGACTGGCTGGCGCGCTCCGAGAACGTGCCGCCCGAACAGCAGGCGGTGCTGACGCTGGCCGAGGAATTCACGGTCAACAGCTTCTTCCGGCTGGCCGAGCCGGGGCTGATCGAGACGCTCCGCCAGCGCGTGCCGGCGCTCCCGGCGAGGCCCTCGCCCCGCGAAGTGTTCCTGGCCCTGCGCGAACTGCGCAACAGCTGGTAATCGGCTCATTCTGCAGGCCTTTCGGCAGCCGCCCGGCGGGTGCGGCTCCGGGGTAGAATTTGCGGCCCCAGGGCCGGTCACACCGATGGACGTCTCGCCGATACTCAATCCCCTGAACGATGCCCAGCGCGCCGCGGTCACCGCACCGCTCGGCGCGACGCTGGTGCTCGCCGGCGCCGGCAGCGGCAAGACGCGCGTGCTGATTCACCGCATCGCCTGGCTGATCCAGGCCGAGGGCGCGACGCCGCACGGGATCCTCGCGGTCACCTTCACCAACAAGGCCGCGGCCGAGATGCGCGCGCGCGTCGAATCGCTTCTCGGCCTGTCGGGCGGCGCGATGTGGCTCGGCACCTTCCATGGGCTCGCCCACCGGCTGCTGCGCCTGCACTGGCGCGAGGCCGGGCTCCCGCAGGGTTTCCAGATCCTCGATGGCGAGGACCAGCTGCGGCTGATCAAGAAGGTGGTCAAGGCGCTCGAGCTCGATGAGACGCGCTTCGTGCCGCGCGAGGTGCAGTACTTCATCAACAAGCACAAGGACGAGGGCCGGCGCCCCGCACAACTGAAGGACGGCGGCGATCCGACCGAGCGCACGCTGATCCGGCTGTTCGTCGAATACGAGCAGCAGTGCGCGCGCCAGGGCGCGGTGGATTTCGCCGAGCTGCTGCTGCGCGCCTACGAACTGTGGCGCGACCAGCCTGAACTTCTGCGGCACTATCGCGCGCGATTCCACCACCTGCTGGTCGACGAGTTCCAGGACACGAATTCGATCCAGTACGCGTGGATCCGGCTGCTGGTCGGCGCCGAGGGTTTCCCGTTCGTCGTCGGTGATGACGATCAGTCGATTTACCGGTGGCGAGGCGCGCGGGTCGAGAACCTGCAGAGGTTCCGCAGCGATTTCCCGCAGGCGAAGCTCTACAAGCTCGAGCAGAACTACCGTTCGAGCGCGGCCATTCTCGAGGCGGCGAACGCGCTGATCGCGAACAACTCCGCGCGCCTCGGCAAGGAGCTGTGGACCGCCGGCACGCGCGGCGAGCCGGTGCGCGTCTACTGTGCCTACAACGAGCGCGACGAGGCGGATTTCGTGCTCGGCCGCATCCAGCAGTGGCTCGCCGGCGGGGGCCTCAGGCGCGAGTGCGCGATCCTGTACCGCTCGAACGCGCAGTCGCGCGTATTCGAGGAGGCGCTGATCCAGGCGCGCATTCCATATCGCGTCTACGGGGGGCTCAGGTTCTTCGAGCGCGCCGAGATCAAGGACGCGCTCGCCTACCTGCGCATCATCGCCAACCGCGACGACGACGCCTCGTTCGAGCGCGTGGTCAACCTGCCGGTGCGCGGCATCGGCGCGCGCACGCTGGATGCGCTGCGCGAGGCGGCGAAGGGCGCCGGCAGCTCGCTGTGGCGCGCCGGCGGCGC
>JAGWPD010000280.1 GCA_028870705.1 Gammaproteobacteria bacterium
GGCCGGCGCAGCCGCATCCGCCGCGGCACCGGGCGCGACTTGGGCGGCCAGGCCAAGGGCGAGCGCCACGGCGGGGAGCGCCGCGCGCCAGGCGCGGTTGATTGCGGTTCTCATGTTGAGGAGTCCATGGGGCTTGCGGTTACCATTACGACTTCGGCATCACAGCGGATCATCGAGCAACTCGCGCACCTGCGCGATATACGAGTTATCACTACCGCGATAATCGGATTCCAGGTAGCGCACCCGGCCGCGGCGATCGATCAGCACCGTGGTGGGCAGGCGCTCGATGCGGTAGTCGCGGCTGACTTCCTTGCGCTTGTCCAGCAGCAGCGGGAAGCGCGCCGGGTGCGAGCGCGCGAAACGCAGCGCGCGCGGCAGATCATCGTCGACGCTGACGGCCAGCGTGACGAGGCCGGCGGAGCGATAGGTGGTCTGCAGGTCGCCAAGCTCGGCCAGCTGCGCCACGCAGACCGAACAGCGGCTGCTCCAGAAGGTCAGCAGCACGACTTCGCCACGGTGCTCGGACAGGCGCACATTGCCGCCCGCGGCTGCCGGGAGCGCGAAATCGGGCGCCAGCTCGCCAACCGTAGCGGCGCGGGCCCCGCCGGCGGCGAGCAGCGCGGCCAGCAGTGCCAGCACGCACGCGCATCCTGAAATGCGGATCACCGATAGCTCCTGCACACTGCGCCCATTTGACATTATTTGTGCTCCGGAAGCGATAGGCGCATGGCGGCCGCATGACTCCGGTCACACGGGTTGCGGCTTTGAGCGGGAAAGGATGCGGGAAGATGCACGCCGGTGGAACCACCGCGGGCGTCGTAAATGCGCGACAGCGCCGCGATCGTGCACCGGCTCACAGCGGGCGCGCCGCGGTGCGCGGCCGCGCTCAGCTCGGGGCGACCGGCCCGGAGACGATCTGCGGCATGCCAATCAGGCTCGCGTAGGTGCCGCTGCTGCCCAGGCCGGTGCTGACGCCGCTCGCCCAGTGCATGCCCTGGAACCCGCCTTCCTGGCCGTGCAGCGCCATGTAATTGAGCACCACCATCTCGGCCAGCAGGTTGACCGCATTCGCGCCCGGGCTGCCGGTGCTGGCGACCGACCCGTCACCGGTGTAGAAGCCAATCTGGTTCTTGATCGCGCTGATCGGGCCCTTGGGATTGTAGACCAGGAAGAATGCGGCCGCGGTCGACTGGTTGTCGCCGGTCCATACGCCCTTGCCGCGCCCGGCAGCCGAATTGTCGATCATGCCGTTCGATGAGAGCGAACCGTCGCTGAACACGTAGAGCATCAGCGGCATGTGCCGGCGCGCCGCGTATTCGAGGCAGGCGCCCATGCAGCGGCCGGCGCGGAAGTCGCGCGCCTCGCCCGTAGCGCGGTCGCCGGTATGGTAATCGAAACCGCCCATCTCGATCGTGCCGGCGCCCGCGTAGCCATTGACCACCATTTTCATCACGGCCGCGGTCTTGCGGATCTCGGCATCGCCGTCGTATTCGGCCTGGGTGAATATGCCCGTGGGACCGACGATGAGCGCGTCGATGCCCGGGTCGAGCGCCTGCTTGGCATTGCCGTAGCGGTCCGCGAGGTCGGCCGCCTTCACGTAGCCGCACTGCACGAGATCCTTGACCACGGCGTCCGCGCTCACGTCGGTGCGCATCGTCGTGTTGTCGAGCTTCTTCTTGCTGATGCGCTCCATCGACTCGAGCACCGCGGTCGCGTCCGCCTGGTTGAGCAGCCCCACCAGCTTCCCGGTATCGACCAGGCCGGTCACGTCCGAGGCCTGGTCGACCTTGGTCGGGCGCACGGTCGCATTCATCATGTACGAGGGCGCGAGCGAATTGCCGCCGGAGTCGGAATTTTCGGACCCGATCAGCGCCAGCAGGTCACCGAGCGCGCCGGCCGAGTAGATGCCGTACATCGGATTGTGCGGGTTGTTGCCGGTATCGTTCTGGCTCAGCGCGGGGATCACGGTCCCATTGATGTTGGCGCGCGTGGTCACGGCCGTGCGCTCGAGGATGCCGCGCAGGAACGCGCTGTCGCTGTGGAATGCGAGGCCGAGCTGCTTGTCGACGAAGCTGCCGGCGCCGATCGAGCTGTTCGGCGTCATGTTGCCGGGCAGGCCCAGCTTGCTGTAGCCCGCTGTCGACAGGAAGTCGAGCTGCCCGCCCTGCTGGCCCACCAGCACGTTGGATCCGGCGATGTTGGCACCGCCTGCCAGGTCGAAGCAGATGAACGGGATCTTGCCCGCGCCCGGCACGATGTTGCAGGGACTGCTCTTCAGCGCCGCGATGTCGGGCGCCAGCGCCGCATAGGCGGCGCGCGGGTGGCCGAACAGGCTGAATGTCGAGGCGCCGGCCAGCATCACGCCGCCGGTGACCAGGCCCTGGCCCAGGAATTCGCGCCGCGTGACCGGTCGCGGATGGTCCGGGTGGCGGAGCGGGTCGTTCAACCCCAGGGCCTGCTTGCGTCGGATCTTCATAATCAGCCTCGTTGTCCTGGTGGCCGCGTTTACTTGATCAGCACCGCACCGCTCCCGAGCACCGTGGCGCAGGCGGCTTTGGTGATCGTCTTGGTGCGGTCGGCCGCGCAGCCGGCGCCGCAGCTGCTGAGCTGCGTCACCAGGCTGTTGAGCTCGGCGCGCACGTCCGTGGCGGCCGGCTGGGTCGCGATGTTGGTGCCTATGACGTTGGCGAGCAGCGGGTCGATCAGCGCGCTGGTGTCCGCGAAGGCCGTGGCAGGGGGCGCCGCCAGGTTCAGGCCCGGGAAGAAGCCCGCGGCCAGGTTCGATTCCACCAGCGAGTCACAGTACTGGATCGCCAGCTGCGCCACGCCCACCTGGTGCGAGGCCACGAAGGACTCGATGGTGGGGATGCTGGGCAATTGCTGCTCGACCAGTGCATAGGTCGCCTTGACGTTCGGATCGTTCACCGACACGCCGGTGAGTGCCGACATCGAGGCATTGATCTCGCTGAACACGCGCACGCCGAGCTGGGAGCTCTCCGGTTTGTCGGCCGGCGTCGCCGGCTGCGGCGCGGCCGGCGGCGTGCGCACGTGCGTGCTGCTGCCGATCTGGTCGAAGCTCAGGAAGAACAGGTCCGAATCGGGGCCCTTCTGCAGCGCGATGACCGTACCGACCGCGGACAGTCGCTGGCCAACACCGGCCGTGTAGTTGGCGTCCGTGACTGTCGTGTCGAGGGGCGCGTAGGCCTGGCCGACGGCCGCCTCGGCGCCGTTCACGCCGATGCGCATGCCCTTGATCGGAATGCTGCCCGGCTTCGCGGCCGGGTCGAGACTGATGAAGGTCGGCCTGTTGAACAGGTAACTGTAGCTGTCGTAGCGGCTGACCTCGAACATCACGTATGCCTGGTTCATGCCGGTCAGCGCGCTGACGTTGAACAGCAGGAAGTAGCGCTCGCCGACGCCGGCGGCGAAATTCTGCTGGATCTGCTCCTGCGTCAGCGCCTTGTTGTACACCGCGGCGAACTTGATCGTGCCCTGCCACATGCGGTTGCCGGAGGTCTCGTTGCCGAGCAGGAAGATGAAGGTGTCGTCCCAGTTGCCGATCGAGCCGCCCTTCGCCGCGTCCATGTCGCCGGTGAAATTGCCGTTCACGTACAGGCGCCGGCCATTGACCGGGTCGTAGGTGAGCACCACGTGCTGGAGCGAGGCCTGGGCGTCGCGGTCCGCGTCGCTGGTGAGGAGCGCCGGCGCGCCGTTGGCATCGGTGGCGCTCGAGCGGTTGAACATCTCGTACTGGTAGGCGTGCTGGCCCATGGTGAAATTGCGCGCCGAGGTACCGCCGGAGTAGCTCGCCATGTAGGCGTCTTCCTGCGTCACGTTCGCCGGCGCCACCCACAGTTCGACGCTGTATTCGCCGCCGCTCTTGATCATGTTGTAGAGCTTGTTGCTGGCCGCGCCGCCGCGCGCTTCGCCGCCGTTGGGCCCGAAGTGGATGCCCCAGCCGCCCACCCAGCTGGTATCGCCGGAGAGCGTCAGGTTGAGCGCCGGATCGACGCCGCTGGTGTCGTCGGCGATGGTGCCGGTGCCTTCCTTGAACTGCCACTTGGCGATGACGCCCGTGTCATAGCGGTTGCCGCCGGAGGCGATCGTGCCATCATAGAGCGTGAGCGCCTTCGACAGCACCAGCGAGGGGTCGACCTGCGTCGGCGCGATGCCGTCGACGAAGGCCTGGATCGCCGCCAGCATGATCGCCGCGCTCTGCGGACAGCTGACCGCCGGGGCGCCCTGCGGGATCCAGCAGTTGTGGCTCTCGTCGTGCAGGCGCACGTAGAAGCGCGACAGGTCGGGGCTGTCGAGGTTGATCTTGGCCTGCGCATTCGCGTAGGCCTCGTTGACATCGCTGCTCGCGAAGTACGGTGTCTGCGGGGTGGTCGCGTTGGCACTGTGGCAGCGCGAGCAGAACTGGCTCAGCAGCGGGTAGATGGTCTGGGCGAACGAGGCTGCGCCATTGTCGGTCGCGTTGGCCGGGAAGGTCTTGGTGCTGCCCACGTCCTTGACCACCGGCGCCTGCAGTTGGATCTGCGTGCCGCCCGCGGACACGCCGCCTGCCCAGGCCTTGATCCAGGTGGTGAGGATGTCGGCGCAGGACTGGGCGCTCGAGAGCCAGCAGTTGTGGCCACCGGCCACTTTGATGACCATGCGCGACTGGTCGGGTTGCGCCAGGTTCACGACGCCCAGCGCATCGTTGTAGGCCAGGTTGACGTCGTCGGAACGCGCGAACATCGGCGACTGGCCGCCCGCTTTGTGGCAGTTGCCGCAGCGGTTGGAAGTGTTGATGTTCTGCCAGAGGTTGACCTTGAAGGCCTGCACATCGGCCGTGCCGGGCGCCGGGCCGGCATAGCTGGCGGCCGTGACGGTGCTGCCATTCGGGTTGGTGGTCGTGGCGGCACCGCCCGAGCAGGCGCTCAGCACCAGGCCCAGGCCCAGGAGCAACAGGTGCGGAATTCGCGGCATACGATTCACGGCGCTCTCCCTAGTTGCCCATGCAGTAGATGGCGGCATCGCCAAACACCTGCTTCAGCTTGTAGCCGGTGGTCTCGAACTTGGTCTTGATGTTCTGCACGGTGGCGCGGTCGGCGGCATTGCCGGGATCGCGCAGGCACACCGCCCGGAACACCTTCTCGACCTGGCACTGCGCGAAGCCGTCGCTGTGCGCCAGCTCCTGGCCCATCGACTTCGCGCCATTGCCCGAGCCGGGCAGCGCCGGGTCGAAGCCCAGCACCTGGTTGGCGCCCTCGCGGTAGCGGTTGTCCCAGTGGTCATCGACGGTCACGTAACCGGACTTGAAGTTGTCCGAGTTGATCAGGTACTTCGGCTGCACGGTGCCGGCCGTGTATTGCAGCATGTTGCTGGTGGCATCGAAGTTGTAGTACGCGAACGCCTGCGCCAGCGGATCCATGCCGTCATGGCAGGTGATGCAGTTGTTGAGGAACACCCGGCTGTCGCCGCCGGGAGAGCGGCTCACGTCCTGGCGGATCCGGTCCGGCGGGAGCGAGGAATCCTGCAGCTGCTCGAGGTCGCGGCACATGTGGTTGATCATCGTGAAGCGGAACATCGCGCGATTGGTGCCGTTGATGAAAAAAGCCTGCGCGGCCGCGTGCGTGGTCATGACGCCGGCGGTCGCCGCCACCGGCAGGCCCAGCAGCCCGGACTGGGTCGCCGGCCGGAGCGTCGCCTGCAGGTCGACGTTGTTGTCATCGAGGTACTGGTAGTGGTCGTTGTTGCTGGGCGAATAGGCCGGCGCGCCGGCCACGTTCGACACGTACAGCAGGTCGGCCGACAGCACGGTGCTGAAATCCACGTCATCGCGCACCATGCCGATCACGGTCGCGGTGTAGTCGTTGAGCGGCACGAACACGGTGCGATCGCGGTTGGTCCAGGGCGCGACGAAATTCTTCAGCGTCACGTTGTAGAAATTCCTGTTGCTCATCGCGAGCTGCGCAGCCGCGTCGGGCTGGCCGCCGGCAATGTCGCTGGCCATCTGGGTCAGCACCGCGTCGCTCGGCGGCACGCCGGCGAGCCGGTCGTGCATGCGCCGCGCCTGCTCCCGCGGGCCGGCGGCGGCCGGCATTGCGCCCTGTAGCGCCAGCAACACAACGCCTGCGATCGTGGCAGCGCGCCGCGCCGGACTGAGAGGCATGACCTGTTTCATCGTCGCTCCCTGAAGCGCCGCCGCGGGCGCCAATGCGGGGGTGAATATACCGAGCACGAATACCTGCCCCGAATGTCTCAATGCGCATACGTCGCCAGTTGCCGACATCGCACCCGCTTACGTTGAACCGCTATGCTTCGCTTCCCGATCTGCGACCAGGGTCACGGCAGCCGTGCGCATGAAGTTCTACCTGTGCATGCTGGACGCGCGAGCCGGTCGCAGACCCCTGGAACCACAAGGAACCTCAAGGGGCGCCCGGGCGGACGTGACGAAGTTGGCAGATTGCGAGCACCGGCTCGCTTGCTGGAGCATTTGCGAATGAACCGTGAAATTCGTCTGCTGGGAGCCCTGTTCGCGGCCCTGCTTATGTCTTCCTGCAGCAGCAGCGGCTCGGTGGATATCGGCCGTGGCCAGAGCGCCGGCGGCACGACCGACTTCGGCATCGCCTACATCAAGCGCACGCTGCCCACGGATCCGACCGCGCTCGCCCAGCTGCGCAACCTCGACGATCTGACCCACCAGCGCCCGTTCTGGAGCAAGGCGGACGTCTACATCCGCGACAAGGCCACGCCGAGCGGCGTCGAGCGCAACGTCACCGCGCGCGTCACCGGCACCGCCTTCTACGATATCCGCGACCTCGACGTCTCGGCCGATGGCACAAAGCTAGTATTCGCGATGCGCGGGCCGATCGCCGACCCGAAGATGAAGGACTTCCTGCCGCCGACCTGGCGCATCTGGGAATACGACATCGCGGCCGACAACCTCCACAGCCTCACCGACGACGTGACCGCGGACGAAGGCGAGGACATCTCGCCGCATTACCTGCCGCTCGACACCGCGCATCCGAACGGCCGCATCCTCATCGCCTCGACGCGGCAACGCTATTCGAAGGGCGTGCTGCTGATCGAAGGCAAGAGCGGCTTCGAGGCGCAGACCGAGAACGACGACGAGTCGGCCTTCACGCTCAACGTGCTCGACCCGACGCTCACCGGTCCGAGCGCGTTCCAGCAGATCTCCTTCAATCAGAGCCATGACCTGAACCCGACCGTGATGGCCGGCGGGCGCATCATGTACACGCGCTGGGACAACGCGCCCGGCGGCACCAATGCGATGCACCTTTATACGATGAATCCGGACGGTAGCGATGTCGAGCTGCTCTATGGCGCGCGCAGCCACGGCGTGGGCACGCCCGACCCGGTCACCGGAGTGCCCACCGAGGTGCAGTTCGTCAAGGCGCGGCAGATGGAAGACGGGCACGTGATCGCGCTGATGCGGCCGATGGGCAGCGGCACCGACTTCGGCGGCAACCTCGCGATCCTCGATGTCGTGAACTCGGTCGAGTGCACGCAACGCACGCTCGCGGCCGCCCCGGCGCCGGCCAC
>JAGWPD010000281.1 GCA_028870705.1 Gammaproteobacteria bacterium
AGGATCACGCCGAGCAGCGTGTTGCGCAACTGGCGCACGCGCCCGCTGCTCTGCTCCAGGCTGGCCACCTTGCGCGTGAAATAGCGATGCTGGCTCTCGATCCACTGCTGCTGCACGCATTGCAGGCGGCGTTCGTCCAGCGCGGCGTCGTTGGCAGCGTGCCGGTCGGGCACCTCCACGCCGGCCAGCACGTAGCCGATCCAGCTGAAGCCGCGGAAGCGGTCGATGCCCGACAGCGACAGCACCTCGCCGGCGTCGACGCGATGATCGACGTTCGCCAGGCGCAGGAAGAACTTCACGCGCATGGTCTCGGCCAGCGCGCGGTAGGTCAGGTGCTTGGCGAACCAGTGGCGGCCGTGCAGCACGTAGTAGAGTCCGAGGCTGGTGAACATGACCGCGAGGTACGCGATCAGCACCAAGCGTGATTCGGTCAGCTTTTCATAGGCCAGGTATGCCAGACCCATCGTGAAGGTCATCACGCCGAACAGCCGGAACAGCAGGTCGGAGCGGCGCTGATAGTGCACGGCCAGCGCGTCGGCCTTGCCGTACTGCGCATCGATCGCCTCGAGGCGCTGTCCGGCGACGTGCGGAGCATCCGGCGGCAAGGCCGCGAGCAATGATTCGGCCGCCGCCAGGCTCCGATCCGCCTGCAGCTGGCGATATTCGCGGTTGTAGCTGTTCAGCGCCGCCAGCTGCTGCGCCAGCGGGGCCGGCAGCGACTGCTGCATCTGCAGCGTGCTGTCACCGAGGCCGCGCAGGAAACCGGCCGCACGTGTCTCGGCCGCGCCGTCGCCGGCGCCGCGCGCCGCCGGCGCCCAGTAGACCAGTCGTTCGGCGGTATCGAGCTCCGCGGCGATGTCGACCATCGCGATGTGCTCGGTCGCCTCGCTGGCGTCGGTGCGCACGCCGAGGAAACGCAGCACCGTGTCGGCGGTGCCACCGCTGCGCGCCGAGGGCTTGCCGTCCCACAGCGCCAGCAACAGGCTGCTGCGGCGGATCAGCGTCTCGGTGAGATTGGCGTACATGGCATCGCGCCGGGCCGCATCGTTGCCCGCCGCCACGGGCGGTGGCGCCAGTTCCGTGCAACTGACCCCGGGCTGCGCCAGCAGCTCGCGCAGCACCGCGAAGCTCTGCGGGCCGAAATCCGCGGCGTAGTGCGCCAGCGGCATCGGCAACACCGCCTCGACCCGCACCCCGAGCTCGAGCACGGTCTGCGCGACCAGCAGGTCGGCGCCCTCGGCCATGCCCACCAGCACGTGCAGTTCCGTATCCGGCAGGTGCACGCGCAGCTCATGCACGAAATCCCGCACGGCCTCGCGCAGGCGGGCGCGGTCGGCGGGATGCAGGTCGCGATGTCCGGACACGCCGACAACGAAAGGAGAATTGCCGGAGACGGAATCCGCGCCTATGCCCATCGCGGCGATTGTATTACAGTCACCGGCCGCCGCGGACTCGGGACGTCATGGGAGCGAACCAGAACCTGCCCGGCATCGTCGCCATGGTCATGGCGGCGGCGCTGTTCACCTTGATGGATGCCGGCATGAAGCTGCTGGCGCAGCATTATTCACCGCTGCAGGTGACCGCGCTGCGCAGCCTGGCCTCGTTCCCGCTGGTGTTCGTCTACGTCGCCTGGCGCAGCTCCTTCGCCGCGATGCTGCGCGTACGCTGGCCGCTGCACATGGCGCGCGGCGCGCTGGCGGTGGTGATGCTGGCGAGCTTCGTCTACGGCCTGCGCCAGCTGCCGATGACCGAGACCTACTCGATCTTCTACGTGGCGCCGCTCCTGATCACCGCGCTGTCGGTGCCGCTGCTGGGCGAGCGCGTGGGCACGGCGCGCTGGCTCGCGATCGGCATCGGCCTCGGGGGCGTACTGGTGGTGCTGCGGCCCACCGGCACGCATGTGCTGACGCTGGGCGGCCTCGCGGTGATCGCATCGGCCGTGTGCTACACGATCTCGGCCATCGCAGTGCGGATACTCGGCCGCACCGATTCGATGGAGAGCCTGATGTTCTGGCTGATCTCGATGCTGGCGGTCGGCTCGACCGCGCTCGCCTGGCCGCACTGGCAGGCGGTACGCGCCGCGGACGCGTGGATCATCGTCGGCGTCGGCATCACCGGCTTCTGCGGGCAGTGGGGCGTCACCTATGCGTTCCGGCACGGCGAAGTCTCGGCGGTCGCGCCGTTCGAATATACCTCGCTGGTGTGGACGCTCGGCCTCGACCGTGCGATCTGGCGCACCGTGCCGGACGGTTACACGCTGCTCGGCGCCGCGATCATCATCGCCGCGGGCCTGTTCCTCGTGCGACGCGAGCGCGTGCACGTGGAGGCCGAGCACCCGTAGCGCGCGCCAGCACGCCATCGCCATTGAACCCGGTCGCAAATCCCGCCTGGCCGAGCCGCGCGCAGACCTCGCGCGCCAGTTCGCGGCCGCGACTGATGCTGTTGGGCGCGCCGGTGTAGTGAAACAGCAGCCCGCCGGGGCGCAACACCCGCGCCAGCTGGCCGTAGAACGCCTGCGAATAGAGCTCGCCGGCGAGCGCGAAGCGCGGCGGGTCGTGCAGGACCGCGTCGACCGAGGCGCTGCCCAATCCCTGGATCTCCTGCGCGATATCGCCCTGCCGCAGCTCGAGCGCGGCGCCGGGCGGAGCCTGCCAGGCACTGTCGGGTGACCAGGGGTTGAGCGAGCGGAGCCAGAGGACATCCGCGTGCTTCTCGAACGAGAGGATGCGCCTCGCGCCGCCCTGCAGGCACCAGGCCGCGAAGTACCCCAGCCCGCCGCAGGCATCGAGCACGACCTTGCCGCGCGGTGCGATCAGCGCGACCTTGCGCTGCGCATCGACGTACGGCGAGAGCTTCGCGGTCGGCAGCATCTTGACGCCATCGATCGCGAACGTGGGCGGACCCCACTCGGTGGGCACGAGCTTGAACAGTGCATGCGTGAAGCGCGCGACGGGCTCGAAGGCAGCGCCGGTCCAGTGGTGGATCGTCCTGGGCTTGCATGCCCCGGGGTAGGGGAAGCGCCGGCCATCCCATGCCCAATCCTGCGCGGCCAGCGCGACGAAGCCGCGGCTGCGGCCCAGGTCCAGCGTGCATTCGAGCTGCGCCTCGCCGGCCGCGCGCGCGGCGGCGAGTTCCGTACACTCGCGTTCGGTCAGCAGCGGGATCGGGCCGGACCGCATCTGGCTGGCGCGCCTGCGCCCGCCTATGGCCGGTTCACGCTCGGGCCCTAGAAACCGAGCTCGCCGAGCGAGGCGTGGCCGGCCGGACGCGGCCCGGCCGGCCAGTGGTACCGGCGCTCGCTGGCCGCAATCGGCGCATCGTTGATGCTGGCGATGCGCTGCTGCATCAGGCCGTCGGCGTCGAACTCCCAGTTCTCGTTGCCGTAGCTGCGGAACCACTGGCCGCTGTCATCGTGCCATTCGTAGGCGAATCGCACCGCGATGCGCCGCTCGCGGAACGCCCACAGCTCCTTGATCAGCCGGTAGTCGAGCTCCCGAGCCCACTTGCGCCGCAGGAAGGCCTCGATAGCCGCACGGCCCTGCAGGAACTCGGCGCGATTGCGCCAGCTGGATTCGGGCGTGTAGGCGAGCGCTACCCGCACCGGATCGCGGGTGTTCCAGGCGTCCTCGGCCATGCGCACCTTCTGCGTCGCGGTTTCGAGCGTGAACGGCGGCAACGGCGGTCTGCTCATGGGTGGCTCCGGTGGCGCGCAGCGCGCACATCGTCCACAATCTTCGCGCGAGCGGGGGTACGCGCACAATGAAAATCATCGGCCAACTCTTCAGCCTGTACGCCGGTTTCAGCCGCACGATGGACTGGCTGCGCTCACCATTGCTGCTGGCCACGCGATTCTACGTGGGCTGGCAGTTCACCAAGTCCGGCTGGCTGAAGTACACCTCGTGGGACACGACGCTCGGCCTGTTCCGCGACGAATACCACGTGCCGCTGCTCCCACCCGGGCTCGCGGCCGTGCTGGGCACCTGCGGCGAGCTGGGCTTCCCGATCCTGCTATATCTTGGCCTGTTCGGTCGTATCGGCGCGCTCGGCACGCTGTTCGTCAACGTGATGGCCGTCGTTTCCTATCGGCAGGTGCTGCTGTCGGAAGGCTTCGAGGCCGCGCTCGGCCAGCACGTACTGTGGGGCTTCATGCTGCTGGTGCTGCTCGCGTTCGGTCCGGGCAAGCTCTCGCTCGATGCCTGGCTCGAGCGGCGCGCCGCCGGGCCTGCCCGCGACTGAAGCGCTGGCGCCTCGCAGGGCTGAACACCGCCCCTGTGGTATATTGCGCGCCCTCCGCGCACCGGCCCGGATTGCCGGGCGCCGTGGCGGACACAAAGAACTCAGAACTCGATGATTTCCGGAGGATTTCCCATGGATGCCGCTAACTGGCTGTGGCTGGCCGTGATCGCCGGCCTGCTGGCCGTCGCCTACGGTGTGCTGTCGATGCTCTCGATCCTGCGGCTCAGCGCCGGCAACGCCCGGATGCAGGAAATCGCCGCGGCCATCCAGGCCGGTGCGCAGGCCTACCTCAACCGCCAATACACGACCATCGCGATGGTCGGCGTGGCGCTGTTCGTGGTGCTGGGCCTGGCGCTGAACTGGGTGCTGGCCGGCGGCTTCGCCGTCGGCGCGCTCTTCTCCGGACTCGCGGGCTACATCGGCATGAACATCTCGGTGCGCGCCAATGTGCGCACGGCGCAAGCTGCGACGACCGGTCTCAACGCCGCGCTGCAGGTCGCGTTCCGTGGCGGCGCGATCACCGGCATGCTGGTGGTGGGCCTGGGCCTGCTCGGAGTATCCGGCTATTACATCTTTGCGCGCCATCTGCTGGCGGGCAGCGCTGGCGCCGACGACGTCGCCCTGCATTCGCTGGTGGGCCTGGCATTCGGCGGCTCGCTGATCTCGATCTTCGCGCGGCTCGGCGGCGGCATCTTCACCAAGGGCGCGGACGTCGGCGCCGACCTGGTCGGCAAGGTCGAGGCCGGCATTCCCGAGGACGACCCGCGCAACCCGGCGGTGATCGCCGACAACGTCGGCGACAACGTCGGCGACTGCGCCGGCATGGCCGCGGACCTGTTCGAGACCTACGCGGTGACCATCGTCGCGACGATGGTGCTGGGCGGACTGATGCTGAAGGAAGCCGGCATGAGCGCGATCGTATTCCCGCTGGCGCTCGGCGCCGCCTCGATCGTCTCCTCGATCATCGGCACTTTCTTCGTCAAGACCGCGGATGGCGGCAAGATCATGAATGCGCTCTACAAGGGCGTGATCGTCGCCGGCGTGATCTCCGCGGCGCTGTTCTGGCTCATCACGAAGCAGATCATGCCGGGCAATTTCTCCGCAATGTTTGGCTGTGAACTGGTAGGGCTGGCGCTCACCGCCGTGCTGATCGTGATCACCGAGTACTACACCGCCACCGAATACCGGCCGGTGCAGCTGGTGGCTGCCGCCTCGCAGACCGGCCACGCGACCAACATCATCGCCGGCCTCGGCGTGTCGATGAAGTCGACCGCGCTGCCGGTGATCGCGGTGTGCGCCGCGATCTTCGGCGCCAATGCGCTGGCCGGCCTGTACGGCATCGCGATCGCCGCCACCGCGATGCTCTCGCTCACGGGCATGATCGTCGCGCTCGACGCCTACGGCCCGATCACCGACAACGCCGGCGGCATCGCCGAGATGGCCAAGCTCGACAAGAAGGTGCGCGACATCACCGATCCGCTCGACGCCGTGGGCAATACGACCAAGGCCGTCACCAAGGGGTACGCGATCGGCTCGGCGGGCCTCGCCGCGCTGGTGCTGTTCGCCGACTACACCCACAACCTCGAGACCCACCTCGCCGGCGCGGGCCGCACGATGGTCGGCTTCTCGCTCTCGGACCCGGCCGTCATCATCGGCCTGTTCATCGGTGGACTCGTGCCCTACCTGTTCGGCTCGATGGCCATGGAGGCCGTGGGCCGGGCCGCCGGTTCGGTGGTCACCGAGGTGCGCCGCCAGTTCCGCGAGATCAAGGGGATCATGGAGGGAACTGCCAAACCCGATTACTCGCGCGCCGTGGACCTGCTGACGCGCGCCGCGATCAAGGAGATGGTGATTCCCTCGCTGCTGCCGATCCTGGTGCCGATCGTGGTCGCGTTCGGAGTGAACCTGCTGATGGGACCGGGCTCGGGCATCAAGGCGCTGGGCGGCCTGCTGATCGGCACCATTGTCACGGGCCTGTTCGTCGCGATCTCGATGTGCACCGGCGGGGGCGCATGGGACAATGCCAAGAAGTACATCGAGGAAGGCCACTTCGGCGGCAAGGGCTCCGAGGCACACAAGGCTGCGGTCACGGGCGATACGGTCGGCGATCCCTACAAGGACACCGCCGGGCCGGCCATCAACCCGCTCATCAAGATCATCAACATCGTCGCGCTGCTGCTGGTGCCACTCCTCTAGCGGCGCGCGGCCCGCACGCGCAACGGCCAACGCACCGTCCGTCGCGTCGCGGGATCGCCCCAGACCGGCAACATGGCCGCACGCAAGCGTGGCACGGGATCCATGCCACACGCCTTGATGTAGAGCCCGGTGGCGGACCAGCTGCTGGCGTAGCCGAGCAGCTCCTCCAGCGTCCACTCGAGCTGCATCGTGAATTCCGGCGCCGCGACTTCGGGCGCCGGAAACGCCAGCGTGCGATAGCCCGCCTCGACCAGCCGGCGCTCGGGCGGCCAATACGCCCCGACGACGTCCCGGTAGTAGTGCCGTAGCTGCGCGTCGCCGGCCTCTGGCGGTATCGTCGCGATGCCATAGCACCAGGCTGCGAGCAAGCCACCGGGGCGCAGCACGCGCCACGCCTCCGCGTAAAAGCGCGGCAGGTCGAACCAGTGCAGCGCCTGCGCCACGGCCACCAGGTCGCAGCTCGCCTCGTCCAGGCCGCTCTGTTCCGCCAATGCGACGCGATAGCTGATGCGCTCGTGCGGCCGAGCCTGTGCCAGCTGCCCGGCGCTGAGATCGGTGCCGATCACGGCGCTGAAATGCGCCGCCAGGTCGAGCGTGGCCTGGCCACTGCCGCAGGCGCAGTCCCAGGCGCGCTCGCGCCGCGGCGCGGTCGCGGCCAGCCATTCGTACAGCGCCGCCGGATAGTGGGGACGGAAAGCCGCGTACTGCCTGGCGACAGCGGAGAAATGATCCACAGGCATTAACCCGCGAGATGGGCGAGCGCGTTTGCGATAGCCCGCCAGGCGGCGGTGCCGCCGATGGCCACACGCAGCAGGACAACTGTCGTAGTGACCGCGGCTCCCACGAGCCACGCGGGATGCGGCCGGCCGCGCGTGCGCCAGTCATAAGCGATGCCTGCGACGATCAGCAATTCGAGCAGCAGGCTCGGGGCAATGCTGAACACCAATGGTGGTGGCGGCCCGAGTCCCGGCCGCCTGCCTGGCCCACCACCGGCAATGAGCACGAAGAACACGCGTGCCATAGCCGCCTGCAGCAGCGACAGCGTAGCGAGCAGCATCAGCCGCTTGTGCCACTCTGGCCGGCGGATATTGCCGATGGCCGCGACGAAGAAGCCGGCAAACAGGGTGATTGCGGTCACCGGCAGTATGGCCAACGCGCGCGCGCGATCGCCATAGCCGGCGTTCACTTGCACGTTCAGTGACAGTATCGTCGCCGCCAGGCCGGTGAACACCAGCGCGGTGGCGAGCGAGATGCCAGCCAGCCCGAAGGCGCGGTGCGCGGCCATGCGCCCCTGCTGCGCGTGGCGCGCCTGCACCAGCAGCAGCAGCGCCCAGGCCGAGAAAAGGATGGCGTGGACGTGCAGCAACGCCGGCCCGATGAAAGTGCCCGGGATCAGCTGCAGCCAGTACGTCGGCGCGAAGCCGCCGAACGCGATCAGCACGCAGATTGCCGCCATCCAGACGTAGAAGCGGCCCGTCCCGGGCTTGCCAGCGGCATCGCTCATGGTCCGTGCGCGTGTGCGGTGTTGAGCAGCTCGGTAAGCATGATCACTTCGGCAGCCACCATCGAATGCAACGTCGGCTCGAGTTGCGGGGCCCAGAGCGCGGAATGCAGGTACGGCAGCGGCCGGCCGCTGGCCAGGTCCTCGGGGCTCACCGCACCGACGTGCAGCAGCACCGCGCGCACGCCCGCGCGGCCGTACTGGGAAAAATCTTCCGCACCCATCTGCGGCGGCATCTCGCGCACGCTGTCGGGGCCGAGGCCGCGCTGGAGCGCCGCGACCAGTCGGGCCGTGGTGGCAGGATCGTTGTAGACCATGTCGGCGCTGTCATAGACCCTGAAATCGGGCAGGCGCGGGGCGTTCGCGGCAGTCGCTTCCGCGTCCACCTGCCGCCTGATCGCCGCGAGCACGCGCGCGCGCACGGCTGAATCGAAGGTGCGCACCGTCAGCAGCATGCGCACCTCGTCGGGAATGATGTTCGGCGCGGTGCCACCGTTGATCGCGCCCACCGTCACGACCACGGGTGCCAGCGCGTCGGTCTCGCGCGAGACCACAGTCTGGATGCCCAGTATCGCGCGCGCCGCGATCACGATCGGATCGACCGCCAGGTGCGGGTAGGCGCCGTGTCCGCCACGGCCGTGGACGACGATCTCGATGGCATCGACGGCAGCGCGGAAATAGCCGGCACGGTAGCCGACCACGCCGGATGGCAAGGTCGGTTCGTCGTGCACGCCGATCGCGAAATCCGGCTTGGGAAAGCGCGTGAACAAGCCATCAGCCAGCATCGCCGCCGCGCCGTCGCCGATTTCCTCGGCCGGTTGCCCGACCAGCATCAGGGTGCCGCGCCAGCGCTCGCGCCGCTGCGCCATCAGTTTCGCCGTGCCATACCAGGCCGTCATGTGCAGGTCATGGCCGCAGGCATGCGCCACGGGGACTACCGCGCCCGCGGCGTTGGTGGCGGTCGCCCTGCTGGCGAACGGCAACCCGGTCTGCTCCTCGATCGGCAAGGCATCGAGTTCGGTGCGCAGCATCACGGTCGGGCCGGGCCCGTTGCGCAGCAGTGCCACCAGGCCAGTCTTGCCGACGCCCGTGGTGACCTCATAGCCCAGCGCCCGCACGCGCGCAGCCAGCTCCGCCGCAGTCCGCTGCTCCTGGAATCCGAGTTCAGGATGCTCGTGTAGGTCGCGGTACAGCGCCTCGAGTTCGGGCAGGAGCGGTGCCACCTCCGGCACGCCGGCTTGCGGTTGCGCGGCGGCCACCGCTCCCGCTGACAGCATGGTCGCCAGCGCCGCGGCAGCCGCGCTGCCGGACCACCGGCCGATCGGTTCCTTCATCGCACGCCCACCTGGCCGCGTACCGATTCGATCAGGCGCGCGGAGTCGTAGCCGACGCCATCCTTGAATACCAGTTCGACGTTTTCGATGTCCGCTATGTGCTTGCCCGGATCGCCCTTGACCAGCATGAGATTGGCGCGCTTGCCGGTCGCGAGCGTGCCGATGTCCGCATCGCGCCCCAGGAAGCGCGCGCCATTCTGCGTGGCGACGTGGATCGCCGCGACCGGCGTGAAGCCCGCATCCACCAGCAGTTCGACTTCGCGCTGGTTGCCGAAGCCCGGCAGCACGCCGCCATTGCCAGTCGGGTCCGGTCCCGCCAGCAGCAGGCCGCCGGCGCTCGCAAACGCGAGTTCGAAATCCATCTCCTTGCGCAACAGCGCGGCGCTGTCGTGGTCCTTCGGGTCGAGCGAGGCGCGCTCCTGCAGGTAGCTCGCACGCGCGCCGGTCGCCATCGCCTCGAGCGTGCGCCGCTGCGGCGGCGGATTGCCCGGCACGTACTGCTCGAACACCGGCAACGTCGATGTCACCGCGACGTGATGGTCGATGAGCAGCCGGATCAACACGCGCACCTGCGGTCCATCGATCGGCAGATCCTTCCATGCGCCCTGGAGGTCGCGGCCGCGCGGGCAGGTGTCCGGCTGCTTGCCGGCATAGAACTCGCTGTCCGTGTACACCGGCCCGTGCTCGAAATCGTCGATGCCCGCAGCCACCGCTTCGGGCCAGGTGACCGAGCACAGGTGCCCCGTGATCTTCATGCCGCGCGCGTGCGCCGCCGCGGCCGCCGCCGCAAGTTCGTCGCGGGTGATGTTCATGTAGGCCTTGAACGAGGTCATGCCCGACTCCGCCCAGAAGGCAACGAAGCGGCGTGCGTCGTCGGCGCCCCTCAGTTCGTGCATCTGCGCGAACGGCGTGGGCCCGCCTTCCAGATACGGCGCAGTCAGGTCGACGTCCGGTCCGGGCATCAGGCCGGCCGCGATGCGATCATGCACCTTGATGTCGGCGTAGGGCTCGACGCTGCCGGTCGTGCGCAGCGTGGTGACGCCGCCAGCCAGATAGAGCCGGGGCGCCGTGTAGGCGATCTCGTTGACCTGGAAGCCGGGCTCGGAATTCTTGCCGTCGCCACGCTGCAGCGCATTCGAGGCCGAGTAGTAGAAATGGTCGTGCATCCCGACCAGGCCTGGCAGCACCGTGTACCCCGGGTAGTCGTGCGACTCGGCGCCCGCCGGCACGGCCGTGCTGTTCGCAGGCCCGATCGCGCTGATGCGTCCGCGTTCGAACACGACCGTCTGGTCAGCGCGCGGCTCGGCCCCGGTGCCATCGATGAGGGTGACGTGACGCAGCGCGATGGCGGGCGCCGACATCGCCACGAACGGCTGAACCTCCGGGCCGGGCGCAGCTGTGGCCGCGGCGGCCGGCGTGGCCGAAGCCGCTGCAACCACTGCGGTAGCGGCCAGCAGGACATGAGTGAGGCGTTCGATCATCGGCCGTCTCCAAGAATGCGCGGATTCAATGCAGCCCCGCCTGCGTGGTCAGGTAAACGGCGTAGGTTCCGAGCCAGTGCCCGCCCTCGTAGTATTCACCCGTTACCGCGGGTAACGCCGCATCGCGATGCGCGCGCGCGGCGGCCATCAGCGCCGCAACGCGGGCGTCGCCGCGCGGCAGTCCGTGCGCCATGCCCTCGAGCATCCAGGCGCGGCTGAGGTTGAGGCCATCGAGGTGCGCGAGCTTCGGATCGGACCGGTCGGTGACCACCGCGGGCGCAAGCCACGCCGCATCGGCGCGCCGCGGAATGGCCGGCAGGAAGGCGCTGAGCCAGCGCGCGTAGGCGCCGCGATCCAGGACGCGGCGCATGAAATCGGCTTCCGCCAGGCAAGGCGACAGGAAATCCTCGCCGGAAGGCTCGTAACCCAAAGGGCAGGCGCGGTCCGCGGCATAGAAGCGCCGGGCCGCATCCGCCAACGCGGCGCGCATGTCCGCATCGCCGGCCGTGACGGCCCAGTCCCACGTGAGGCCGAAGGCAAACGCGGTCTGGTCGTGTTCGCCGAAGCGGATCGGATAGTGGAGCTTGGGCAGCCAGCCCCGCAGGCGCGCGGCCACCTCGCTCTCGAGCGGCTGCAGGCTCGCGCGCCACTGCCGCGCCTGCGGATCCTGCCACTGGCGCAGCTCGGCGCACAGTTGCAGCAGCCAGGCGAGCCCGTAGGGGCGCTCGAATGAAGCGCGCTCCGCCTGCCGCATGTAGGCCACCTCGCCCGCGATGTTGGCCGGCGTGAGGCTGCGATCGATCTCGGCACGCGCGGCGGCCGCGAATGGCGCCTGCGGGAACATGTGCAGCAGGCGCACCAGCAGCCAGTGGCCGTGCACGTCCGAGTGCCAATCGAGGCAACCATAGAATGCGGGAGTCAGCTCGTGCGGCGCACGCACGTCGGCCGCCCCATCAAGCGTGTGGCTGATGTGGTTCGGATACTCCTGGTGCAGGCACCTGAGCGCAAGCGCCGCGAAGCGCGTCGCGGCGGGCAGTGCCAGCGGCCCGTAGTCGGTCGGCGGCGCGGCCGTCGCGGACATCGCGCACATCGAGAGCGTGAGAGTCATCACAATGCCGTCGGCTCGTCGCATGTGCCCCATCCGCGGCTGCTGCCCGCCCGCATTCTGCAACAACTGCAACGCCAGGCGGTAGCGGCGCGCGCAGCCGACACTGGCCGGGTGTCGCGCATTGTGCGAGGCTTGCAACATGCGGCTGCGGCCGCGCGCAAGGATTCCAACCTGAGATGACTATCGCTACCCAACCGGGCAACGGTCCGGGATTGCGCCGTGCACTCGGCACTTTCGACCTGGTGCTGCTGAACATCGCGGCGATTGTCGGCCTGCGCTGGCTGTCGACCGCGGCGCAGCTCGGTCCGGCCAGCCTGACGCTCTGGATCATCGCCTTCCTGCTGTTCTTCGTGCCCTCGGCGCTGACGGTGCAGGAGTTGAGCTCGCGCATTCCACATGTCGGCGGCCTGTATCGCTGGACGCAGGCCGCATTCGGCGACACGCACGGCTTCCTCGCCGGCTGGGCCTACTGGGTCTCCAACCTGGTTTACTTTCCTTCGGTGCTGCTGTTTGTGTCCGGGGTCATCCTGCACGTGGCCGGCCCTTCATTGCGGCCCCTGGCGGAAAATCCGCTGTACAACGGCCTGTTCTGCCTGGCGCTGCTCTGGGGCGTCACTTTCCTGAACATCCTCGGGTTGCGGCGCGCCAAGTGGCTGCAGAACATCGGCGGGCTGGCCTCGCTCGCGATCGGGGCTCAGGTGCTCATCGGTGGTGCCGTCGCGTGGTGGCGCTTCGGCTCCGCCACGCACGTGAGCCTGGCGAGCCTCGCACCCGATCTCAATTCACTGCCGACGCTGAACACCTTCGCGATCCTGATACTCGCATTCGTCGGCCTCGAGCTGGGGCCGATACTCGGCGACGAGATCCGCAATTCGGCGCGCTCGATCCGGCGCGCGATCATGATTTCGGGCGTGGCAATCACCGTCATCTACGTCGCCGGCACCGCTTCGCTCCTGGTGGCGCTGCCGCCCGGCCAGATCGGCGTCATCAGCGGGATCCCGGAGGCCATGGAAGCCACGGGCCAGCGCATCGGCATGCCGAGCTTCGGCATGGTCGCCGCGGCTTTGCTGGCGATTACCAGCGCCGGTGGCCTCGGCGCGTGGATCACCGGAACGGCGCGCCTGCCCTTCGTCATGGGCCTGGGCCACTACCTGCCAGGCAAGCTGGGGGCGATACATCCCCGGCACGGCACGCCGCACGTGGCGCTGCTGGTGCAGGCCGCGGCGACCTCGGTGGTGCTGTTGGGCGCGATTTCAGGCTCGACGGTGCACGAGGCCTACCTGCTGCTGATCGACATGACCGCGGCACTCAGCTGCGCGGTCTGGGTGTACACCTTCGCCGCGCTCCCGGTGCTGCGGCGGCGTGGCATCGGCGAGCGCGCGGATGTGGCGCTGATCCCCGGCGGGACGCGCGTGGGCTGGCTGGTGGCCTGGATCGGCGTGCTCGCCACGACCTTTGCCACCGTGGTGTCGCTGATTCCACCTGAGGGCAGCGCACACCCGATGTTGTTCGTCATCAAGGGTGCGGGCGGATGCGTGCTGGTATTCGCGGTCGGCCTGCTGATCTGCCACCGCGGCCGCACTCGCACGCTGAACGCACAGGCGGCCGCCGGCAACTGATTTGACCGCAAGCGCCGGGGTGTCGGCGGCGGCGCCCTGCGCTACAGTTCCGCCATGAACGAACCCGCCACCATCCAGCGCGACCCGCGCTGGGCCGCAGTGCTCTGCCGTGACGCCGCGCAGGACGGCCACTTCGTCTACTCGGTCAGGAGCACCGGCGTGTACTGCCGGCCCTCCTGCCCGGCGCGGCGCGCCCGGCCGGAGAACATTGCATTCCACGCGGATTGCGCCGCGGCCGAGGCGGCCGGATTCCGTG
>JAGWPD010000282.1 GCA_028870705.1 Gammaproteobacteria bacterium
CGCCGCTCCCGCAACCGCCGCGGCGGTGGCGGCCGGATCCGGCGCCGGGTGCCGCGCAGGCCGGAACAGCGCGAAGTACAGCGCTGCGATCAATGCGAGCTTCAGGATCACGACGCGAACCACGTCTTGCCGGATCGCGGGCATGCTCAGGTGTCCAGCCGTGTGATGCCGAGCGCCCGCAACATGAACCTCTCGTAGAGTGGCTCGGAGGTGCCGCGTTTCATCTTATAGATGAAGTATTTCTCGAAGGCAATCTTGACCCAGTGAACCCAGCGGCTCTTGCGGAACCAGTTGACGTTGCGCGGCGGCATCTGCGGCAGCGCCACGAACGCCGCGCCCGTGTTGCCCATGTCGGCGAGGCAGATCGCATTCCACGTGCCCTTGGCCGTGGCCGGCTGGCCGGCGATGTCGGCGGCGATGTTGCGCACGATGGCCGTGACCATGGTCTCGATCATGTAGCCGGTCTTCGGTGCGCCGGTCGGCACGGGTGTCGCCTCGACCGGCGGAATCGCGATGCACACGCCCGCCGAGTAGATGTTCCGGTATTTCCTGCTGCGCTGCTGCTCATCGACCAGCACGAAGCCGCGCGGATTGCACAGACCCTCGACGCCGGCCACCGCATCCACGCCTTTGAAAGCGGGAAGCATCATCGCGAACCGGAACGGCACCTCGTGTTCCTTTGCCGGCTGAGCATGCCGGTCGAGCTCGGTCACGAACATCTTGCCGGGCTCGAGCTTCGTGGTCCTGGCGTTGGTGATCCACTTGATATCGTTGCTGCGGAACTCCGATTCGAGCATGCTCTTGGAGTCGCCGACACCACCGAGGCCGAGATGCCCGATATACGGCTCGCTGGTCACGAACGTGATCGGCACCTTGCGGCGCAGCTTGCGGCGCTTCAGGTCGGTGTTGAGTATGAAGGCAAATTCGTAGGCAGGGCCGAAGCAGCTGGCCATGGGCATCGCGCCGATCACCACTGGCCCCGGGCTGGCGAGGAATTCCTGGTAGCTCTTCCAGGTCTGCTCGGCATGATCGACGGTGCAGATCGAGTGCGAGTGTCCGCCCGCGGGTCCTGCGCCGGGCACCTCGTCGAACGCCAGTTTCGGGCCCGTGGCGATGACGAGATAGTCATAGGCCACCGCGGTGCCATCCGCCAGTTCCAGGCGGTTGCCCGCGGCGTCGATCCGCCCGACGGGCTGGGCGATGAACCCGATCCGCCGTCGCTCGAGGTACTTCGCCATCGGGAAGGTGATGCCCGCGCGCTGGCGCCAGCCCACCGCCAGCCACGGATTGGAAGGCACGAACTGGAAATAATCCACGGCATTGATGACGGTGATCTTGTGTCCAGCGTCGAGTTGCTTGCGCAGCTCGTACGCGGCCGGCAGGCCACCTACCCCGGCGCCCAGAATGACGATGTGTGCCATGTGTTACTCCTCGCTGCGCTGAATTGCTGATTGCCTACCTGGATTCCGCCTTGCCTTCGATCAGCTGCTGATCGACGCGCTGCAGGTCCACCTCGGCGAGCGCGCCGGCCACGGCCCGCAGCTGCAGGTCCGCCAGCAGCCACTGCGTCTGCGCCTGCTGGAAATCGGTGCCCGAACGCAGGAAGTCCGCCTCCGCGTTGAGCAGCTCCAGTGCGGTCCGATCGCCGATCTCGGCGCCCAGCCGGGTCGCGTCCAGGCGCTCCTGCGTCGAACCGTGCAGGCGCTGCAGCGCGCGGACACGTGCGATGGCGGTGGTCAGATCCAGCCACGCGGCCCGCGTCTGCTGCCGCACCAGCTGATCCGCCGCGCCCAGATCAGCGCTGGCCTTGCGTTCCAGCGCCCGCGCCTCGTGGCGCTGCGCCAGGCGCATCCCGCCGGTGTAAAGGGGTATGGACGCCTGCAGCGCGATGCTGGCCTGCCGCGCGGTGATATCGGCTGCGCCAAAATCGCCATTGCCGCGGAGCGATTCACGTCCGAGCGTCGCCACCACGCTGACCCGCGGTGAATTGAGCCACCCAAAGCGCGCAACCTGCGCCGCCGCAGTCGCGGCCGCGAGTCGCTGCGCGGCCAACTGCGGACTTCCCGCTAGCGCGCGCTGCGTCCAGTCATCGAGGGCCGCGGGCGCAGGCAGCTGCGCCGGCTCGCCCGGCGGCAATTCCCGCAGCGCCAGCGGCTGCAGGCCCGTCAGATCCGTGAAGGCCGCTTCGCTCAGCGTCAGCGCGCTCTGCGCGTCGAGCTGTTGCACGCCGACGGCGTCGGCGCTCGCCTGCGCCTCACGCATGTCGGTGACGGGAATGTCACCGCTCGCGTAGCGCGCCTGCGCCGCCGCTCCCGCCTGCTCGGCCGCCGCATGGAGCTGACGCAGCGCCGCGAGCCGGGCACGGGCGTTGAGCACGGCGAAATAGGCTCGTGCGGTACGCAACAGCAGCTCCTGCCGGGCCTCGTGATACAGCGCGTCGGCGGCCGCGGCCAGGTTTCGCTGGGCGGTCAGATCCGCCATCCGGACGGAGTCGTAGAGCGGCTGCTCGGCCACGAATGCCCACCGCCGCGCAGTGCCGTTGCTGACGCTCGTCTGGAAATCCACGCCCGTGGTGCTGCCAAAGCCCGGTGCGGAAAATGCCGCGCCGGAAGTCTCGCCCTGCTGGTCGCCGCGTCCGGCGCTGCCCTGTGCGCTGAGCGTGGGCAACCACAGCGCGCGGCCCTGAGCAACGTGCGTTCGGCCGGCTTCCCATTGGGCACGCGCAGCCGCGAACGCCGGGTCGTGTTGCATGGCTGCGCGCCAGGCGTCCGTGACTCCAATGCCGTCCGCGCCTGCACTCGCGGCTTGGAGCAGGAGCGCGGTCAGAGCGATCCTTTTCAAGGCGCATCCCTCTTGGGCTGGCCCGCCAGCGACCGCTCCAGCCAGTCAAGCAGCTGGCTTGCCGGAACTGCGCCGGAGAAACGGGCGATTTCCCGCCCCCGCAGCAACAGCACCAGGGTCGGAATGCTGCGGATCCCGTAGCGGGCCGCGACGGACTGACCGTTGGCGGTATCGACCTTCGCCACGCACACATCGCTGCGCTGGGAGGCGAGCTCATCGAGCACCGGGGCCATGAGCCGGCAGGGCGGGCACCAGTCGGCCCAGAAATCCACCAGCACTGGTAGGTCGCCCCGACCGACATAGCGATCAAAAGTCTGATCGTCCAGCGCCACGGGCCTGTTGGAAACAAGTCGGGCACGGCATTTGCCGCACACGGGCCCATCCGCGAGCCGCTCGCGGGCCACGCGGTTTACGGCCAGGCAACTGGGGCAGACAAGTCGCATGATGCCCGGACTCCCGCTGCGCTCAGTCCGCGCTGGGCCTGAGCCCAAGACCGCGCAGGATCCGTTCCATCAGGCACCATTTCGTCAGCCCGCTCTGCAGCAGGTTCAGGCCGACGAAAGCTGTGAACCACAGCCAGTAGCCGCTGTGAAAGATCGGGCTGCCGGGAACGCCCAGGGCGAGTGACAGCAGGATGAAGCCGCCCGCGATGACGCGCGTGAGTTGCCAGGAAGTCATGAGGTAGTCTCCTTTGCAGTGGGTAATGGAACGATCGGTGCGGGATGGCTCCTGCGGTACACGGCGTAGTACAGCAGCGGGATCACCACCAGCGTCAGCACGGTGGCGACCAGGATGCCGAAGATCAGCGAGATCGCCAGCCCGTTGAAGATCGGGTCATCCAGGATGAAGAAAGCGCCGAGCATCGCCGCCAGGGCCGTGAGCACGATCGGCTGCGCCCGGGTGACCGCCGAGCGGATCACCGCTTCGCGGAATTCGATCCCGGCCGCCAGCTGCAGGTTGATGAAATCGACCAGCAGGATGGAATTGCGCACGATGATGCCAGCGAGCGCGATCATGCCGATCATCGACGTGGCCGTGAACTGCGCGTGCAGCAGCGCATGGCCGGGCATCACGCCGATGATCGTGAGCGGGATCGGCGCCATGATCACCAGTGGCGTGAGATAGGAACCGAACTGCATCACCACCAGCAGGTAGATCAGCACCAGCCCCACGGCGTAGGCCGCGCCCATGTCACGGAAGGTCTCATAGGTGATCTGCCATTCGCCATCCCACTTGAGCGCATAGCCGCGATATGGGTCACTGGGCTGGTGGATGAAATATTCCGCGAGGCCGCCGCCGTCCGGAGCCACGATCCGGCCGATGGCACCCCGCAGGCCGAACATGCCGTAGAGCGGACTGTCAACGTGACCCGACTCGTCGCCGGTGACGTAAACCACAGGCAACAGGTCCTTGTGATAGCGCGCCTGCTCGACCGTGGTGCCGCGGACTTCGACCAGCGAACCCAGGGGCACGATCGCGCCACTGCTGGCGCGTACGCCCAGATCCAGCACCGCATCGAGGCTGCCGCGCGTGCTGTCTGGCAGCTGCAGACGCAGCGGCGCCGGGTACTTGGCCGCGTCCTGCAGGAACGTGGCATCCTGGCCGGCGATGCCCGCACGCATCGTCGCCACGACGTCGGCGTCGGCAACGCCGAGCAGCGCCGCCTTCTGGCGGTCCACGGCCACCACTTCGCGTGGCGCGACGCCGGTGTACGAGGCATCGACATCGACGAGCCCCGGTGCGCGCAGAAAGGCCGTGCGCACGGCCTCGGCCACTCCGAGGCGGCCCGCCTCATCCGGGCCGTAGATCTCGGCGACGATGGGCGCCAGCACGGGCGGGCCGGGCGGCACCTCGACGACCTTGACGACTGCCCCGTAGCGAGCCCCGATCGATGCGAGTTGCGGGCGCAGGCGCGCGGCGATCGCGTGGCTCTGCTCGCTTCGTGCGTGCTTGCCCACCAGGTTCACCTGGATGTCGCCGAGTTCAGCGCCGGCGCGCAGGTAGTACTGGCGCACCAGCCCGTTGAAATTGATGGGCGCGGCCAGGCCCGCATACACCTGGTAATTGCTGACTTCCGGCACGGTGGCGAGGAACCGCCCCATGTCGGCGAGCGCACTGGCGGTGCGTTCCAGCGGCGCGCCCGCCGGCAGGTCGACGACCACCTGGAATTCCGACTTGTTGTCGAAGGGCAGCATCTTCAGCACCACCCACTGCACGGCCGGCAGCGCCACCGACAGCAGGATCAGGCCGCCCACGCCCGCCCACAACCGACGCCGGTTGCGCTGGCCCTGCGCGGGATCGAGGAATGGCCGGAAGATGCGCCGGACCAGCGGCTCAATGCGTGCGGCCATGCCCGCGTGCTTGCCCGACGCCGCCGGCCGCAGCCACGAGCGCGCGAGCCAGGGCGTCAGCACGAAGGCAATGGCCAGCGAGATCACCATGCCCATGGAGGCGTTGATCGGGATTGGCGCCATGTACGGGCCCATCAGCCCGCCGACGAAGGCCATCGGCAGGAGCGCCGCAATCACCGTGAGCGTGGCGAGAATGGTCGGGCCGCCGACTTCGTCGACCGCGGCCGGGATGAGCTCGTCGAGCGGCCGCCCGGGGGTGAGCTGCAGGTGGCGATGGATGTTCTCCACCACCACGATGGCATCGTCGACCAGGATGCCGATCGAGAAGATCAGCGCGAACAGGCTCACGCGATTGAGCGTGAAACCCCAGGCCCACGAGGCAAACAGCGTGGCGGTGAGCGTGAGCGCGACGGCGATGCCGACGATCGCCGCCTCGCGCCGCCCCATGGCGAAGAAGACCAGCGCGACCACCGAAACGGTGGCGAAGATGAGTTTCTCGATGAGCTTGAGCGCCTTGTCATTGGCGGTCGAACCGTAGTCGCGCGTGATCGACACGCCCACTCCCTCGGGGATCAGGCTGTTGTGCAATCCGGCAATTCGCGCCCGCAGGCGCTCGGTGACATCGACCGCGTTCTCGCCGGGCTTCTTGGTGACGGCCAGCGTCACGGCCGGGTACTCGGCCGCCTGCTTGCCGGCCGTGCCGTACCACACGTAGTGCTCGGGGGCCGGCGCGCCGTCGCTGACGGTGGCGATGTCGCCCAGGAAGACCGGACGCCCGCCGTGCACCCCGACGACCAGGCCGGCGACCTCATCGGCGCCGGATAACATGGCGCCCGCATCGATAGCCACGGTTTCGTTGCCGCGCACGATGCTGCCGGCCGGCAGGCGTGAATTCGCGGACTGCAGCGAGCGCGAAAGCTCCGCTACCGTGAGGCCGACGGCGCGCAACGCCTGCGGGTTGAGCACGATGTTGATGGCCCGATGCGGACCGCCAACCGTGGTGACCGCGCGCGTCCCCGGCACTCGCTTGAGCTCCGCCTCGAGCGCATGCGCAATGCGCTCGAGCTCGAAGGCGCCGCTCCCGGCGCGCTGATCGTAGAGCGTCGCCGTCAGGATCGGCACATCGTCGATGCCCATGGGCTTGACCAGCGGCTCACCCACGCCGAGGCCAGGCGGCAGCCAATCGCGGTTCGACTGCAGCGTGTCGTACAGACGCACCAGGGCCTCGGTGCGCGGCACACCGACTTTGAATTGCACGGTGATCACCGCCAGTCCCGGGCGCGACACGGACATCACGTGCTCGAGACCGGCCATCTGCCCAAGCACCTGTTCGGCCGGCCCGGCGACCGATTGTTCCACCTCCCGGGCCGACGCGCCGGGGAATGGGATCAGCACGTTGGCCATGGTCACGTTGATCTGCGGTTCTTCTTCGCGCGGGGTAACGAGCGCGGCGAACAGGCCCACGAGCAGGGCGACCAGCGCCAGGAGCGGCGTGATGCGCGCCCGGAGGAAATGCCTGGCGATGCGACCCGCGATGCCCACGGTGATGCTCAGTTCCTGCCGGCCGCCACGGGGTCGAGCGCAATCTGCTCGCCGCCCTGCAGGCCTGCCAGCACGGTCACTTCCGCGCCTTCGACGGGCCCGAGCCGTACCTGTCGCAGATGTGGCGCACCGTTGGCGTCGAGGACGTAGACGGCATTGACTTCACTGCGGTGCAGGACCGCCTGCAGCGGAATGCGCAGTTGCGCCGGCGCGGCCCTGAGCGGCAATAGCAGCCGGACGAACTGCCCGGGCTGCAGTTTCGCGGTGGCGGGCAACTCAGCCCGTACTTCGACGCTGTGCGTCGCGGGATCCACGGCGCTCACGACCGACCAGCTGCTGGCCGCGACCGGCAACTGCCCTGAGTCCATGCCCGCCACCATGGCCGGCCGCGTGGGCTGCAACTGTCCGGCGAGCGACTCGGGCACTTGCGCCAACACGCGCAGAGCGCCCGGCGCATAGATCGCGACCAGCGGCCTGCCCGGCGTCGCCAGATCACCGGCTGCCACCTGGATGTCGGTGATGACGCCGGCATAGGGCGCCGTGACGGTGCGCCAAGCGGCGCGCGTACGGGCAGCGCTGGCCGCCGCCCCGCTCGCCTGCGCATCCGCCTCGGCCGTGCGCAGCGCCGCCTCGCTGCGCTGCAGGGCGGCGACACTGATGTAGTCCCGGGCCCGCAGGCTCTGCGCGCGTTCGAATTCGGCGCGCGCCGCGCCGAGCCTGGCCGCCGCGCCGCTGGCCGCCGCGGCACTGGCCGAAGCGGCATCCACGGCATCAGCGGCAGCGATGCGAATCAGC
>JAGWPD010000283.1 GCA_028870705.1 Gammaproteobacteria bacterium
GCGCCGGGCGCGGCCGGCACCCGCCGCGGTTCGCGCTGATGAGCGTCACGGCCGACACGGTCCGCCAGCTCCGGGAGCGCACCGGCTCGGGCATGATGGAATGCAAGAAGGCACTGGTCGAGACGGCTGGCAACCTGGACGCCGCCGCCGAGCTGATGCGCAGGCAGGGCCTGGCGAAGGCCGACAAGAAGGCCACGCGCGTGGCCGCCGAGGGCGTGATCGCAATCGAGCGCGGCAGCGATGGCCACAGCGCCGCGATGGTCGAAGTGAACTGCGAGACCGATTTCGTCGCCCGCGAGCATGACTTCCGCGGTTTCGCCGCCGACGTCGCGCGCAGCGCCGTGAGCGCGAATCCGGCCGACCTCGATGCACTCGTCGCGACCAGGCTGGCCAGCGGCGAGAGCATCGACGAGCGCCGGCGCGCGCTCGTTGCCAAGATCGGCGAGAAGATCTCGGTGCGCCGCTTCGTACGGGTCGCGGCGAGCGGCCACCTGGGCTCCTACCTGCATGGCACGCGCATCGGCGTACTGGTGCGGCTCGAGGGAGGCACGGCCGAGCTGGCGCGCGAGCTGGCGATGCACGTCGCGGCCAGCAATCCGCGCTACCTCAGCGGCGCTGATATGCCCGCTGCCGAGGTTGCCAAGGAACGCGAGATCCTCACTGAACAGGCGCGGAAGGAAGGCAAGAGCCCGGAGATTGCCGCCAGGATGGTCGAGGGGCGGCTGCGCAAGTCGCTCGCCGAGATCACGCTGCTGGGTCAGCCCTTCGTGAAGGATCCGGATCAGACGGTCGAGCAGCTGCTGAAGTCGGCGGGCGCGAGCGTGCGCGAGTTCCAGCGTTTCGAAGTCGGCGCGGGCATCGAGAAGAAGCAGGAAGACTTCGTCGCCGAAGTGATGGCGCAGGTCAGCGCTGCCGGGCGCAGCTGAGGCGCTTGACGGGCGCCAGCGGTGTTGACGAACATGCCCCGCCGATGCGGGGCATTTTCCAGGGGGTGGGCATGACGGTCGCTACGGGCAAGCCGCGCTTCGCGCGCATCCTGGTGAAGCTCTCGGGCGAGGCGCTGCTCGGCAGCGCCGACTACGGCATCGACCCGTCCGTGATCAAGCGCATCGCCGCGGAGCTGTGCGACGTGCGCTCGCTGGGCACGCAGGTGGCGGTGGTGCTCGGCGGCGGCAACATCTTCCGTGGCGCAGGCCTGGCGCGCGCCGGCATGGACCGGGTCACCGCCGACCAGATGGGCATGCTCGCGACCGTCATGAACGCGCTGGCGATGCAGGATGCGCTCGAGTCGCTGCACGTGCATGCGCGCGTGATGTCCGCGATCCGCATCAACGAAGTGTGCGAAGACTACATCCGCCGCCGCGCGGTGCGTCACCTCGAGAAGGATCGCATCGTGATCTTCGCCGCCGGCACCGGCAATCCATTCTTCACCACCGATACCGCGGCCGCACTGCGCGCGATCGAGATCGAGGCGCAACTGCTCCTCAAGGCCACCAAGGTCGACGGCATCTACACGGCTGACCCGGTCAAGGATCCGGCCGCGCGCCACTATCCGCGGCTGACCTTCGACCGCGTGCTGGCCGAACGGCTCAACGTGATGGACGCCACCGCCATCGTGATGTGCCGCGACCACAGCCTGCCGCTGCGCGTGTTCAACCTGAATGCCGGCGGCCACCTGCTGCGCGTGGCGCGCGGCGAGGACGTTGGCACGCTGGTTACCAATGAGTGACACGCACGAAGCAAGCACGCATGGATGGGTTCACGGAATTCCCGGAAAGCAATATGCTCTGGGCTGCCATCTGCCGCCGCATGGCGAAGCGCCGGCTGGTTTTGCGCCGGTAAGGGCGATGGGGGAGTTCGAATATGCTCGATGACCTGAAGAAGGACGCCACCGTGCGCATGCAGAAATGCGTGCAGATGTTCCAGGCCGACCTGAAGAAAATGCGCACCGGCCGCGCGCATCCGAGCCTGGTCGAGCACCTGAAGGTGGATTATTACGGCGCCGACATGCCGCTCAACCAGGTGGCCAACATCAGCGTGGAGGACGCGCGCACGCTGGTGGTCTCGCCGTGGGAGAAGACCATGGTCGGGCCGATCGAGAAGGCGATCCACAAGTCGGACCTGGGGCTGACGCCGATGACCGCGGGCGCGGTGATCCGCATCCCGCTGCCGCCGCTCACCGAGGAACGGCGCCGTGACATCACCAAGGTGGTGCGCCAGGATGCCGAGGGCGCGCGCGTGAGCGTGCGCAACGTGCGGCGCGACGTGCTCGCCGACGTGAAGGAACTGCTCAGGGAAAAGGCAATCTCGCAGGACGAAGAGCGCAAGGCGCAGGACGACATCCAGAAGCTGACCGACCGGTTCATCGCCGAAATCGACCAGCAGTTGGGGGCCAAAGAGAAAGAGATCCTGCAGGTCTAGTGCCTTGGCGATGCAACCCTCTCCCAGCGGTCTGGCCGCCATCGCGCCGCCGCTCCCGCGCCACGTGGCGATCGTGATGGACGGCAACGGGCGCTGGGCGCTGGGGCAGGGGCGCGAACGCAGCGCCGGCCACCAGTCGGGGCTCGGGCCCGTGCGCGCCGTCATCGAGGCGGCCGCGCAGCACGGCATCGGTGCGCTGACGCTGTTCGCCTTCAGCAGCGAGAACTGGGCGCGGCCCGCCGGCGAGGTCGCCAGCCTGATGAACCTGTTCTGTGAATCGCTCGACCGGGAATTACCGCTCCTGCAGTCCAAGGGAGTGCGGCTGCGTTTCATCGGCGAGCTCTCGCTGCTGGAGGCGCGGCTGCGCACGCGCATCGATGCCGCCGTCGCCGCGACCGCCGGCAACGAGCGCCTGCAGCTGCAGGTCGCAATCAGCTATGGCGGCCGGCAGGATATCCTGGCCGCGGCGCGGCGGATCGCCGCGCGCTGCGAGCGCGGCGAACTGCGCAGCAGCGAATTGACCGAGGCGCAATTCGCGGGCGAGCTGGCGCTGGCGGGCCTGCCCGATCCTGATCTTTACATCCGCACCGGCGGCGAGCAGCGCATCAGTAATTTCCTGCTGTGGAACCTGGCCTACGCGGAACTGTACTTCACCGACACGCTCTGGCCGGATTTCAGCGCGGCTGATTTCGAGCTGGCGCTGCGGCACTACGCCAGCCGCCAGCGCCGCTTCGGCCTGACCGGCGCGCAGGTTGCGGGCTAGCCGGGGTGCGTACCCGCATCCTCACCGCCCTGGTGCTGGCCGCCGTGCTGATCGGCGTGGTGCTGTTCGGGCCTGCCTGGTCGGCGCGCGC
>JAGWPD010000284.1 GCA_028870705.1 Gammaproteobacteria bacterium
GTTCCGGCCGCAGCAGCCGGCAAGCCGGCCGCACCAGTCCCGGCGGCGACGGCGCCGGCGAACAGCCCCGCGCCCGCTCCGGCGTCAGCCACGCCCGCCGCGCCGCAATCGATCATGTCGATCCTGCAGGATTTCCTGAAGCAGGTGCTCGACTTTGCGTTGAGCGGAACCGGCGATGTCGGCGTCGCCGCCAGCGCGCACCTGCGCCTGCAGCTGCTGCTCAGCGCGACGCAGACGCTTGCACCGGCTTCCGGCGCGTCGTCCACGCCCGCGTCCACACCTTCACCCGCGGCCGCGGCCGGAACCGCTTCGGCCGCGACGGGCAGCGGCGGTGCCGGCACGGGTGGCACGACTGCCGCGGTGACCGCGGCAACCGACGTGGCGCCGGTCGCCGCCGCACCGGCTGATCCGGCTAGAGCCATCACCATGCTGGGCGCGGTCCTCGCCAGCCTCGGGAGGCTGCTCGCCTAACCAAGTCCGGCACAGGATAATCGGGCTCCGTTGGGCCCAGTCGGGCCCGCCAGTCCGTGGCACACTGCGGCGGGCATGCTCAACTTCACCGACATTGCGGTCCGCCGCGGACCCAGGCTGCTGTTTTCCGGCGCCACCTTCAGCCTTTACCGGGGCGAGAAGGCCGGCGTCACCGGCGAGAACGGCAGCGGCAAGTCGACGCTGCTCGAGCTGGTGCGCGGCTCGCTGCACGCCGATGCCGGCAGCTTCGACATGCCCGGCAACCTGGTGATGGCGCATGTCTCGCAGGACGTGGCGGCCACGGACCAGCCGGCCATCGAGTTCGTGCTCGATGGCGATGGCGAGTTGCGCAGCATCGAGGCGCAGATCGCCGCCGCGACCGAGCGTGACGACGGCGCGCGCCTCGGCACGCTGTACGCGCGCTATGCCGAGCTGGGCGGCTACGATGCCAGGGCGCGGGCGGCGCAGCTCATGCATGGCCTCGGCTTCGATCACACCGAGGACGAGCGGCCGATCCGCACTTTCTCCGGCGGCTGGCGCGTGCGCATCAACGTCGCGCGTGCGCTGATGTGCCGCTCCGACCTGTTGCTGCTCGACGAGCCGACCAACCACCTCGACATCGACGCGATCCTGTGGCTGGAAGGCTGGTTGCGCGCCTATCCGGGCACGCTGTTGCTGATCGCGCACGACCGCGAGTTCCTCGACCGGGTATGCAACCGCATCGTCAACATCGAGCACGGTGAGGTGCACGCCTATCGCGGCAACTACTCGGCCTTCGAGGTGCAGCGGGCCGCGGAACTGGCGGTCCAGGCCTCGCTGTATGCGCGCCAGCAGCGCGAGATCCGGCACATGGAATCCTTCGTCGAGCGTTTCCGCGCCAAGGCCACCAAGGCGCGGCAGGCGCAGAGCCGGCTCAAGGCGCTCGAGCGCATGCAGCGGATTGCGCCGGCGCATGTGGATTCCGCCGCGTTCGAGTTCGCGTTCGCCGAGCCGGCGCGCCTGCCGCGGCCATTGCTGGCAATCGACGAGCAGAGCGCGGGTTACGGCGAGCAAGCGCTGCTCCGGCACGTCAAGCTGACGCTGATGCCGGGTGATCGGCTGGCGCTGCTCGGCCGCAACGGCGCCGGCAAGTCGACCTGCATGAAGCTGCTGGCCGGTGAGCTGGCCGCGCGTGGCGGCACCCGCACCGAAGCGCGCGACCTGCGCATTGGCTACTTCGCCCAACACCATCTCGAGCAGCTCCACGCCGACGAATCGCCGCTCGGGAACCTGCGGCGCGGCGGCGGCGCGCGCGCCAGGCGCGCCACGGAAGCCGAGCTGCGCGATTACCTGGCCACCTTCGGCTTCCGCGGCGAGCGCGTGTTCGAGGCGGTCGAGCCGTTCTCGGGCGGCGAGAAGGCGCGGCTGGTGCTGGCATTGGTGGCTTATTTGCAGCCCAACCTGCTGTTGCTGGACGAGCCGACCAATCACCTCGACCTGGAAATGCGCCAGGCGCTGGCCGTGGCCTTGCAGGAATTCGCCGGCGCCGTGGTGCTGGTCTCGCACGATCGGCACCTGCTCAACACCGTCGCCGATGAACTGATCGTGGTGCACGGCGGGCGCGCCGTGCGCTTCGACGGCGACCTCGACGACTACGCGCAGTGGCTCGCCGATGGTGGCGCATTGCGCGCGCTCAACGAGGGCAGCGTGCCGGCCGGGACCGCGACGGCGCCGCTCGCCCCGGCCACGGTTGCAACGCTTCCCGTCGCGCCGGTCCCGGTCAGCGAAACCGCCGGGCAGCGCCGCCAGCGCCGCCGCGCTGAAGCCACGGAACGTAGCCGGCTCTCGCCGCTGCGCGCGGCGGTACAGGAGTTCGAGCAGCAGCTCGAACAGCTTGCGCGCCTGCGCTCCGGGCTGGAGCAGCAGCTGACCGATCCGGAGCTCTACCAGCCGGATGGCAAAGCGCGCCTGCAGGCGGCACTGGCCAGGCAGGCGGAACTGGCACGGCTCAGTGCCGAGGCCGAGGCCGGCTGGCTCGAAGCGAGCAACGCGCTGGAGGAGCGTTCGCGCTCCGGGTGAAGGACCGCCGGAGTACACTGGCGGCGACTTCGCGGCCCAGGCGAGCCCGTCAGGCGGAGGCAATGATCGCATTTCTATGTATGGCGCCGCTCGGCGCGCCGGCGCTGGCCGCCGGATCCTGGCAGCTCGCGCTCCACGGCGGCGCCGGCGTGGTGGAACGTGGCGCGCTCACGCCGCAGCTGGACGCGGCCTACCGCGCCAGCCTCGACCGCGCGCTCGAGGCAGGCGCCGCGGTCCTGCGGCGGGGTGGAGCGAGCCTCGATGCGGTCGAGGCCGCCGTGCGCGTGCTCGAGGACGATCCGCTGTTCAATGCGGGCAAGGGTGCGGAGTTCACGGCGGAAGGACGCAACGAGCTCGATGCGTCGATCATGGACGGGAGCAATCGCAAAGCCGGCGCGGTCGCGGGCGTGACGCGCACGCGCAACCCGGTGAGTCTGGCGCGCGCCGTGATGGAGCAGTCGGCGCACGTGCTGCTGAGCGGGCCCGGCGCCGACGCGTTCTCGGTGCAGCAGGGACTGGAGCAGGTCGAGCCCGGCTACTTCCGCACCGAAGAACGCTGGCAACAATTCCTCCAGTGGCGCGACAAGCGCGGCGCGCCGCCCGATCGCACCCATGCCTATGGCACCGTGGGCGCGGTGGCGCTGGATCAGGCCGGCCATCTCGCGGCCGCGACTTCCACGGGTGGCCTCACCGGCAAGCGCTGGGGCCGCGTCGGTGATTCACCGATCATCGGCGCTGGCACCTACGCCGAGGATGGCGTGTGCGCGGTGTCCGCGACCGGCACCGGCGAATTCTTCATTCGCGCTTCGGCGGCGCGCCAGCTGCGCGATCGCATGGCCTGGCACCGTGAACGCGTCCAGGCGGCGGCCGACAACACCATCCGCGATATCGCCGGCAGCGGGGGTGATGGCGGCCTGATCGCGCTCGATGCGCGCGGGCGTGTGGCCTTCGCGATGAACAGCCCGGGCATGTACCGCGGCTCGGTCGGCTCAGGCAATCCCGCGCGCACCGCCATCTACGCGGACGAGAAATAGTGCCAGCCACCGTCGCGCCGCGCGCGAGTTAACTCATTGAACCTATTGATAAATACCGGGCACGCGAACCGCTCGCACCGGGCCGGTGCGCTGATCCAGGAGTTTCACGAATAGTTCACTTTACAAACCAATTCATTCACGTATCATGTGCCCATGGGTGAGGCCAGACGCCAGTCCGGCATCGCCCGTTAGTCGCGGAACAAGACCCCCCCGTTTCCGCGCAATACCTTGGAGCCCCGCTTGCGGGGCTCTTTTTTTTGGCGGCATTTAGAATCGGCGCATGCCAGGGATAGCCGAATTCGCCGCGCGGGCCATGGCCACGCTCGAAGAGCGCGCGCCCGCGACCGCCCACATGCTGGAGACCGCGCCGCCCGAATTCCTGCAAGCCGCGCAGCGGGTGCTCGCGGCCAGCGATTTCGTGGCCGAGGCGCTGGCGCGTGACGAATTGCTGCTGCCCGCACTCATTGCGCAGGCTCCGCAGCAGTGCGCGGCGCCGCTGCCGCTGCCACGCGCCGCCGACGAGCAGCAGTTCATGGCCGCGCTGCGCCGCTGGCGGCGCGCCGAACTGGCGCGCATCGCGTGGCGGGACCTGGCCGGTTGGGCCAGCCTGCCCGACACGCTCCTGCAGCTCAGCAACGCCGCCGACCTTGCGATCCGCACCGCCCAGGAATTCGCCTGGGCGCGATTGTACGAGCGGCATGGGGCGCCGGATTGCGCCGACCCGGAAGCGCAGCGGCTGGTGATCGTCGCGATGGGCAAGCTCGGCGGACAGGAACTCAATTTCTCCTCCGACATCGATCTCGTCTTCCTGTTCGCTGCCCAGGGCGAGACGCGCGGCCCGCAACCGCTCGCGCACGAGGAATTCTTCCTGCGCCTGGGCCAGCGGCTGATCCGCTACCTCGATGCGTCGACGGCCGAAGGCCGCGCGTTCCGTGTCGATATGCGGCTGCGGCCCTTCGGCGCCAGTGGACCGCTGGTGGCCAGCACCGCGGCCTTCGAGGACTACCTCGAGCGCCACGGCCGCGACTGGGAACGCTATGCCTGGATCAAGGCGCGCGCCGTCACCGGTGCCGGCCTGTACGCCGCCAGCTTCCGCGCCAGCGTGCAGCCCTTCGTGTATCGGCGCTACCTCGACTTCGGCGTGTTCGAATCGCTCCGTGAAATGAAGGCGCTGATCGAGCGCGAGGTGGCAAGGCGCGATTTGCAGGACGACATCAAGCTCGGGCCAGGCGGGATCCGCGAGATCGAATTCATCGTGCAATCGCTCCAGCTGATCCGCGGCGGCAGCGAGCGACGGCTGCAGAGCGCCTCGCTCCTGCAGACGCTGCCGCAGCTGGCGGGGGCGCGGTTGCTGCCGGCCGCGGTCGCGAGCGAGCTGATGGAGGCCTACGGATTCCTGCGGCGACTGGAGAACCGGCTGCAGATGTACGCCGACCAGCAGACGCACTCGCTGCCCGCCGACCCGCTGGCGCGTGCGCGTATCGCCGTGGCCATGGGCTGCGCCGACTGGGAAGAGCTGGCAACGGCGCTGGCGCTGCAGCGCCGGAGGGTCACGACGCACTTCACCGCGCTGGTCAAATCCGCGGCGGCGGGCGCCGCGCCGGCGGTGCCGCTGGCGGCGCTGCTCGAGGGCGAGGGCGCAGGCGCGGCGTTGCACTCGCGCCTTGGCGAACTGGGGTTCGCCGCCGGCGATGCCGCCGCCGCGGCGCAGCTGTTGCAGGACCTGCACGGGTCCGCGTTGATGCGGCGGCACGACGAGCCCGGACGCCGCCGGATGCACGCGCTGCTCGCGCAGCTGCTCGCCGAAGTGGCGCCGTTGCCCGATGCGCTGGCGGTACTGCGCCGGCTGCTGCGCGTGCTGGAGGCGATCGGCATGCGCTCCGCGTATTTCGCGCTGCTGCTCGAGCACGCGCCTGCGCGCCGCCGCCTGGTCGAGCTCGCGCGCCACGGCGACTTCCTGACTGCGCAGATCGCCGCCTGGCCGCTGTTGCTCGATGAACTCATCGACGAGCGCCTGTTCGAACAGCTCCCGGGACGGGCGGAGCTGGCCGCAGAGCTGGCCGCGCGGCTCGCCGACGTCGAAGCCGGTGACGAGGAGCAACTGGTGGCGCAGCTGCGCAATTTCCAGCGGGCCGCGCTGTTCCGGGTCGCGGTGGCGGACCTCGGCGGCGCGCTCCCGCTGATGCAGGTCAGCGACCGGCTCACCGAGATCGCCGAGCTGATCGTCGAGCAGACGCTCAGGCTCAGCTGGGATTTCGTCACCGCCCAGTACGGCACGCCGATGTGCGGTGCCGGCGGGGCGCGGCGGGCGGTGCGGATCTGCGCGGTGGGCTATGGCAAGCTCGGCGGCATCGAGCTCGGCTACAGCTCCGATCTGGACCTGGTATTCCTGCACGATTCGAGCGGCGAGCGCCAGGAAACCGAAGGCGCCCGCAGCGTCGATAACCAGGTGTTCTTCGTGCGCTTCGTGCAGCGGCTGGTGCACACGCTGACCATGCACTCGGCCGCCGGCCGCCTGTACGAGGTGGACATGCGGCTGCGCCCGAGCGGCAAGGGCGGCCTGCTCATCACCAGCATCGACGCCTTCGAAGAGTACCAGCGCCGCGAAGCCTGGACCTGGGAGCACCAGGCGCTGCTGCATGCGCGCGCGGTGTGCGGTGACATGGGTCTGCAGGAGCGCTTCAGCGCGCTGCGCGCGCGCGTGCTGGAGCAGTGCGTGCGTCGCGATACGTTGCGCGAGCAGGTGCGGCAGATGCGCGAGCGGATGCGCACCGGGCTGTCGGCCGCCCGCCCGGGCGAGGTGGATCTCAAGCAGGACCGCGGCGGCATCGCCGACATCGAATTCCTGGCCCAGTACTGGGCGCTGCGCTGGGCGGCGCAGTATCCGCCGGTGGCCTGGTACGCGGACACGATCCGCGAACTGGAGTCGGTGGCATCCGCGGACCTGGTGCCGCAGGGCGTCGTGGACACCCTGACAGGGGCATATCGCAAATACCGCGAACGCAGCCACCACCGCGCGATCGCCGGCCTCGCCGCGGTGGTCGCCGACGGCGAGTTCGCGGCCGAGCGCGCGGCGGTCGCCGCCATCTGGCGGGACACAATGGAGCTATAATCCGCGCATGGATCCAGCCAGCATGCCGCAACCGGCCAACACCCGGAACCAGTACGAGGTCACGCTGCGGGACCTGCCGCTGTCATGCCCCGGCAAGGGCATGGTGCTGTGGAACTCCCATCCGCGGGTGTATCTCGCGATCGAGCAGACCGGCTTCGCCAAGTGCGGTTACTGCGGCGCCGAGTATACGCTCAGGCGCTAGGCGTACGGCCGGTACGATTTCTCTTCGATCAGCGCCGAGCCCAGCCGGGTGTTGATGCGCTTCTTGATGGCCGCGCGTTCGTCGTTGTTGAAATAGACCGCGCGCGCCAGCCCGGTGAAGTCATCGTCGAAGCGCTTCGCGGCCTCCAGCTCGCGCAGGCGGTCTTCCACCTCCCACAGCCGCTCGTTCACTTCCTGCAGCGCGCGTTCCTCCTCGCCCAGGTCCGCGCCCGCGGGCACCGCGCCCGCCCAGGTCTGCTCGAGCAGGCGCAGCTCGTGGCGCACGTTGGCCAGCTTGGCCGCATCGCTCATGCGCGCCGACTTGATCCGCAGGATCGTGATCTTGTCGAGCAGCTCGCCCGGAGAGATCGGGACCAGTATGTCTTGCATCGGCCTATGGTAGCAGGCCGAGCAGTTCATCGAGCCGCGCGCACACGGCCGCCGTCTCGACCAGGTCCATTGCGCCCGGATCCTCGATGGTCGCGTTCCATGGCAGCTCGCTCGCCGGGCGGCCGCGGAACCTCAGCGCCGCCTCGGCATAGCGGTCGACGCACCACTGTCGCGAGAGGTACGGGCCACTGCGAGCGCTGCGCGTGGTCGCGCACAGCCCGATCACCGGCGTGCCCACCATCGTGGCCATGTGCGCCGGACCGGAGTCGGGTGCCACCAGCACGGTGGCGCGTGCCAGCAGCGCCAGCAGCTGCGGCAGCGTGTCGCTGCCAATGATGTTGCGCACCGGCACGGTCGCGGCGGCTTCGATGGCGGCGCCTATGCTCCGCTCGTAGTCGTTGGGTGCGCCGCACAGCAGTACCTGCAGGCCATGGCGCCGCACCGCATGGTCGATCACCGCGGCGTAGCGCTCGACGCGCCAGTTGCGGGCGCGCCGGCTCGAGCAGGCGCTGAGCACGAGCGTGCGCTGGCCGTCGGGAATCTGCCGGCGGGCCCACTCCTGCGCGGCCGCCGGTAGCGGCAGGTTCCATTCGAGGCGACGCTCGCGGATGCCGAGCGCGTCGGTGAAGCCGAAGAAGCTGTCGAGCACGTGCTCGTCGCGGCGCGCCTCGATCCGGCGGTTGGTGAACAGCCACTGCAGTTCGCGCGCTCGCGGGCGATCGAAGCCCAGCCGCACCCGCGCACGAATCAACGTCGAATACAGGCTGGCGCGCAGCGCATACTGCATGTGCAGCAGCACGTCGAAGCGGCGGCCGCGCAGCGCCTGCCGCAGCGCCAGCGCGCCGGCACGCAGGGAGCGCTTGTCGATGGTGATAAACTCGACACCGGGCAGCAGCGCCAGCAACCGCGCCTCGGTGCGGCCGATCACCCAGGTGATCGCGGTGCCGGGCCAGGCGTGCTGGATGGTGCGGACGATCGGCACCACGTGGGTCGTGTCGCCGATCGCGGAAAGGCGCAGGATGCACAGCGTGCGCGGCGGCGCGGGCTCGTCACTCATGCAGGAACCGGGTGGACATTGTCGCGATTGAACTTCATGGCCGTCGGTCCCGAGATCCGCATCCAGGAATTCGCTGGCGGCGCGATGCTATATGACAGCTCTCGCGCGGGCAATGCGGCGCCCGGCTGGCTCGATGCATCCTGGTGGGCGGCGCGCGGCGCGGTGCACGCGGCCGGCGAAGGGCGCGGTGCCGCCGTGATGATCGAGGCCGACGGGCGGAGCCTGGTGCTGCGCCATTACCGCCGCGGCGGACTCATGGCGCGGCTCGTGGCCGATCGCTACTGGTGGCGCGCCGCCGAGCGCACGCGTTCATTCCGCGAGTGGCACCTGCTGTACCACATGCATCGCGCGGGCTTGCCGGTGCCGATGCCGATCGCTGCCGGTTACCGCCGCCGCGGCGGCACCTACACCGCCGACCTGCTGGTCAAGCGGATCCCCGGCGCGCGCTCGCTGGCGGCAGCAATCCGCGTCGCATCTGTGCCACTGGGCACGTGGATGGCTATAGGCCGGTGCCTGCGGCACTTCCATGCGCGCGGCATCTGCCACGCCGACCTGAACGCCCACAACATCCTGCTCGGCGAGGCCGAGGACGACATCTGGGTCATCGATTTCGATCGCGGATCGCTGCGTTCGCCGGGCTGGTGGAGCGACGCGAACCTGGTGCGGCTGCAGCGCTCGCTGCTGAAGGTCACCGCCGCGGTCGGCGCGGAACGCTTCAGCGCGGCCGACTGGCAGATGCTGCTCGACAGCTACCTGGCGACGGCGATCGAGCTGCGGCAGATCCCGGCGCTGCAGAACGGCTGAGTGGCGCGTCGCCTCTACACGCTGCTGGTACTGCTGGCGCTGCCATTCGCCAGCTGCGTCGTGCTGTGGCGCGGCCTGCGCGAGCGTGACTACTGGCGCGGCTGGGGCGAGCGCCTGGGCCGCGGTGCGCCACTCGCGGGAACTGCGCGCGGCATCTGGGTGCACGCGGTCTCGGTCGGCGAGGTGCAGGCAGCCTCGGTCCTGGTGGCAGCACTGCAGCGCGAGTGGCCGCAGCTGCCAATAGCCGTGACGAGCGCGACGCCGGCGGGCCGCGCGCGCGCGCGGGCCGCGCACGGCGCGGCCGTCACGGCGCGCTATGCGCCCTATGACACGCCCTGGTGCGTGCGTGCGGCGTTGCGGCGGCTGCGTCCGGCGCTGCTCGTGATCATCGAGACCGAGCTCTGGCCCAACCTGCTCAACGAGTGTGCGCGCGCGCGCGTGCCGGTCATCATCGCCAGTGCGCGCCTGTCGGCGCGCAGCCAGTCCAGCTGGGCGCGCTGTGCCGCCCTGTTGCGGCCCGCGCTGGCGGACTCCGTAACGGTCGCGGCCCAGTCGGCGGCGGATGCCGCGCGCTTCAGCTCGCTCGGGGTGCCCGCGGCGCGCGTCGGGGTCGCCGGCAACATCAAGTTCGA
>JAGWPD010000285.1 GCA_028870705.1 Gammaproteobacteria bacterium
ATTCCACGTCAGCGCCGAGCAACGCCGTATGAAAGCCTTTTGAGCGCAACCTTCCAGGGCCGGCTCGGGTTTGCACGGGGCGGCGTTGCTCCTCCCTCATGTACATCCAGTACATATCGGTCGTCGCGCCTTGCCCTGTGCAAACCCAAGCACGGCCGCATCGACGTCCTGAGTGTGAACAGGCCCTAGCGAGGCACAGCCGCCGACCGTGAACGCCGCCGTCGTGTACGTCCATGGTCTCTGGCTCTCCGGGCACGAGGCCTTCATGCTGCGCCGGCGCCTCGAGAAGGACCGGGGCTATGAATGGCACGCGTTCAACTACGCCTCCACGCTCCTGACCATGGGCGAGATCGCCGACGCGCTGCACGGCATGATCAGCGCGGTGGAGGCGCCCGTCGTGCACCTCGTCGGCCACAGCCTCGGGGGACTGGCGATCCTGCGCTGCCTCGAGCGCCATCCGCAGCAACCCCCCGGGCGCGTCGTGTTCATGGGAACGCCGAGCCTGACGAGCCGCGCGGCGAATGCCGTCGGACGCTTCCGTTTCGGGCGCGCGATACTCGGGCAGGCGGCGACCGAGGAACTGCTGTACGCGCATGTGCGCAGCTGGCCACACGGGCGCGAGCTCGGCATCATCGCCGGCAACCAGTCCTTCAGCCTCGGCCGACTGCTCGTGGATTTCGACGAAGCCAACGACGGCACCGTGGCCGTCTCGGAGACGCGCCTGCCGGGCGCCAGGGCGCATATCGTCCTGCCGGTGAGCCACTCGGGCATGCTGTTGTCGGCGCGTGTCGCCCACGAAGTCGGGCAGTTCCTCGAGTTCGGTCATTTCGGCGCCGCGCCGGCGCCGGCTGGATAGCCCGCGCCCAGTATTTGCGCCATGGAGCTGACGTGTGCCGCGGACCTGAAACCAAATTCGGGCTGCCGGGTATACACAGCAACTGCACGCAACCCTGCTGAACCAACGGAGCTACGACCATGAACACGCACAAGACCTTCAGCCTGCTGGCTGCCGTCCTGATCGTTGCCGCACAGGCCACGGTGTTTGCCGTGGATACCCGATCCACCACCCAGAGCCAGGCGCGCGACAGGTACGAAAATGGCTACGAAGCGCAGGCGGCCGGCGCCAGCGCGGTATATGGCACGAGCCGGAATGCCTAAGTCTGCTTCCGGCCCTTCAGTTCGTACATCAGCGCCAACGCCTGCCGCGGCGTGAGCGCATCCGGCTCGATCTGCGCCAGCTTCAATTCCAGCTCGCTCGGCGCCTGCCGGGCCCCCGCGGTCGCTACCGCAACTGACACCGCTGCGCCGGCCGCAGCGGTTGCGGCGGGCGCGAACAGCGGCAACTCACCCTGGCCATTGGCGCCGCCGCGCGGCTGATGGCGCGCACCGCCATCGCGCGTCGCCTCGAGTTCCGCCAGGTAATCGCGCGCACGCGCAATGACACTCGGCGGCACGCCGGCCAGCTTCGCCACCGCGAGCCCGTAGCTGCGATTGGCCGGACCCGCGCGCACCGCGTGCAGGAACACCAGCGAATCGCCGTGCTCGGTCGCATCGAGGTGCACGTTGGCGCAGGCCTCGAGCTGCGCGCCGAGCGCGGTGAGCTCGAAGTAGTGCGTCGCGAACAGCGTGAAGGCGCGCACTTCGGTCGCGAGGTGCCGGGCGATCGCCCAGGCCAGCGACAGCCCGTCGAAGGTGCTCGTGCCGCGGCCGATCTCGTCCACCAGCACCAGGCTCTGCTCGCTCGCGTTGTGCAGGATGTTGGCGGTCTCGGACATCTCGACCATAAATGTGGAGCGCCCGCCGGCCAGGTCATCGCCGGCCCCGATGCGGGTGTAGATGCGGTCGAGCGGGCCGATGCGTGCGCGCTGCGCCGGCACGTAGCTGCCGATGTGCGCCAGCACCGCGATCAGCGCCGTCTGGCGCATGTAGGTGGACTTGCCGCCCATGTTCGGGCCGGTGATCACCAGCATGCGCCGGCGCGCGTGCAGGTCCAGGTCATTGGGCACGAACGGCGCCTCGCTGAAGTGCTCGACCACCGGGTGGCGTGCGCCCACGAGCTGCAGGCAGGGCTCATCCACGAGCTCGGGCTCGCTCCAGCCGAGCGCCGCGGCGCGCTCGGCGAGCGCGGTGAGCGCATCGAGCTCGGCCAGCGCCATCGCGGTGCCCTGCAGTGCGCCGAGCGCCGCGATCAGCCGCGTCAGCAGCGCGTCGAACAGCTCCTTCTCGCGCGCCAGCGCCCGCTCGCGCGCCCCCAGCACCCTGTCCTCGAAGCCCTTGAGCTCGGGCGTGATGAAGCGCTCGGCGGACTTCACGGTCTGGCGGCGCAGGTAGTCGGGCGGCACGCGTTCGGCCTGCGCACGCGGGATCTCGATGAAGAAGCCCTGCACGCGGTTGAAGCCCAGCTTCAGTCCGCCAAGCCCGGTGCGCTCGCGCTCGCGCTGCTCGAGCTCGAGCAGGAATTCATCGGTATGGGTGCCGATGCGCCGCAGCTCGTCGAGTTCGGCATCGTAGCCGGCGGCGATGACATCGCCGTCACGCAGGTAGACCGGAGGTTCCGTGGCGATCGCGGCGGACAGCAGCGCATGCTCGGCCGCGTGGTCCGCGGTCTGGGCGTGCAGTTCGCGCAGGAGCGGTGAATCCACGGCGGCTAGCGCCGCCCGCAGCGGGGGCAGTTCGCCCAGCGCCGCGCGCAACTGCACCAGGTCGCGCGGACGGGCGCTGCGCAGCGCGATGCGCGCCAGGATCCGCTCCAGGTCGCCGACCGCTCGCAGCAGCGAGTGGAGAGGCTCGCAGGCGCGCGCCGCGCCCAGCGCGCCGATCGCCTGGTAGCGGCGGAGCAGGAGCCCGCGCTGGCGGATCGGGCGGCCGAGCCAGCGCCGCAGTGCGCGCGCGCCCATGCCGGTGACGGTGCTGTCGAGCACGGCCAGGAGGGTGGCCGTTTCGTTGCCGTTGAGGCTCGAGTCGAGTTCCAGGTTGCGTCGCGTGGCCGCATCGATCGCCAGCGCGTCGCCTGCTTCCTCGACGTGCAGCGCGCGGATGTGCGGCAGCGCCGTGCGCTGCGTGTCCCGCACGTATTGCAGCAGCGCGCCGGCGGCGCCGATCGCGAGCGGCAGTTCATCCGCGCCAAAGCCGCGCAGGTCGAGCGTCCCGAGCTGGTCGGTGAGCGCGCGCGAGGCCGAGGCCAGCTCGAAGTGCCACGGCGCGCGCTCGCGCGTGACGGCCGCCGCGGCCGCCGCCGCAGCCGCTGCCGGCGGCGCATGGTCCTCGCGCACCAGCAATTCCGCCGGGCGCAGCCGCTCGAGTTCTGCCGCCAGCGTCGCCGGTCCCTGCGATTCGAGGATCGAGAAGC
>JAGWPD010000286.1 GCA_028870705.1 Gammaproteobacteria bacterium
GGCGATGGTGGCGGGCGCGATGCCCAGAGCGGCTGCGGCCAGGGCCGCGGCCGCGAGGTTGGCGATGTTGTAGCACGCGGCGCCGCCGATGGTCAGCGGCATCGACTCGACCGCGCCGAGGTCATAACTGCGGTCATCGCGCCGCAACAGCAAGCGTCCGTCCTGTACACCGCAGGTTGGCGCGCCGGCACTGTGGTAAGCCTGCAGCTCGGGCGAACCGGCATCGAGCGCGAACCAGCCTGTGCGCGGAACTCTCGCGAAGCGTTGCGGCAGCGATGCAGCTCGTGCGCGCAGCTGCGGATCGTCGGCGTTCAGCACCAGCAGGCCCCGCTCATCCAGCAACGCGCCCACCGTGAGCTTCGCGTCGGCAAGGCCGGCCAGGTCATGTATGCCGTATTCACCGAAATGATCGGCGCTGATGTTGGTGACCACGGCCACGTCGGCGCGCGAGACGGCGATGCCGCGCCGCAGGATGCCGCCGCGCGCGGTCTCGAGGATCGCGGCCTCGGTGCGGCGCTCACGCAGCACGCGGCGGGTGCCCGCCGGACCCGAGTAATCGCCGCTGGCGAGCGTCTCGCCGTCGATGAATACACCATCGGTGCAGTTGTAGGCCACGTGCCAGCCATGTGCGCGCGCGCAGGCGGCCAGCAACCGCACCGTCGTGGTCTTGCCGTTGGATCCGGTCACGAGCACGGTCGGGATGCCGTGCAGTTCCTGCCAGCCGATGCCGGCGGCCGCGGGCAATGCCGCGAGTGCAAACGTGCGTCCGCCGCTGCCCGCGCCCAGCGTCAACTCGCTGTCGTCGAGCAGGTGCGGCAGGCCGCGCGCATCGGCCTGGGCGAGCAGGGCGCGCAACTGCGGACGTGCTTCGCGCGCGGCCAGCTGGTCGAATCGCGCCAGCGCCTCCGCTTCGGACAGCACCGGTGGCAGCACACAGGCCGGATCGGCCGCATCGGCCAGTGCGGCGGCCAGCATGTCGGCGGCGAGCGATTGCCAGCGTGCCGGGTCACGCTGGTGGAGGGTGGCGCACAGCGCCCACTCGTTGATCTCGGTTGCGAGAAACAGTTGGTCGCAGGGCGCCGCCAGCGCAAGCGAGACGCCGCCGGCGTGGCGTCGCGCCATCGCCGCGGACTCGGACCAATGCAGGTGCGAGCGGGCGCGTTCGAGCCTGGAGCGCCAGCCGCGCAACAGCTCCTCGTCGATCGGGAGGCCGACGACCTCCAGCACCGCGCCGGTGCGCGCAAAGAACAGGTTGGCGCCGGTGAGGCGCCGCGAATCGTCGTAGGGCAGGGCGGGCGGCAGGTTCAGTCTTCGATCTCCGGCGCCAGGCGCACGCCGCGCTCGTCGCGGATCAGCCCCTCGAGGCTGAAATCTGCGCCGGGCGCGTCTGCTGCCGGCGCAGCGGGCGTGCGTGCGGACGGTACCGGCGCAGCGTCGGCCGGGCTGGGGGCGACGGCGTCCGGATTCGCGCGCGCCGGTGAGGCGCCGGCCGGCTTGAACTTGGTGATCTGCTTCCACGAGCGCACCAGTGCATCGGCGAATACCAGCAACAAATCGCCCGGTGCGCCCATGCGGAGCGCGGCATCGATCGCTTCCTGTTCGTCCGGGATCACCTCGATCGCCTTGGTTGGCACGCCCGCGGCCTGCAATGCGCGCAGCATGATGCGCGGCACCTCGTCCGGGGCGCGATCGCGCAGGTTGTCGTCGCGCCGGCAGATGTAGTGATCGAAGCGCCCGGCGACCGCCTGCGCGATCGCCACCAGGTCCTCATCGCGCCGGTCGCCGGGCCCGGCCAGCACCACGATGCGCCGGCCGGTCACGTCGAGCTGGCGCGCCAGGTTCGCCATTGCGGCCACGGCGTGCGCGTTGTGGCCATAATCGAACAACACCTTGAACGGATGTTCGTTGAATACGTTCATGCGCCCGGGTGCCTGGAAGAAGGTCGAATCGAAGGTGCGCAGGCCCTGGCGGATCGCGTCGAGCTTGATGCCGAGCGAGAACGCCATCGCCGCCGCGAACATCGCGTTCTGCACGTTGTGCAGCGCGCGGCCCTCGAGCGTGGCCGGTATCAGGTGCGTCCACAGCAGCGGGATCTGGCTACCCCGGTCGTAGAGCGCGATCATCTGGCCGTTGACGCCTTCCTCGAGGGCGCAGGCGCGGCCGCCAGCCCTTATGTGTTCGCGTACCAGCGCGTGATGAGGATTGGTGGTGACGTAGCAGATGTTCTTCGCCTCGGTATAACCCGACATCTTCAGCACCAGGGGCTCATCGGCATTGAGCACCGCGCAGTCGGTGGCCACTTCGACCACCACGCGCTTGACCTCGGCAAGCTGCTCGAGCGTGTCGATGCCCTTGAGCCCGAGGTGATCGGCCTGCACGTTGAGCACCGCGCCGACGTTCACTTCGTTCACGCCCATGCCGGCGCGCAGCAGCCCGCCGCGCGCGGTCTCGAGCACCGCAATGTCGATCTGCGGGTCGGCCAGCACCATGCGCGCCGAGACCGGCCCGGTCATGTCGCCCTGCACGGTGCGCTGGCCGTTGATGTACACGCCGTCGGTCGTGGTCAGGCCGGGCGTGAAGCCCGCCATCTTGCTGACGTGCGCCAGCATGCGCGCGGTGGTGGTCTTGCCGTTGGTGCCGGTGACCGCGGCGATCGGCACGCGCGCGGGCGTGCCGGGCGGGAACAGCATCTCGATCACCGGGACCGCTACCTCGCGCGGCGTGCCCTCGCTCGGCGCCACGTGCATGCGGAACCCGGGCGCGGCGTTCACCTCGCAGATGCCGCCGCCGATCTTGCGGTAGCTCTCGGTGATGTTCTTCGAGAGGAAATCCACGCCGCCGACATCCAGGCCGATTGCGCGCACCGCACGCTCGGCCATTTCGCGGTTGTCTGGATGGATGACATCGGTCACGTCGGTGGCGGTGCCGCCGGTGGACAGGTTCGCGGTCGAGCGCAGGTACACCACCTGGCCCGCTGCCGCCACTGAATCGGCCCTGAGGCCGGCGCGGTCGAGCATCTTCCGCGCCTGCGCGTCGAGTTCCAGGCGCGTCAGCACCTTTTCATGGCCGACGCCGCGGCGCGGGTCCTGGTTCACGATGTCGACCAGCTGCGCGATGTCATGCGTCCCGTCACCGACCACATGCCCCGGCGTGCGGCGCGTGGCCGCCACCAGCTCGCCGTTCACCACCAGCAGGCGGTGATCATCGCCTTCCAGGAAGGTCTCGACGATCACCGAGCGTGAATGCTCGCGCGCGAGCAGGAAACCCTGCGCCACTTCGGCATCGCTGGTGAGCCGGATCGAGATGCCGCGGCCATGGTTGCCGTTGTAGGGCTTGGTGACCACCGGGAAGCCGATGCGTTGCGCCGCCCGCACCGCCTGGCTCTCGCTCTGCACCAGTTCCTGCCTGGGCACCGGCAAGCCCAGCGTCGCGAGTATCTTGTTGGTCTCTTCCTTGTCGCTGGCGAGTTCGACCGCGATATGCGGCGTGCGGCCGGTGACGGTGGCCTGGATACGCTGCTGGTACCTGCCGTGCCCGAGCTGCACCAGCGACTGGTCGTTCAAGCGCAACCAGGGAATGCCGCGATCCTTCGCCGCCCGCACCAGCGCTGCGGTCGAGGGTCCGAGCGCGCGCCGCTGCGCGAAACGGATGAATTCGTCGCGGGCCGTTGGCCAGCTCCAGCCCTCGGGCACCGCGCCGGCGGGGCGGATCGCCTCGGGCAGGAGCGAGCAAAGCAAGCGCAGCCCGAGCTCGCCGGCGGCGATGCCTTCGTCGCGCTGCTCGTATTCGTAGATCACGGTGTACACGCCGGGCGGGCCGGCGCCGCGCGTCTTGCCAAAGGTGACTGCTTCGCCGGCCAGGTTCTGCAGTTCGATCGCCACGTGCTCCAGCACGTGCCCCAGCCAGGTGCCTTCGTCCTCGCGCATCCGCCGGAAGAAGCCACCCGGTTGCTGGTACGAGCAGCCGTGCTCGGCAAGTCCCGGGAGCGCGGCGGCGAGCGCATCGATGTAGGCATTGCCGAGCCGGCCGGTGGGCCAGGCCTCGAGCTCCCCCAGGTCGAGCTCCAGGCGGATCACGGGAAAATGCGCGTACAGCGAGGGGCCAACGTAAACCGACCGGTCCAGGATGCGCACGATTGCCGTTCCTTCGTTACTCTTTGCGGTGGGCGAGTCCGGCGGCTTCCGCGAGCCGCGTATGCAGGTTGAAGGTCGCGCCGGAGGTGAGGATGTGTACCCGCAGGCCCAGCATGCACACGGGCTGCCCCTCGGAGACCTCGCTGATCGAGGAGTACGTGACTTCGGACGCATCCACGACCGTCACGCCACCAGATCCTTCGACTTCGATGGTCTCGTCCGGGCCAATGAAGGCGCCGGTATCCTCGTCGAGCCCTATTCCGATGGCGAATGGATTGTACGCAAGAGCGGTTATCAATCTTCCTAACCGATCGCGCTGGCGAAAATGCTGGTCGATGATGAAGCGGTTGGTGAGCCCGAGGCCGGGGGCCAGTCGCACGCTGCCCGAGATCACCGCGGACCCTTCATCGCCGAAGGCAATCATGTGTTCGCTCAGGATGCTGGCGCCGGCGCTGGTGCCACCGACCGCCACGCCGTTGGCGTTGCGCGCGCGGATCATCTTCGCCACCGGCGTGCCGCCGAGCAGCGTGGTCAGCCGCAGCTGGTTGCCGCCGGTGAAGAAGATGCCGGTGGCCTCCTCGAGCCGCCGCAGTCGTCCCGCTTCCTGGCAGTCGCGCCGGGTGTCGAAATCCATCGTCGCGACCTGCGCGGCGCCGAGTTCGCTGAACAGCCTCTCGTAGCGCGGCCCGGTCTCGTGCATCCGGCTCGCGGTTGGAATCACGACGATATTGGCATCATGGCCGCCGGAGACGCGCACGAAGCGTTCGAGGATGTGGCGGTCGTTTTCCTTGTTCTCGGCGCCGCCGATCGGCACGATCCAGCCGCGTGTCGCACCTTCGGGAACTTTGCTGGGCATCCTTAGGACGCTCCTTTGGGGCCCTGGTGTTCGAATGTGCCGCGGCGGAGCAACTCTCCGTCGAGCACGTGCATTGTGCCGCGAATGATGACGGTTTGCGCCCGCCCTGTCGCGTCCAGCGCTACCAGGTCCGCATCCGCGCCGAACGAAATGCTGCCTTTTCCGGCCAGGTGCAACAGTTCCTCGGTCGTGGGCAGGCTGGAGCGATGATCGCTGATCGCCACTTCGCCGATCCCCCGGGTGCGTCGAGGTAGGCGAGGTCCGAGCACAAGGCGCAACGTAAGCAATGCGCCGGGCGGTGGCAAACGGGGGATTTGCATCCGCGTCGCTTTTGGACAAGAATGGCGTCGTAATCCGACAGATACTCGGACCTGGACCGACGGGGTAAATCGTGGAATCCGGACCCGTGCTGCGCAAGAGCCATTTCGCGTTCCTGACGCTGCCCCAGTATTCGATGATCGCGCTGTCGAACGCGGTCGAGCCGCTGCGGATGGCCAACAGCATCAGCGGCCAGCTTGCTTACGAATGGTCGATCGTCAGCCTCGATGGCGCCGCAATGACGGCGAGCAATGGGTTGTCGCTGGCGCCGACACAGTCGCTCGAGGCACTGGGCCGCGTCGAGATCCTGTTCGTCTGCGGTGGCGTGAACGTGCGCGATGGCGTCACGCCCCCATTGCTGCGCGCGCTGCGCCGCTTCGCCGATCGGCGCGTCGGCATTGGCGCGCTGTGCACCGGCGGCTACGCGCTGGCGCGCGCCGGGCTCCTCGATACCTACCGCGCCACGATCCATTGGGAAAACCTCTCGGCGCTGCGTGAGGAATTCCCGCGCGTGATGCTCAGCAACCAGGTGTTCACGATCGACCGCGACCGCTATACCGCCTCCGGCGGCATCGCGCCGCTCGACCTGATGCTGCACCTGGTCAAGGGTAAGCTCGGCAACCGGGTCGCGCAGCTGATCGCCGAGCAGTTCATCGTCGATCGCGCGCGCAACGACCGCGACCAGCAGTTCGTGCCGCTGCGTGCCCAGCTCGGCGCCAGCCACGAAGGGCTGATCAGGGTTGCGCAGCTGATGGAGGAACACATCGAGAAGCCGATGCCGCTCGATGCGATCGCGCGTACCACCGGCCTGTCGCGCCGGCAGATCGAGCGGTTGTTCAAGCGGCACCTCGATTGCGTGCCGAAGAAATACTACCTGCAGATGCGCCTGCGGCGCGCGCGCGAACTGCTGCTGCAGACCGCGATGCCGATCATGGACATCACGACCGCCTGCGGCTTCCAGTCGCCGCCGCATTTCTCGAAGTGCTATCGAAGGCAGTTCGGCTGCCCGCCGAGTGCCGAGCGGCAGATACGCCACACCCACACGGCTGTCCGGACGCAGGGTCGCGCGCCACTGCGGGAAGTGCTGGGTTGAGCGCCGCAGCGGAACCGAACCGTGGCAGTGTGCCGGCCGGCCGGCAGTGTCGCCCGCGGGCATGCGCCGGTCGCTAAGCGACCAGTGCCAGCACCCCCCTACACATACCATCTGATGGGCTTGCGGGAGACCGATCATGAGCGATGACGCCAACGTGGAATTTGACCTTAACTCCTTGAATGACGAGGAGCTGGCCGAGCAGGTCCACGACGATCTATACAACGGGCTCAAGGCCGAGGTCGAAGAGGCGACGCGAATCTACCTCAAGCGCGGCTGGAGCGCCGAGCGCGTGCTCAATGATGCGCTGGTCGAGGGCATGCGCATCGTCGGCATCGACTTCCGCGACGGCATCCTGTTCGTGCCCGAGGTGCTGCTGGCCGCGAATGCGATGAAGGGCGGCATGGAGATCCTGCGTCCGCTGCTGGCCGAGACCGGCGTCGAGCCGATCGGCAAGGTCGTGATCGGCACCGTCAAGGGCGACATCCACGATATCGGCAAGAACCTGGTGTCGATGATGCTCGAGGGCGCCGGATTCGAAGTGATTGACCTGGGGATCAACAATGCCGTCGAGAAGTACCTCGCGGCGCTCGAAGAGCACAAGCCGGACATCCTCGGCATGTCGGCGCTGCTGACGACCACGATGCCGTACATGAAGGTCGTCATCGACACGATGAAGGAAAAGGGCATCCGCAACGATTTCATCGTGCTGGTCGGCGGCGCACCGCTCAACGAGGAGTTCGGCAAGGCGGTCGGCGCCGACGCTTACTGCCGCGACGCGGCCATCGCGGTCGAGACCGCCAAGTCGCTGCTGCTGGCGCGCCGTACGGCCGCGCGGGCCCACTGAAGCAGCGGGGAGCAGCCAGCTCCGTGGACGCTACGCGATCGGGCGCGCTGGTCATCGCCTGCGGGGCCCTGGCGCACGAGATCGCGGCGCTCCGCCGCATCAATCACTGGGAAGCGCTCGACGTGCAGTGCCTGCCGCCCGAGCTGCACAACCATCCGGAACAGATACCCGGCCGGGTGCGCGCAGCGGTCGAAGCCGCGCGCGGGCGTTACGCGCGCATCTTCGTGGCCTACGCCGACTGCGGTACCGGCGGACGCCTCGATGCGCTGCTGGAGCCGCTCGGCATCGAACGCCTCCCGGGCGCGCACTGCTACGAGTTCTACGCGACCGCGCAACGCTTCAGCGAGCTAGCCGCAGAGGAACCCGGCACTTTTTACCTGACGGATTTCCTGGTGCGCCATTTCGAAAGGCTGGTCGCCCAGACGCTCGGCATCGACCGCCATCCGGAACTGATCGGGGAATATTTCCGCAACTATCGCCGCGTCGTGTACCTCGTGCAGGACGAGGCGAACAGCGACAGCGCGCAGGCCCGCGCGATCGCCGCGCGGCTCGGGCTCGAGTTCGCCATCCTCAGGACCGGTTACGGCCAGCTGGCGGATGGCCTGCAGCGCGCCGCCGGAGGAACGCCGGCCGGGCGGCCCGGGGCCGAGGAGCGGCTTGCATGGCCTCGCTGATCATCATTTCCTGGCGCGACATCCCGGCGCAGGTCATCGTCAAGCAGGGGCGCGAGACTGCCAAGGTGCAGCTGACCCACCGCTTCCAGGAGGCGGTCGACCGCGCCGCGATGCGCGCAGGCAAAGGGAGCTCCGCGGCGTACCTGGCGGACTGGAGGCGCAGCGAACCGCGGGCCGTGAGCGGCGACCTGAGCGCGGCCGCGGCCGCCGAGGCCGCGCGCCTCGAGGCGCAGTACTCGGATGAGGATCTGGAGCAGCTGATCCGCTCCCATGGCCTGGCACATGGCAGTGCGGCGCCCGGCAATTCGCCCGCGGGCGGGGAGCGGGGCTGATGTACGCCGCGCGCCGCTGGTCGGTGCGCCACGCGCGCGGCCTCAATGCGTTCTACCGCGGGCTCGAGGCCTTGCTGGTGAGCTGCAATCCACTCTGGCGCCTGATCGGCTATGAACGCCTGGAACGGCCAATGGCCGCGATCGAGCGCGTGGTGAAGGGGGCGCTGTTCGACTGCCAGATGTGCGGCCAGTGCGTGCTCAGCTCCACCGGCATGTCCTGCCCGATGAACTGCCCGAAGCAGTTGCGCAACGGTCCCTGCGGCGGCGTGCGTGACAACGGCCATTGCGAAGTAAAGCCGGAGATGCGCTGCGTCTGGGTCGAGGCCTATGCCGGCGCGACCCGCATTCCGGGCGGCCAGGACTTGCTCGCCAGCGTGCAGCACGCGGTCGACCGCCGCCTGCAGGGGCGCTCCGCCTGGCTGCGCGTGGTGCGCGAGAAGACGGCGCCGCCCACATGAAGTTTGACGACGAGCCGGTCCCCGGTTATCCGCTGCCGATCCTGCCGGGGCATACCTCGCCCGGGCGGCTCGAGCGCGTGCTGCGCGCCGGGCAGTTCGCGGTCACGACCGAGCTGGCGCCGCCGGATTCCGCCGATCCGCAGGAAGTGTATGACCGCGCCCGCATCTTCGACGGCTGCGTCGATGCGATCAATGCGACCGACGGCAGCGGCGCGCATTGCCACATGGGGAGCCTGGCGGTCTGCGCACTGCTGACGCGCGTCGGCTACGCGCCGGTGATGCAGATTTCCTGCCGTGACCGCAACCGCATCGCGATCCAGGGCGACATCCTCGGCGGCGCGGCCATGGGCGTGTGCAACGTGCTGTGCCTGAGCGGCGATGGCGTGCAGGCGGGCGATCATCCGCAGGCCAAACCGGTGTTCGACCTGGACGCGGTCACGCTGCTCGAGACAGCGCGGACGCTGCGCGAAGAGCACCGGTTCCTGAGCGGCCGCAAGATCAGCTATGCGCCGCGCGTGTTCCTGGGCGCGGCGGCCAATCCGTTCGCGGCGCCGACGGAATTCCGCGCGCAGCGCGTCGCCAAGAAGGTCGCGGCCGGCGCGCAGTTCATCCAGACGCAGTATTGCTACGACATGCCGCTGCTGCGTGAGTTCATGCGCCGCGTCGAAGACCTGGGGCTGCTGGGCAAGGTCTTCATCCTGGTGGGCGTGGGCCCGTTGCGCGCAGCCGCGACCGCCGAGTGGATGCGCAAGAACGTGCCCGGGCTCCACATCCCTGACGCGATCATCAAACGCCTGAAGGATGCCGGGCCCAACGCCGCGCAGGAAGGCCGCAAGCTGTGCGTGGAGCTTATCCAGGAGCTGCGCGAAGTGCGCGGCGTCAGCGGCGTGCACATCATGGCCTACCGCCAGGAACAATCCGTCCGTGAAATCGTCGAGCGCTCCGGGGTGCTCGCCGGCCGCATACCTTGGTATCCGGGCCGTGACAGTACCAATCCAGAAACGAGGATCGCTCAATGACTGAAACGGTGATCAGTTCGGCCAGGCGCGCGGTGGTCATCGGCTTCGACCATCCGTTCGTCATTATCGGCGAACGCATCAATCCCACCGGCCGGAAGATTCTGGCTGCCGAGATGGCGGCGGGCGACTTCAGCCGCGTCGAGGCGGATGCGCGCGCGCAGGTCGAGGCGGGGGCGCAGATGCTCGACGTGAATGCCGGCATACCGCTGGCCGACGAGCCGGCCATCCTCGCGAAGGCCGTGCAGCTCGTGCAGAGCATCACCGACGTGCCGTTGTCGATCGATTCCTCGATCGTAGCCGCGCTCGAGGCGGGCCTGGCGGTCTACAAGGGCAAGGCGCTGGTCAATTCCGTCACTGGCGAGGAGGAGCGGCTTGAATCGGTGCTGCCGCTGGTGAAGAAATATGGCGCGGCGGTCGTGGCGATCTCGAACGACGAGACCGGCATCTCCGAGGACCCGAACGTGCGCTTCGCGATCGCGAAGAAAATCGTCGAGCGCGCCGCAGACCATGGCATTCCGGCCAGCGACGTGATCGTCGATCCGCTGGTGATGCCGATCGGTGCGATCAATTCGGCCGGCCAGCAGGTGATGCAGCTGCTGCACCGGTTGCGCACCGAGCTGAAGGTCAATTCGACCTGTGGCGCTTCGAACGTCAGCTTCGGTCTGCCGAACCGCAACGGCATCAACGCCGCGTTCCTTACGATGGCGATCGGCGCGGGCCTGACCTCGGCGATCACCAACCCGCTGCACACCGAAGTCATGCAGGCCTGCCTCGGGGCCGATGTCATGATGGGCCACGATCCGAACTGCGCGAACTGGATCCGCAAGTACCGCGAAGCGCCCGCTCCGGGAGCGCCAGGCGCGGCGGGCGCGGCGGGTGCGGAGGGAACTGGTGGCGCGGCCGGGGCGGGCCGTGGACGCCGCGAGGGCGGTCATCGCCGTCGGGCCCAGGGCTGATGCCGGCGCGGTTGGACGAACATGCTGCGTGCCGATGCCTGCTGACACATGGCCGAACCCGAGGCACTGATCGTCTTTACGCCTTCCGGCCGCCGCGGGCGCTTCGCGCTGGGCACGCCGGTGCTGGCCGCGGCGCGCGCGCTCGGCGTGGATATCGATTCGGTGTGCGGCGGCCGGGCCATGTGCGGCCGCTGCCAGGTCACGCTGGCCGAAGGCGATTTCCCGAAGCATGGGGTCAAATCGCAGCGCGACCACCTTTCGGCATTCAGCGTCACCGAGGCGAACTACAGCCGGCGGCGCCCACTGCCGGCCGACCGGCGCTTGTCGTGTCAGGCGCTGATCCAGGGTGACGTGGTCATCGATGTGCCGGCCAGCAGCCAGGTGCATCGCCAGGTGATCCGCAAGGCGGCCGACGAACGCGAGATCACCCTCAACCCGGTGGTCAGTCTCCACTACGTGGAGGTCACCGAGCCGGACATGCACAATCCGGCCAGCGATCTGCAGCGCCTGTACATCGCGCTGGAGCGGGAATGGCAGCTCAAGGATCTGGACTGCGATTTCCCGCTGCTGCAGTCGCTGCAGCCGACGCTGCGCCAGGGCAAGTGGGCGGTAACGGTCGCCGTGCACGCGCGCAAGACGATCATCGCGGTATGGCCGGGGCTGAGCGAACGCGCCTTTGGCCTCGCCGTGGACATCGGTTCGACCACGATCGCGATGCACTTGTGCGACCTGCTCACCGGCAACGTGCTGGCAACCAGCGGTGCGATGAACCCGCAGATCCGCTTCGGCGAAGACCTGATGAGCCGCGTGTCCTATTCGATGATGAATCCCGAGGGCGCAAAGCAGATGACCGCGGCGGTGCGCCAGGCGCTCAACGAACTGATCGCCCAGGTCGCAAAGGATGCCGGCGTGACCGGCGCCGAGATCCTCGAGGCGGCGGTCGTCGGCAATCCGATCATGCACCACCTGCTGCTCGGCATCGATCCGGTCGAACTCGGCGGTGCGCCCTTTGCGTTGTGCACCGACGGCTCGGTGTCGGTGCGCGCCGCGCAACTCGACCTGAAGATGAATCCGAACGCGCGCGTCTACGTGCTGCCCTGCATCGCCGGCCACGTGGGTGCGGACACCGCGGGCGTGATCCTGGCCGAGCGGCCCGACCTGCGCACGGAACTCAGCCTGCTGGTCGACGTCGGCACCAATGCCGAGATCGTGCTCGGCAACAAGCAGCGCCTGCTGGCCTGCTCCAGCCCGACCGGACCGGCCTTCGAGGGCGCGCAGATCAGCGGCGGACAGCGTGCGGCGCCAGGGGCGATCGAGCGCGTGCGCATCGATCCGGCGACGCTCGAACCGCGCTTCAGGATCATCGGCTCGGAGCTCTGGTCGAACGAAGCCGGGTTCGAGGAAGCAACCGCGGCCACCGGCATCACCGGCATCTGCGGCTCCGGGATCATCGAAGTGATCGCCGAAATGTACCTGGCCGGCATCATCAGCCAGGACGGGGTCGTGCAGGGCTCGCTGGCCGCCCGGAGCGAGCGGGTCGTGCCCAGCGGCCGCACATTCTCATATGTTCTGCACCGCGGAACCACGACGCTGCAGATCTCGCAGAACGATGTGCGCGCGATCCAGCTTGCCAAGGCGGCGCTGTATGCCGGCATCAAGCTGCTGATGGAGCACCTCGGCGTCGAGCAGCTCGATCGCATCCGGCTGGCCGGCGCCTTCGGCGCGCACATCGACGTCAAGTACGCGATGGTGCTCGGGATGATACCGGACTGCGACCTGGCGCACGTGACTTCCGCGGGCAATGCGGCCGGCGCCGGGGCGCGCATCGCATTGCTGGATCACGAAGCGCGCAGCGAGATCGAGCGGCTGGTGCGCCGCGTGGAGAAGATCGAGACCGCGATCGAACCGCGCTTCCAGCAGCATTTCGTCGAGGCGATGGCCATTCCCCACAAGACCGCGGCCTATCCGCGGCTCCGTGAGGCCGTGGCGCTGCCGGCGCCAATCATGGCCGAAGCGGGCGAGGGCAGCCGGTCCCGCAGCCGGCGGCCGGCGCCGCGCGCGTGAGCGAGCCGGCGCAC
>JAGWPD010000287.1 GCA_028870705.1 Gammaproteobacteria bacterium
CGGACTGTACCGGCGCGCGAACCGCTACGCGGCGCGCTTCTGCCGGCACCTGGCCGGCCTGCTGGCGCCGGCCGGGGCGCGCGCCCGCGGGCTCGCGACGGCGGAACTGCGCCGGTTCTACCGGCTCACCAACGCAATGAAGATGCGGCACATCGAGTGCCTCGGCCACTGACCGGCCGGCGCGATGGTGCTACGCGTCGGATTTCCTGAGCTGCGAGACCTGGCGCTTGACGCGGATCCACTCGGACAGCTTGCGCAGGTCGGCCTGCCGCTGCGCCAGCCCGCCCTGACGGACGTTCGGGAACGTGTCGTAGGGGTTGTAGCCACCGCCGGACCTGGCAGGCGCCGTCTGTTCCTCGAGCATCAGCTCGAAGTTCCCGGTGGCCGCGGTGGAATCGTGATGCCCCATGGCTTCCTCTATGTACCCTTGGATCTGATCGTCAGCCCTGTGCCGCCAGCACCGCCTGTGCGCGCAGCAGGCCGAGCGCCGTCTTGCCGTCCGCGAGTTCCCCGCTCAACGCACGGCGGCAGGCCTCACTGAAAGGGATCCAATGGACCTCGATCAATTCGCCCGCCTCATGCGCCATGGTGACGGTGCGCAGCCGGCGGGCCAAGAACAGGTTCACAGTCTCAGTAAATACTCCGGGTGAAGTGACATAATCGCCGAGTGCGAGCCACTCGCCCGCCTCGACGCCCGCTTCTTCGATCAACTCCCGACGCGCCGTCGTCAACGCGGGCTCAGCAGGCTCGAGCTTGCCGGCCGGCAATTCCCAGATCCAGCCGCCGATCGCATGGCGGTACTGGCGCAGCAGGCACACGCGCCGTTCGTCGTCGATGGCGACCACCGCTGCGCCGCCCGGGTGATGCACAATCTCGAGTTCCGCGCGGTGGCCATTCGGCAGCCGCACGGTCTCCAGGTTCACTGTGATGACGCGGCCCTTGAAGATGGGCCGCAGTTTTTCGATGGCCTCAGTGGCCGTGTACTTCATCGACATCGGCCTGGCCCGAGAGGCGCCGCCGCACGAACGACCAGCACATGCCAACTCCGAGGATCAAGCCGGTTGCTACTACGGCGATCCAGGCGAGCGCCGAACCGCCATCGAGGTGCAGCCAGCCGTTCTGCACCGCGAGCCATACGAGCGCGGCGATCAGCGCGGCGAGCAGGCTGACGCCGAGCAGGCCGAGCGAGCGGAGCGTGGCCGTCACGTAGACCACCCAGCAGATCACCAGCAGCAGGCCGAGCACGGCCTGTGCCGCACTCACGTGTGGGAAGCCCTGCGCCAGCCAGTGCCCGTACGAATATCCGCTGGGATTGAACGTGGCCAGCACCAGCAGCTGCGCGGCCAGGATCCGGGCCACCACCCCGCGCGCGCCCATTGAATTGCTGTCCATGCGTGCATGGTTCACCAAAACGGGGGCGCCCGGCAAGCGCCGCCGCAATCTGCGGCGGCGGGGTGTGGCCCGGAATGGCCGGGCCTTATATATTGGCGCGATGGCCGCCGTTGATCCGCTTGCTTCCCTCAACACGCCGCAGCGCCGGGCGGTCACCTACGGCCAGCCGCAGCCCGATGGCAAGGGCGTGCGCGCCGGCCCGCTGCTGGTGGTGGCCGGGGCGGGCACCGGCAAGACCAGCACGATCGCGCACCGCGTCGCCTGGCTGGCTGGGCACGGGGTCGACCCGGCGCGCATCCTGCTGCTCACCTTCACGCGCCGCGCCGCGAGCGAGATGCGCCGGCGCGCACATGACATCCTGCGCCAGACGCTCGACGATGCGCTCGGCAACCGCGCGCAGGCGATGCTGCAGCGGCTGGCCTGGGCCGGCACGTTCCACTCGATCGGCAACCGCCTGCTGCGTCACTACGGCCGGCACCTGAACCTGGAACCCGGTTTTACGGTGATCGACCGGAGCGATTCGGCCGACCTGTTCGACAGCCTGCGCCAGGAACTCGGGCTGACCGAGCAGTACCAGCGCTTCCCGCGCAAGGATACCTGCCTCGCGATCTATTCCTGGCGAATCAACACGCAGAGGAGCCTGCACGAGACGCTCGAGCAGCAGTTCAGCTGGTGCCTGGGCTGGGAGCAGGACCTGGCGAAGCTGTGCCGCGCCTACGTCGAGCGCAAGCAACGCTATGGCCTGCTCGACTACGACGACCTGCTGATCTACTGGCACGCGATGATGAACGAGCCGCAGCTGGCGCAGCACGTCGCGGCCAACTTCGACCACGTGCTGGTCGATGAGTACCAGGACACCAACCGGCTGCAGGGTGAGATCCTGCGCGCGCTCCGCCCCGATGGCGCGGGCATCACCGTGGTCGGGGATGACGCGCAGTCGATCTATTCGTTCCGCGGCGCCGCGGTCGAGAACATCCTCGGCTTCGCCGAGGCATACAGCCCGAAGGCCGAGGTCATCACGCTGGCGCAGAACTATCGGGCCACGCAGCCGATCCTCGATGTCGCCAATGCGCTGATGAGCGATGCGCCGCGCCAGCACCGCAAGCACCTGCTGGCGGTGCGCGGCCAGGGGCTGCGCCCCAACTACGTCACCACCGATGAATTGCAGTCGCAGGCCGAGTTCGTCTGCGGCCAGGTGCTCAAGCGGCGCGAGGCCGGCGTGCTGCTGCGCCGGCAGGCGGTGCTGTTCCGCAACGCCAGCGCCAGCGACGTGCTCGAGGTCGAGCTGCTGCGGCGCAAGGTGCCGTTCGTGAAATACGGCGGCCTGAAGTTCCTCGAGGCCTCGCACGTCAAGGACCTGCTGGCAGTGCTGCGCTGGGCGGACAATCCGCGCAACACCATGGCGGCATTCCGCGTGCTGCAGCTGCTGCCCGGCATGGGCCCGGCGAATGCGCAGCGCATCGTCGCCGAGCTCGAGCAGCGCGGTGGCAACTTCGCGGTGCTGGACGAGATACGCAAGCCCGCGGCCGCGCTGCAGGATCTGCCGAAGCTGGCGAAGCTCCTGGGCACGCTGGCTGAGCCGCAGCGGCCCTGGCCGGGGCAGGTCGGGCTGGCGCGCACCTGGTACCAGCCGCACCTCGAGCGCATCCATGAGCAATCGCACACGCGCATCGGCGACCTCGACCAGCTCGAGCAGCTCTCGGGGCAGTTCCCGTCGCGCGAGCGCTTCATCACCGAGCTGGCGCTCGACCCGCCGAATGCCGCCGGCGACCTGTCGGGATCGCCGCTCCACGACGAGGATTACCTGGTGCTCTCGACCGTGCATTCGGCCAAGGGCATGGAATGGGACACGGTGTACGTGCTCAATGTGGTCGACGGCAGTTTCCCGTCGGAATTCTCCACCGGCCGCACCGAGCTGATCGACGAGGAGCGCCGGCTCCTGTACGTGGCGATGACACGCGCGCGCAATGAGCTGTACCTGTGCCAGCCGCTGAAGTTCCCGTTGACGCAGCAGCCGCGCAACGGCGATGCGCACGTGTACGGCGCGCGCAGCCGCTTCGCCACCGACAAGGTGCTCAGATGCTGCGAGCAGAGTGCCTTCCGCGGGCAGGCGAACGCCGATGGCCTGATCGGCGAGGCGCGCGCCGACAAGATTGACGTCGCGGCAAGACTCAAGGACATGTGGTGACGACTCTGGCCATCAGGAGGGGATTGATCATGGGCATGAAGATTCACGCGGCCGTGGCCGCAGCCGGGCTGCTGGCGCTCGCCGGCTGCGCGCAGCAGGCTACGCCGGTCGACACATCGGCCGATGTGGCCGCGATGCACGACGCCACCAATGCGTGGGTGGCGGCCTACAATGCGGGCGACGCCGACAAGATCGTCGCCCTGTACGCCGACGACGCGATCATGATGCCGCCGGATGGCACCTCGCTGAAGGGCCGCGACGCCATGAAGCAGTACCTGACCGCCGATATGGCCGCTTCGAAGGCGGCCGGCGTCAGCTTCGCGCTCGATGCCGACACCGGTGGAGTCTCGGGCGAGCTCGGCTGGCACTCCGGCACCTTCCACGTGGCGGGCGCGACTGGCGCCAGCGTCGGCACCGGCAAGTACGTCGAGGTCTGGCACCGGGCCGACGGCAAGTGGCTGATGATCAGGGACATCTGGAACAACGATGCCCCGACTAATCAGGGTTCGAGGTAGGCGTAGCCGTCGAGTTCCTGTTCGTAGAAGCGCTTGAGCGCCTGGCTCTCGGGCACGGTCATGCGGCCTTCGCGCACGGCGCGCTCGCAGTCGCGCGCCAGCGCCGGCGCCAGCTCGGCGACGTCGTATTCCATGTATTCGAGCACCTTGTTCGCGGTGTCGCCCTTGACCACTTCCTCGATCCACCAGCCGCCCTCATCGTGCAGCCGGATGTGCACGACGTGCGTGTCGCCGAACAGGTTGTGCAGGTCGCCGAGCGTCTCCTGGTAGGCGCCGACGAGGAATGCGGCCAGGTAGTAGTCCTCGCCGGCCCTGAGGTCGTGCAGTTCCAGCGTGCGCTTGGTCTCGCGGCGGCTCACGAAGCGGTTGATGCGGCCATCCGAGTCGCAGGTGATGTCGGCCAGCACGCCGTTGCGTGCCGGCCGCTCGTGCAGCCTGTGGATCGGCATGATCGGGAACAGCTGGTCGATCGCCCAGCTGTCCGGCAGTGACTGGAACAGCGAGAAATTGCAGAAGTAGATGTCGGCGAGCACGTCCTCCAGGTCCTCGAGCTCCTCGGGCAGCTGCTCGAGCTTGCGGCAGCAGTCGCGGATGCGGCCGCAGGCGGCCCAGTAAAGCCGCTCGACCAGCCCGCGCTGCTCGAGCGTCAGCAGGCCGAGGTTGAACATCTGCAGCGCCTCGTCGCGCGCGGTCTGCGCGTCGTGGTAGCACTCGACCAGGCGCCGCTCGTTGATGGTGCGCAGCGCGTCGTACAGGTCGCGGATCGGCTGCGGCACGCCCTTGCCCTGCGGTTTCGCCTCGTCGGGCCCCAGCCCGAAGCGGTCGAGGCGCGAATCGCCCAGCACGTTGAAGATCAGCACGCTGTGATGCGCGGCGATCGCGCGCCCCGATTCGCTCACGATCATCGGGTGCTCGACGCCGCGCGCGTTGCAGACGCTGGCGACGCGGTAGACGACGTCGTTGGCGTACTCATCGAGCGTGTAGTTCATCGACGAGGCGTAGTTGTTGTTGGTGCCGTCGTAGTCGATGCCGAGGCCGCCACCGACGTCAAGGTACTCGAGCCCGGCGCCCGCCAGCTTCAGCTCGGCGTACACGTGCGCCAGTTCGTTGATCGCGTCCTTGACGCGGCGGATGTCCTGCAGCTGGCTGCCCGGGTGGCAGTGCACCAGCTTCAGGCAATCCTCCATGCCCTGCGCCCGCAGCGTGGCGAGCAGCTCGATGATCTCGGTGACGAACAGCCCGAACTTGGATTTCTCGCCAGCCGAATCGCGCCAGCGGCCCGAGCCTTCGCTGGCCAGCTTCACGCGCACGCCGAGGCGCGGGCGCACGCCATGGCTCTTCGCGTGGCGCAGGATCAGCCCGAGCTCGTCGAAATTCTCGACCACCGGGATGATCGTGCGGCCGAGCTTGGTGGCGAGGATCACCGCCTCGATGTAGCTCGAGTCCTTGAAGCCGTTGCAGACGATCAGCCGGTCGCTGGCCGATTCGGTGACCGCCATGACCGCGAGCAGCTCCGGCTTCGAGCCGACTTCGAGGCCGAAGCCGAATTCGCGCCCGTAGCGGTAGACCTCGTCGACCACCAGCCGCTGCTGGTTGACCTTGATCGGGAACACCGCGGCGTAGCGGTTGCGGTATTCGCTCTCGGCGATCGCGCGCGAGAAGGCGTCGTTGAGGTGGCGCAGCCGGTGCGCCAGGATGTCGGAGAAGCGCACCACCACCGGCGCCGCCAGATCGCGCGCCTGCAGGCCCTGCACGACCTCCAGCAGGTCGATCTCGTGCGCCGTGCTGCCGTCGGGCCGCACCACGACGTTGCCGGCCTCGTTGATCGAGAAGTAGCCCGAGCCCCAGGCCGGAACGCTGTAGAGCTCGAGCGCGTCCGCCACGCTCCAGCCGCCGATTCCACGGCGCGCGGCCGTGCTGTGCTGTGCCATCCGCTGTCTGCCTCGCTGGCCGGTACCGAACTGGCGCGCACGATAGCAAATGATGGTGGCAAATACCCGGCCGGCTGGGGCCTGCGCGCGCCAGCCCCTGGAGCTACAATCCGCGCGACATGGCCATCGATCTCTACTGGGGCAGCGGCAGCGCCTATTGCTGGCGCGTGCTGCTCGCGCTCGAGCACAAGGGGCTCGAATACCGCAGCCACCTGCTGAAGTTCGACCAGCAGGAGCACCAGGCGCCGCAGATGCTGGCGATGAACCCGCGCGGCCAGCTGCCGGTGCTGCGCGACGGTGATTACGTGGTGTTCGAGTCGGTCGGAATACTCTATTACCTCGACCGCAAGTATCCCGATCCACCGCTGTTCGGCCGCAGCCCCGAGGAGGCCGGCGTGATTATGCGCGTGATCTGCGAGTATCAGGCCTACGCCGAGCCGAGCCTGATGCAACTGGTGCGGCACTTCCTGTACGGGCGCGTGCCCGCGACGCCGAGCGAAGGTCTGGAGGAGGCGATGTCCGCGGCCATGCACCGCGTCGCCGGCGAGGCGCGCACGATCGAGCGGCGGCTGGCGCAGTCGGACTGGGTGGTGGGCGAGAAGATTTCCGCCACCGACATGGTGATCTATCCCGACATCCGCCTGCTGCTGCGCGCGCTCGCCAGGCCGGCCGCGCGCGAGCTGGCCGCGCGCTTCCTGCCGGTCGAGGTCAACTATCCGGCGCTCGGCCGCTGGCTCGAACGGGTGACGGCGCTGCTGCCCCGGTCCGCCTCGGAGCCGGCGATGTAGGTCCCGCCGGTGGCGCCCGCGCCGCCCGGTTGGTAACCTCCAACGGGCGCCACACACGGGAAACATCATGTCCGACCAGCTGCATTTCAGCGACTTTCCAGGCCGCATCACCTTCGTCGGATTCGGCGCCATTGGCCAGGGCGTGCTGCCGCTGATCCTGCGGCACATCGGCTGCCCGGCCGAGCGCATCAGCATCGTCACCGCGGAAGACCACGGCCGCGAGGAAGCGGCCAGCTACGGCATCAAGTTCATCAAGGAACGCCTGACGCGCGAGAACCTGCGCCGCACGCTCGAGCCGCTGGTCGGGCGGGGCGACTTCATCCTCAACCTGTCGGTCGACGTGGCCAGCGTCGCGCTGATCCGCCTGGCCTGGGAAAAGGGCGCGATGTACCTCGACACCTGCATCGAACCCTGGCCCGGCGGCTACACCGACCCGGCCACGCCAATCGCCCGGCGCACCAACTATGCGCTGCGCGAGGAAGCCCTGGCGCTGCGCAACAGCGGCCGCAGCCAGCCCACGGCGGTGCTGACGCACGGCGCCAACCCCGGCCTGGTCTCGCATTTCGTCAAGCAGGCGCTGCTCAACATCGCCGCCGACCTGAAGATCGATGCCGGCAAGCCCGCGACGCGCGAACAGTGGGCCTCGCTCGCACGGCGCCTCGACGTGCGCTGCATCCACATCGCCGAGCGCGATACGCAGGTCTCCTCGATCCCGAAGGAGCCGAACGAATTCGTGAACACCTGGTCGGTGGATGGCTTCGTATCCGAAGGCTCGCAGCCGGCGGAGCTGGGCTGGGGCTCGCACGAGCGCAACTTCCCGCGCGACGGCAAGCGCTTCGATTTCGGCGGTGGCGCGGCGATCCACCTGATGCAGCCGGGCGTGGCGACGCGCGTGCGCAGCTGGGCGCCGCTCGCCGGGTCGTACCACGGCTTCCTGATCACCCACGGCGAGGCGATCTCGATCGCGGACTACCTGACCGCGCCGCTCGAAGCGGGCGAGATTTATCGCCCTTCGGTGCACTACGCCTACCACCCGTCGGATAACGCCGTGCTCTCGGTGCACGAGTTCGCCGGGCGCAACTACCAGCTGCAGGACCGCAAGCGCATCATGATGGACGACATCACCACCGGCATCGACGAGCTGGGCGTGCTGCTGGCCGGCCACAAGAAGAACGCCTACTGGTATGGCTCGCAGCTCTCGATCGATGAGGCGCGCAGGCTCGCGCCACACAACAGCGCCACGACGCTGCAGGTCACGGTGGCGGTGCTCGCCGGCATGGTCTGGGCGATGGAGAACCCGAATCGCGGCGTGGTCGAACCCGATGAAATGGACCACCGCCGCTGCCTCGAGATCTGCACGCCCTACCTCGGCCCGGTGGTCGGCCAGTACACCGACTGGACGCCGCTGAGCGATCGCGAGCGGCTGTTCCCGGAGGATCTCGACAAGAGCGATCCGTGGCAGTTCAAGAACGTGCGGGTGAGCTGAACGGCGCGCGCTTCCCTGATCTCGGGTCTGCCGGGCCTGTCGGCGTGGGCACAAACCGCCAGCAGCTCCCGAAAATACCGGCTGCTCAACTCCCGGTCGCCACTGAGCCGCGCCGCGTGCGCCGCGCCATACAAGGACCGGAGTCGGCGCGGCTCCTTCTGCAGCGTGGCTTCGAATTGCGCCAATGCCTTGCCAGGCTCATACATCGCCAGCAACATCTCGCCGAGCAATTCCCGTGCCGGGGCCAGCGGACCTGGCGTCACCGCGCTCTTTTCCGTCCGATCTTCCATATCCGCTGCCAATTCCATCTGCCGCAAAGCTTCCGCCTTCCGGCCAGCGGCCAGCGCGGACCATGCCGAGACTGCGGTGGCCTGAATGTTCACCTGTTGCGCCCAATAACTCTCGTTGGCCTTAGACAGCCGCTCCTGGATCTGCCTGAGCGCAGCCGTCGCCCGATCCGCCGCCGCATGGTGTCCCAATCGCCCTGCACCCAATCCCCGGGCGAACCAGGTCATCGCGTCCGCATGGGGAAACGGCGTCTCCGACAGCGGCAAGCCCTCGGCCTGCTGCCAGTCCCGGCGCTCGAGCGCATATCGCGCGGGGATGGCCGCGAGCGCAAAATATCCGGCCGCCGGCGGGCCGGCGCCGATCAGCAGTGCCTTCGGATCGAAGCGTGCGGCAATTTCCGGCAGGGAATCCACGATCCGCGCCGCCGCCTCATCCTGCCCCGTCTGCAGGTAGGCGTAAGTCTCGTAGTCGCTGGCATGCAACTCTTCGGCTGCCTGACCCAGACGCCGCGCCGCCGCCGCGGCCGCAATGTTGCTGTCGATTGATTCCTGCCAATATCCCAGGCGGGTAAACGTGTGCGATGGCATGTGCAGCGCGTGCGGTGCATCGGGCGCTATTGACGCGTAGCGCCGGGCCGCGACCACAGCGCGGCCCGCCAGCGCCGGTACGTCGTACGCGTGGATGATGTAGTGCGCCAAACCGGGATGCGTTGGCTCGTCCGCAAACAATTTCTCGAGAATGGCCCCGGCCTTGAGACGGTCGGCGTAGGTCTTGTCGCCGGGATCCTCCGCGACCGCCAGCGCCAGTGCGTAGAAAATCTGCGCTTCGTGATCGTCAGGATATTGTCCCGCAACAACTCCCATGGCATCACGGTACGCGTGCAGGCGCTGTTGCTGAGGCGTGCTTGCGAAATCCGCGTATAGCCTGCTGACGGCGGCGAGATAGGCACGCTCGCGGTCCGTTCCGGCGCGCAGTTCCCTGCCTCGCGCCGCGCTCTGTCGCCCAAGCTGCAGCTGGGCTTCGTCCTTTTGGCCTGGCGCGAATGGATTGCTCCAGGCGGCGAGAGCGATGCCCCAGTACGCCATTGCGCACGTCGGGTCATCGCGCAGGACCCCGTCAAATCTCTCTATGGCCCGGCTGAATTCGAACGAATGCAACAAGGCTACCGCGTGATTGAAATCGCTCTGCGCCGGTCGGTTGCAGCTGACGGCGAAATGCACCTCTCCCAGCTGCTCGCCATCCCCGTGTCGATGCTCTTGCGTGAACCCGCGCGCCGCAATGGCCAGCGACAGGGCGGCCGCGATGATTTGCTTGGCGCGCAATGCTGCCTCCGGCCCGCAGTACTTCAGTAATTGCAACGACGCCAAATGATATTGCCGCGCGTCTAATGGACGCTGATGTTGCAGAAGCAGTCTTCGACAAGGCTGCCGTCGGCCAGATTGCGCAGGATATCGACCATGTTGTTATGGCCTCCGGCAAATTTCTTATAGGCGCCCGTCGCCTCGATGACATCGACCGGTATGGTTCCGACGAAATATGTCGCGCCCTGGGGCCCGGACACCGGCACGGTGTTATCGCCCGTGAACGCCATCGCGATGGCGCCGCCCGGAAGGTCGTAGGCACAGTACATCCCGGTCAGTTGCACGTAGAACCTGCCGATTGGACTCGCGCGGTGGGGATCATCCGCGCGATCGACGTCGTCCAGTGGCAGCCCGCTGACCGGGTAGATCGCGGTCATGGAGTACGATCCATCGCAGAGATTCACCGTCGTCAGTCCAAGATCGGGACATGCCACGACCGGTGCATAGGGCCCCGACAGCAGCACACTGAACATGTCGGCCGGCGGCCCGTCGAGTGACGGACGTTCCCGCGCGTGTCTGGCCGCGGCGCCAGCCGAAACAGAAAGAGACAACATCGACACAGAGCCGATTCCAGCCGTTTTCAGGAAATCGCGACGTTTCATGGTGGGTCACCTCGCGTATTGGTTTATCGACCAGGCGGCGCTCGCGCCCGCCTGTGCCTCCCGTTGCGCCTGCTGAGGCATATACGCCGGTGCCATGCGCGAGACAAGATGGCCGCACGGATTCCGCGGATGCGGCGCCGCAATATGGATGATTTGCGCTTGGTAGCTGCAAATCCGCCCGTCATCGCGGCCCATCCGGATACTCGATCCCGACAATGGTAAATCTCAGTTCCCCTCCAGCCAGCGCGACCGAAACTTGGGCATCGAGCGCTCGCCCCAACAACGCCCGTGCCAGCGGCGCATCCATGCTGATGCCGCCCGGTTCCTCGCCAAATTCGTCCGGACCCACTATGCGGTAGGTCGGCGTTTCGCCAGCGGGTGTTTCGAGCGTGACGCGGGCACCAAAGAACACGCGCCGCGGGTCGCTCGGCGGCGCGCTCACCACCACCATTCCTTCCAGGCGCTTGCGCAGGTGCCGCACCCGCGCGTCGATCTCGCGCAGGCGCCGTTTGCCATAGGTGTATTCGGCATTCTCCGACCGGTCGCCCTGCGCGGCCGCGGTCGCGACGGCCGCCGTGACCCGCGGGCGCTCCACCCGCCAGAGCTGGTCCAGTTCGGCGCGCAAGCGGCGCTCCCCGGCCGGTGTGATGTATTTCGAACTTTGGGGCGGTGGGGGACGGTAGCGGCTCAATCGACCCTCCGAGGGGTCCTATCTGTGCGGCGCCTCACAGCCTGGGGGCGGAAGCCCGGCGTAGGCTCGGGACCATGGGTAGCAGGTATTACGCCCATTTTATCGCCGAGTCGCCCAGCGTGGCGCAGGCCGGTGAGTGGAGTGGGATCGTCGAACTGACGCGCCCGCTGCGCCGGCGAGCCGAGGAGCGCGAGCTCTCGCAGGTACTGGCCGGCAGCATGGACCTCGACGCCGAGGAGATACGGATACTCGATTGGGCCTATCTGCACTGAACCCGGATTTTCGGCCAACCCGTTTGCTGATCCCCTGGCGGACTTTACTCCCCCTCTTGTAAGTCCGCTCCTCCAATGCCCCGGCTTGCCGGGGCATTTTTTATTGGTCAGGCTTCGACGCCATGGAACTGGCGGATCAGGTGGATTGCAGCGCGGAGTGTGCCCTGGACGGGCATCGCGCCCGCTGGCTGCCCAACGGAGTCGCCACCTTTGCCGCGATGGCGGCGCTGATCACCGCAGCGCAGCGCGAAATCTGCCTCGAGTTCTACATGGTGAAGCCGGGCGAGCCGGCCCTTTCGCTGCGGGCGGCGCTGCTGGCCGCCTGCGAACGCGGCGTGCACGTGCGGGTGCTCTACGATGCCTTCGGGTCCGAAGGGCTGGCGCCGGACTTCTTCGCGCCGCTCCAGGCCGCGGGCGGCGAAGCGCGCGTATTCAGCCCGGCGCGGCGCCTGCGGCTGGCGTTCCGCGACCACCGCAAGCTGCTGGTCTGTGATGGGCAGCGCGCGATCGTCGGGGGACACAATATCGGACCGGAATATGCCGGCGACGGCCTCACCCGCGGCTGGTTCGACGTGGCGCTGCAGGTCGAAGGCCCGGTGGCCGGCGCGCTGGCCGCGAGCTTCGCGGCGATGTACGCGCTGGCGCCGATGAACCCGGCGGCCATCGGCGAGTTCCGCCGCGCAGTGCGCGCGCAGCGGGCGCTGCGCCACCCGCAGGGGCCGGTGCAGCTGCTGACCAGCGGTCCGGGCTGGCGGGCAGGACTGCTGAGCAGGGTGCTGCGCCATGACGTCGAACGCTCGCGCGACGTGCGGTGCATGGCGGGTTACTTCCTGCCGCCGGCGCGCATGCGCCGGGCGCTGCGGCGCTGCAGGGCTGGCGGCGGGCAGGTGCTGCTGTTGCTCGCGGGCCAGACCGACGTGCCGGTCGCGCGCTATGCCGCCGAGCACCTCTACGGCACGATGCTCGCGGGCGGCGCGCGCCTGTACGAATACCAGCCGCAGGTGCTGCACGCCAAGCTGTTCATCGTCGACGACACGGTCTACGTCGGCTCCTGCAACCTGGATCGGCGCAGCCTCAACATCAACTACGAGCTGCTGCTGCGGCTGGAATGGCCGGAGCTGGCCGCGCACGCGCGCAGGCTGTTCGCCGGGGCGCTGGCCCACAGCCGCGAGGTGCCAGCCGATTCCTGGCGGCGGCGGCGCCACTGGTGGGAGGGACTGCGCGCGCGCGCGGCCTATTGGCTGCTGACGCGCATCGATCCGCTGCTCGCGCGCCGGCCGCTGCGTTCGCTCGGCTAGCGGCGGCCGTCCAATGGCGGTATCGTGGGCGCCGTCACAGGCGGAGGGTTCGGCATGCAAGCGATGCGGATGGTGTTCATCGTGGCGGCGGCGGCGCTGCTCAGCGGTTGCGGGTACAATCGTATCCAGTCCCAGGACGAGGCGGTCAAGGCGGCCTGGTCCGAGGTGGTCAACCAGTACCAGCGGCGCGCCGACCTGGTGCCGAACCTGGTCAACACCGTCAAGGGCTTTGCGCAGCAGGAACAGACGGTGCTGCTGGGCGTGACCGAGGCCCGCGCCAAGGTCGGCACGATCCAGGCGACGCCCGAGCTCATCAACGACGCGGCGGCGTTCAAGAAGTTCCAGGCGGCGCAGGGCGAGCTGACGCAGGCGCTCAAGAGCCTGATCGCCGTCACCGAGAACTATCCGCAGCTCAAGTCCGACCAGAATTTCCGCGACCTGCAGGCGCAGCTCGAGGGCACCGAGAACCGCATCACCGTGGCGCGCAACCGCTACATCCAGTCGGTGCAGGAGTACAACGTCACGATCCGCTCGTTCCCGAGCAACCTGACGGCGATGATCTTCAAGTACCAGACCAAGCCGAATTTCACGGTCGAGAACGAGGCCGCGGTCGCCAAGCCGCCGACCGTAGATTTCAGCGGCACGACTGCGCCGGCCAAACCCGCCGGACAGTAGTGTCGCGCACCGCACTGCCGGCGGCCGGACTGCTGGCGGCGTGCCTGCTGGCGGCGGCCGGCCCGCTCGCCGCGCAGGCGCTGCAGCCGGTGCCGAAGCTCGAAGCGCGCGTCACCGACCTGACCGGCACGCTCACCGCCAGCGAGCAATCCGACCTCGAGCAGCAGCTCGCGGCCTTCGAGGCGCGCAAGGGCACGCAGATCGCGGTGCTCGTGGTCGCCACGACGCAGCCGGAAGACATCGCGCAATACTCGATCCGCGTGGTCGACGCCTGGAAGCTCGGGCGATCGAAGACCGATGATGGAGTGCTGGTGCTGCTGGCCAAGGACGACCATGCCACCCGTATCGAGGTGGGCCGCGGCCTCGAGGGAGCGCTCACCGACGCGACCACCAACCGCATCATCGATGAGACGATGATCCCGCTGTTCCGGCAGGGGCAGTACTACGCCGGCCTCAACGCCGGCACGGCCCAGATCATCAAGATCGTCGACGGCGAGGCCCTGCCCCCGCCGGATGCGAGCTGGCAGAAGGGCCTTGGCGGTGACCTTGGCCAGATGCTCCCGGCGCTGTTCATCGGCTTCATGGTGGCCTCGGCGATCCTGCGCTCGATCTTCGGCCGCGTCGGCGGCGCGGCCGCGACCGGCGGCCTGGTGGGCCTCGCCGCCTGGGTGCTGAGCAAGTTCCTGCTGGCCGCGGTGGGCGTGGCCGCGTTGGGCTTCGTGCTGTCGCTGGTATTCGGGCTGCGCGGGCCGGGCTGGAGTTCGGGCGGGCGCGGCGGCTTTGGGGGCCTCGGCGGCGGTGGGTTTGGCGGAGGCTTCGGTGGCGGCGGCTTCGGTGGCGGCGGCTTCGGGGGCGGATCGTCCGGGACGTCCAGCCAGATCGAGTCGTGGGTGACGTCGCACTTCCAGGCGACGACGATCGGCGGCGAGACGGTCTACGACTTGAGCACTTCCTCCGGCGCCTGAGGGGGGGTCCCCGGCGCGCCGCCGTTGGCATCAGCGGCGTCCTCCTCCCCGTCCGGCCCCTCGACGGAGATGCGCGGCAGGACCCGGTCGAGCCAGCGCGGCAGCCACCAGTTCGCCGGCCCGAACAGATGCATGGCCGACGGCACCAGGACCGTGCGGACCAGCAGGGCGTCGATCAGGATGGCCGTTGCCAGGCCGATGCCGAACTCCTTGATGATGCGTTCGCCGCCGAACACGAAC
>JAGWPD010000288.1 GCA_028870705.1 Gammaproteobacteria bacterium
GCGGCCGCGGCGCGCGCCGCCTTCGAAATGATTCAACAGGAGCAGCAGTCGGCATGATCTACGGCGCATCGGAAGATCCCATCGCGGACCTCGTCGCGGGCCGCTTCCCCGATGCGAGCGGCCGGTTCGGGCCGTTCGGCGGGCGCTACGTCCCGGAGACGCTGATTCCGGCGCTCGAGCGCCTGCAGCAGGGGGTCCGGGAGCACCTGCACACCGCCGCGTTCCAACAGGAGCTCGGCCAGGAGCTTTCGAGCTGGGTGGGGCGTCCCACCGCGCTCACCTTCGCGGGCCGCCTGTCCGAGCGCTGGGGCGCGGGCATCTGGCTGAAGCGCGAGGATCTCGCCCACACCGGCGCGCACAAGATCAACAACGCCATCGGCCAGGCGCTGCTCGCCAGGCGCCTCGGCGCCAAGCGCGTCGTCGCGGAGACCGGTGCAGGCCAACACGGCGTCGCGAGCGCCGCGGCCTGCGCGCGCCTCGGGCTCCCCTGCACGGTGTACATGGGCGCGGTCGACATGGAGCGGCAGGCGCCGAACGTCGGGCGCATGCGGCTGCTCGGTGCGACCGTGGTGAGCGTGACCAGTGGCGATGCGACGCTGCGTGCCGCGATCGATGAAGCCATGCGCGACTGGGTGGGCGATCCGGAGCGCACCTACTATCTGCTGGGTTCGGCCGTCGGTGCGCACCCGTACCCTTACCTGGTGCGCGAACTGCAGAGCGTCATCGGGCGCGAGGCGCGCGCGCAGATCCGGCTGCAGGCCGGTGGCCCGCCGGACCTGGTGATCGCCTGCGTCGGCGGCGGCTCGAATGCGATCGGCCTGTTCCATCCCTTCGTCGCCGACCGCGCAGTGGCGCTGGTCGGCATCGAAGCGGGCGGACGCGGCGCGGGTCTGGGCGACAACGCCGCGCCGTTGAGCTTCGGACGGCCGGGCGTGCTGCACGGCAGCTACTCGATGCTGATGCAGGACGCCGACGGCCAGATCCAGGAGACCCACTCGGTGTCGGCGGGGCTCGACTATCCGGGCGTGGGCCCGGAGCACGCGCTGCTGCAGGCCTGCGGCCGCGTGCAGTACCAGGCGGCCGGCGATGCAGAGTCGCTCGCGGCGGTGCGCGAGTGCTGCGAGTGCGAAGGCATCCTGCCGGCAATCGAGAGTGCGCACGCGCTCGCGGGCGCGCGGCGCTGGGCGCAGGCGCACCCGGGCAAGCGTGTGCTGATCGGCCTGTCGGGGCGCGGTGACAAGGACATGCAGACGCTCACGCGCGAGCTGCTGGCGAAGCCGCCGGCGGGAGCCGCCTGATGCTGCCGCGCGAACGCATTGCCGCGGCGATCCGCGCGGTTGCGCAGGGCGGCGAGCCGGCGCTGGTGGCCTTCCTGACCGCGGGCTATCCGCAGCGCGCGCGGTTCCGGGAGCATGTAGCCGCCGTGGCGCAAGCGGCCGAGGTCATCGAAATCGGCGTGCCGTTCACCGATCCGATGGCGGATGGCATGACGATCCAGCGTTCCAGCCAGGAGGCGCTGCGCCAGGGCGTGAGCCTGCAATGGATCCTCGATGAACTGACCGCGATGGAGCGCGTGCGCGCCCCGCTGCTGCTGATGAGCTACCTCAATCCGCTGCTCAGCTACGGCTACGCGCGGCTGGCTGCGGCCAGCGGCGCCGCCGGCGTGTGCGGCTACATCGTGCCGGACCTGCCGCTCGATGAAAGCGCCGCGCTGCGCGCCGCGCTCGATCCGCATGGCATCGCGCTGGTGCAGATGGTCACGCCGGTCACGCCGGCCGAACGGCTCGCGCGCCTGTGCGCGGCCAGCCAGGGCTTCGTCTACGCGGTGACGATGACCGGCACCACTGGTCACAGCGCGGCGACGCCCGCGGGCGTGCTCGGCTACCTGGCTCGGGTGCGCGCCGCAGCGCCGGTGCCGGTGTGCGCGGGCTTCGGCATCCGGACGAGACAGCAGGTAGAAGCGTTGCGCGGGGCCGTTGATGGCTGCGTAATAGGATCCGCGCTGGTCGAGGTGCTCGAGCGCGGCGAAGCCCCGCAGCGCTGGCTGGAAGCGCTGCGCCCGGGCCGCGCCGACGCAGCCGGTGTGCACGGGCCCGGGAGTTGAACGCGGCGCCCACGCCGGACGGCGCAGCGGACGCACGGCCGCCGCGCGTGGCGCTGGTGCTCGCACTGCTGGCGACGCTCGGCCCGTACACGATCGATGCCTTCTTCCCCTCGATGCGCGCGATGGCCTCCGAGTTCGGCATCAGCTACTTCCAGGTGCAGCAGACGCTGACGGTCTACCTGGTGCCCTACGCCTGCATGTCGCTGCTGCACGGCTCGCTCGCCGATGCGATCGGGCGCCGGCGCGTGATGCTCGCGGCGCTGCTGTTCTATGCCTTCGCCTCGGCGGGCTGCGCGCTCGCACCCGGCTTCGGTGCGCTGCTGTGCTGCCGTGCGCTGCAGGGCATGGTCGGCGGCGCCGGCGTGATCATCGGCCGGGCGGTGGTGCGCGACTGCTACAGCGGCGCGCAGGCGCAGCGCGTGATGAGCGCGATCACGATCATGTTCAGCGTCGGACCGGCTCTGGCGCCGGTGATCGGCGGCTGGGTGCACGTGTGGCTGGGCTGGCGCGCGGTGTTCGCCAGCATGGCGCTGTACGGCCTGGTGCTGGCGCTGCTGGTGTTGCGCAAGCTCCCGGAGACGCTCCCGGTCGCGCAGCGCACGCCGCTCCGGTTCGGCGCGCTGCTGCACAACATGCTCGGCGTCGCGCGCCACCGCGAGTTCCTGTTGCTGACGACGGCCAGCGGGCTGTGTTTCGTGGCGCTGCAGATCTACATCGGCTCCGCGCCGGCGATCATCCTCGACCACTGGCACGGCAGCGAGACCGGCTTCGCGATGCTGACGCTGCCGATCGTGAGCGGCTACGCGCTCGGCGCGCTCGCCTCCGGCCGGCTGGCCGGCCACATCCCGCCCTCGCGCCAGGCCAACTACGGCTATACGCTGGTGCTGGCGACGACCGGCGCCATGCTCGGGCTGCAGTTGCTGTGCGCGCGGCCGCCGGTGTACGCGCAGCAGCTGCTGCTCACCGTCACCGCCTTCGGACTGCAGCTGCTGTTCCCGATCATCACGCTGCGCATCCTCGACCTGTTCGGCCATGCGCGCGGCGCGGCCACGGCCGCCAACACCTTCGTGCTGCTGCTGCTGGCTGCGATCATGATGGGCGCGCTGGCGCCCTGGCTGTCGCTGTCGATGCAGCGGCTGGCGTTCACCGCCTTCCTGCTCAACAGCGCCGGCTGGTGCGTGTGGCGCTACGCGCGCCACTACCAGCGGCAGGTCGCAGCCGCCGGTTGAGTCGCGCGCGGCGCGCGCGTAGGGTGGGCGCATGCAGTTGCTCACGGTCGCACCCCGGTACTGCGGTCCGCCCGGTTCCGCCAACGGCGGCTACGTCGCGGGCCTGTTCGCGCAGCACGCGTCGGGCACCGTGCGCGTGCGCCTGCACGCGCCGCCGCCGCTCGGCGCGCCGCTCCAGGTGGCGCACC
>JAGWPD010000289.1 GCA_028870705.1 Gammaproteobacteria bacterium
CGGCACAGTATGCAGGACCCGCGCCGTCGGTGCGCCCGGCCATCGCCTCCGGTGCACCGCCGCTCGAGGGCGCGGCCGTGCTGCGGCTGCTCGAGGCGGCGCGCCCCGCGACGGCTGCGCGCATGGCCGTGCCGGAAGATGCGAAGGCCAAGGCCGTGGCGGCGCGATTCGCGCCGGCGCCGTCGGCGCCGTTGGCACCGCCGCGCGCCGAGCCCGCGCTGTTCGCGGTGCAGCTGCTCTGGTCGGTGCAGCCGATCGACATGGGCAAGGTGCCGCAGCTCGCGATCTTCAGCGCGTATACGCTCTATGGCGCGGAGGGCAACCGGGACGGCCGCCGCTGGTACGGACTGCGGCTCGGCTTCTTCACCGACGCGGTCTCGGCCAAGCAGGTGGCGCATTACGTGCGTTCCGAGTTCACCTCGGTGTCGGTCGTGCCCGTCAGCGTGCGCGAGCGCGCCCGCGCCGGCGCCGCGACCGCGAAGCCGCTGCCGGCGCTGGCCTCGGCCAAGCGCGCCGGCCCGGAACTGAATTTCATCGAAGATGTGCATACCGACACGGCGACCAGCGGCAGCCGGCCGGCCTTGCGGCTGCCCGATGATGCGCCCGGCGCGCAGCAGGAGCTCACGCCGGCGGTGCGGGCCGCGATGGCCGCGGTGGGCGTGACCAGCCGCGCCACGCCCGGCAAGCGCGCCAAGCCGCGCGTCGCGCAGGGCACGCGGCCCGTCAGCAAGCGGCCGAACCACAATCGGCCGTTGTCGCTGGAAGAGACGCTGGAGATCCTCGGCGCGGGCGAATTGCAGGTGGACAACGACCGTGGCGAACTGCTCAATGACGACTCGCGCCACGAGCGCAAGTCGGCGGCGACACCCGGTGGCTCGCGCTTCGGCCGCCTGATCAACCGGCTGGCCGAGCGCCTCGGCAACAGCTAAGGCTTGCCGAACAGGCGCTCGAGTTCGGCGCGCGCGCTATCGACGGCGGCGGTGTCCGGCGGCGTCCAGGCCTTGGGCCGGGGCCGGAAGAAATCGCAGAAATTCGCGCGCTGCTTGTCGCTGACTTCCTCGGCGGTGGGTTCGCGGCAGTGCTTGGCCACGGCCGTGTCGTATTCCACGCACATCCGGCACACGTGCAGTTCGGCGCGGCAACGCGCGCATTCGTCGCGCCGCGACAGCGGCAGGGTCAGTGCCGCCAGGTCCGCGCCGCATTTCCAGCAGACCAGCCCGTGCTCCATCCCCGCTCTCCTGCTCAGGCTGCGCGTTCGCGCAGGAAGGGCGCCAGCGCGGCGCCAGTATGCGAGCGCCCGGCGCGCGCGGCAATCTGCGCGGGGCTTCCGGCGGCAATCACGCGCCCGCCGCGTTCGCCGGCCTCGGGGCCCATGTCGATGATCCAGTCGGCCTCGGCGCACAGGTCGAGGTTGTGCTCGACCATCACCACCGAGTTGCCGGCGTCGACCAGCCGGTGCAGCACGCCGGTCAGGCGCTCGACATCCGCCATGTGCAGTCCGACGGTCGGTTCGTCCAGCACGTAGAGCGTGTGCGGCGTGGCGCGGTGGCCGGGTTTCACCGCGGCGAGGCGTGCCAGTTCGGTGACCAGCTTGATGCGCTGTGCCTCGCCGCCCGAAAGCGTCGGGCTCGGCTGGCCGAGCGTGAGGTAACCGAGCCCCACGTCGCGCAGCAGCGCGAGCGGGCGCTGCACGCGGCTGTGCGCCTGGAAGAATTCCACCGCGTCCTCGACGTTCATCGCCAGCACGTCGGCGACCGAGCGGCCGCGCCAGTGCACCTCGAGCGTCGGCGCGTCGAAGCGCCGGCCGCCGCAGCGCTCGCAGCGCACCTTGACGTCCGGCAGGAAACTCATCTCGACCGTGCGCTGGCCCTGCCCGTCGCAATCCGCGCAGCGACCGCCGGCGGTGTTGAACGAGAAGCGGCTGGCATCGTAGCCGCGCATGCGCGCCTCATCGCTCCCGGCGTAGATGCGCCGGATATCGTCCCAGAAGCCGACGTAGGTCGCGGGACAGGAGCGCGGCGTGCGGCCGATCGGCGTCTGGTCGACCTCGAGCACGCGCGTCAGCGCTGCCGCGCCGCGCAGCGTGCCGCCGCCGGCCGGTCGGCCGTCGGGGGCGCGCTC
>JAGWPD010000290.1 GCA_028870705.1 Gammaproteobacteria bacterium
ACCACCAGCAGATCCTTCGCCTCGACCTGGCTCGACACCCGCACCAGCACCTCGGCGACCCGGCCGGCGTGCTCGGCATGCACCGCGGTCTGCATCTTCATCGATTCGAGCGTCACGACCACATCGCCGCGCGCCACCTGCTGGCCGACCGTGACCGCGACCGTCGCCACCGTGCCGGGCATCGGCGCGCCGATGTGCCGCGGATTGCCCGGCTCGATGCGCCGCTGCGGCGGCCGGCTCGGGGTCGCGGCGCGATCGAGCACGCGGATCTCGCGTGGTTGCCCGTTGAGCTCGAAGAACACCGTGCGCGTGCCATCCTCGTGCGGCTCGCTGCGCGTCACGTAGCGCACGATCAGCGTCTTGCCCGCCTCGAGGTCGATGCTGATCTCCTCGCCCGGCTCGAGTCCGTAGAAGAACGCCATGGTCGGCAGCAGCGCGACATCGCCGAAGCGCCGCCGTCCGGTGTCGTAGTCGGCGTACACCTGCGGATACATCAGCCAGGAGGCGAACTGGCGGTCGTCGAGCGCGTGGCCGAGCTGCGAGTGCGCGGCAGCGCGCAGCGCCTCGAGGTCGGCCGGCGGCAGCACCTCGCCCGGCCGCTTCGTCAGCGGCGGCCTGCCCTTCAGCACCTTGGCCTGCAGTCCGGGCGGGAAGCCGCCGTAGGGCTGGCCGAGCTCGCCGTGGAAGAACTGCACGACCGAAGCAGGAAACGCCACCGCATTGTCCGGATCGAGCACGTCGGCGCGCGTCAGGCCGCTGCTGACCATGAACATCGCCAGGTCGCCGACCACCTTCGAACTCGGCGTCACCTTGATGATGTCGCCGAACATCTGGTTCACTTCGGCATAGGCGCGCGCGACTTCGGGCCAGCGCGTGTCGTCGATCCCGAGCGAGCGCGCCTGCTCGCGCAGGTTCGTGTACTGGCCGCCTGGCATGCCGTGCACGTAGACATCGGAGGTGCCCGAGCGGATGTCGCTCTCGAAGGCCGCGTAGTAGCTGCGCACCTGCTCCCAGTAGTGCGAGACCTCGCGCAGGCTGGCCGGATCGAGCTGCGGGTCGCGCTCCACGTGGCGCATCGCGGTGGCGATCGAGCCGAGGTTCGGCTGCGAGGTGAGGCCGCTCATCGCATCCATCGCCGCATCGACAGCGTCGGCGCCGGCGGCGACCGCCGCGAACACGCTGGCGGCGCCGATGCCGCTGGTGTCGTGGGTGTGGAAGTGCACCGGCAGCCCGGTCTCCTGCTTGAGCGCCTTGACCAGCGTGTACGCCGCCTGCGGCTGGCACAGGCCGGCCATGTCCTTGATGCCGAGCACATGAGTGCCGGCGGCCTTGAGCTCGGTCGCCAGTTTCAGGTAATAGTCGAGCGTGTACTTGCGCTCGCCGGGATCGGCGAGATTGCCCGTGTAGCACAGCGCCGCCTCGCACAGCCGGCCCGATTCGAGCACCGCGTCGATCGCGACGCGCATGTTCTCGACCCAGTTGAGCGAATCGAAGATGCGGAACAGGTCGATGCCACCGGCCGCGGCCTGGCGCACGAAATAGCGCACCGTGTTGTCGGGATAGTTCGCGTAGCCAACCGCGTTGGCCGAGCGCAGCAGCATCTGCAGCAGCAGGTTCGGCATCGCCGCGCGCAGGCGCGCCAGGCGATCCCACGGATCCTCGCGCAGGAAGCGCAGCGCGACATCGAAGGTCGCGCCGCCCCAGCACTCCACCGAGAACAGCTGCGGCAGCAGGTGGGCGTAGTACGGCGCGATGCGCAGCATGTCGTAGCTGCGCAGCCGCGTCGCCAGGAGCGATTGGTGCGCGTCGCGCATCGTGGTGTCGGTCAGCAGCACGCGCTGCTGGTCCAGCATCCACTGCGCGAAGCGCTGCGGCCCGAGCTGCTCGAGCTGCTGCCTGCTGCCCGCAGGCGGCGGCGCCGGCGGGAGCGGTGGCAGGCGCGGCGTGACCACATGCACTGGCGCCGGCCGCCCGCGCGCTTCCGGGTTGCCGTTGACGATGGTCTCGGCCAGGAAATTCAGCAGGCGCGTCGCGCGATCGCGCCGCTCGGCGGCCACGAACAGTTCCGGTGTCTCGTCGATGAAGCGCGTGGTGTACTCGCCGCTGACGAAGCGCGGATGCGTGATCACCTGGTCGAGGAAGCGCAGGTTGGTGACCACGCCGCGGATGCGGAATTCCCACAGCGCGCGGTGCATCCGCGCGATCGCCTCGGCCGGCGTCGGCGCCCAGGTCGTGACCTTCACCAGCAGCGAATCGTAGGAGCGCGTGATCACTGCGCCCGCGTAGGCCGTGCCCGCATCGAGCCGCACGCCGAAGCCGGCCGGACTGCGGTAGGCAGTCAGCCGGCCGTAGTCCGGCAGGAAATTGTTCGCCGGATCCTCGGTGGTGACGCGGCATTGCAGCGCGTAGGCGTTGAGGCGGATGTCCTGCTGCTGCGGCACGCCGCTTTCCGGCTCGCCGATGCGCGCGCCGCCGGCGATGCGGATCTGTGCCTTCACCAGGTCGATGCCGGTCACCATCTCGGTGACGGTGTGCTCGACCTGGATGCGCGGGTTGACCTCGATGAAATAGCACCGGCCGGTAGCGGCGTCCTGCAGGAACTCGACCGTGCCGGCGTTGCAGTAGCTGGCGGCGCGGCCGATCTTCAGCGCCGCGCCGCACAGCTCGGCGCGCTGCGCTTCGCTGAGGAAGGCCGCCGGCGCGCGCTCGACGACCTTCTGGTTGCGCCGCTGCACCGTGCAGTCGCGTTCATACAGGTGCACCAGGTTGCCGTGCGCATCGCCGAGCAGCTGCACCTCGATGTGGCGCGCGCGGCGCACCAGCTTTTCCAGGTACACCTCGTCGTTGCCGAAGGCGGCGCGCGCCTCGGCGCGCGCCCCCGGCAGCAGCTCGGCCAGGGCCGCCTCGTGCTCGATGATGCGCATGCCGCGGCCGCCGCCGCCCCAGCTGGCCTTGAGCATCACCGGATAGCCGACTGCGGTGGCGAGCCGCGCACAGGCCTTGATGTCCGCGGGCAGCGGCGGGGTCGCCGGCATCACCGGCACGCCGGCGGCGACCGCGAGCTCGCGCGCCGCGACCTTGTTGCCGAGCGTGCGCAGCGTGGCCGGCCGCGGGCCGACGAACACGAGGCCCGCCCGAGCGCAGCTTTCCGCGAACTGCGGACTCTCGGACAGGAAGCCGTAGCCGGGATGGATGGCATCCGCCCGCGCCCGCAGCGCCGTGGCGATGATCTCCGCGATGTCCAGGTAGGCCTGCAGCGGGCCCTTGCCCGCGCCGACCAGGTAAGCCTCGTCGGCCTTGGTGCGATGGAGCGAGAAGCGGTCCTCCTGCGAGTAGATCGCGATGGTCACCAGGCCGAGCTCGTTGGCGGCGCGCATCACGCGGATGGCGATTTCGCCGCGATTGGCGATCAGGATCCGTTGCAGTGGCTTCGTCATGGCATCGCGCGCTTGTGCCCGGCCAGCTATGCAAGATCGGGGCCGAGCGTGCGGGCAAGGTATTCGGCAAAGCTGCCGCGATCGGCGCGCTCGAGCGCCGCCTGCTCTGCCAGCGAGGCGGCCGCCTCGGCGGCGAAACCCGCCAGCACCGCGGGTTCGTGGCCGCGCGCGTCGAGCAGCCGCGCGCGGTGCTGCTCCGCAAGGGTGCGCGTGTACTCGGCGAAGCCCACCGCACTGCGCCGCAGTTCACGCAGCAGCCGGGCCGAAGGCGTGAGCTCCGCATCGCGCAGCTTCTCGAGCTGGCGATCGAGCGTGCGCCGGTAACGCCGGGTCGGATCGCCCGCATCGAGCAGCTCACAGATGCCACCGAGCTGGTCGAGCAGCTCCGCGGCCCACTCCTGCAGCGCAATCGGGCGCCCCTCGCGCTGCAGCCGCAGGCCTGGCTCGCGCCCGCGGCGCGCGACCAGCAGGTGGTTCTGGTCGAGCTGCTGCTGTGTCGTGGCATCGATGGGCTCGCTCGCGCGCAGCAGGCACAGCGCCAGGAATGCCTCCATGAAATGCATCTCGTCCATGCACACGCCGGTGGGCTCGAAAATGCAGATGTCGAGCGCGCGCACTTCCACGTACTCGACGCCGCCGCGCGCGAGCGCGCGCATCGTGCTCTCGCCGGCCGCCGGCGCGCGCTTTGGGCGGATGTTGCTGTAGTACTCGTTCTCGATCTGCAGGATGTTCGCATTGAGCTGACGGTACTGGCCGTTCACGCACACGCCGAGCGCGGCGAACGGCGGATGCACCGTGTGCGTGGCGTGCTGCAGGTCGCGCAGGTAGTCGGCGAGCGAATTGACCGAAACCCTGACCGCCGACTGGTCGCGGTTGCGGTAGCCGAGGTCGCTCATGCGCAGCGAAGTGGCGTGCGGCAGGTGCAGGGTGCCCGGGCCGAGCGGTTGCAGCTCGGGATCGCGCGGCGCGGGTGCGAAGCTGGCGCACAGCGCCGGCGACACGCCGAACAGGTAGAGCGCCAGCCAGCCGTGCCGCCGGTAATTGCGCAGCAGGTCGAAATAGCCGGCCGAGACGAAGCCGGGGTCCGCGCCGCGCGCCTCCAGCATTTCGGCCCACTGCGGCCAGAAGCGCTCGGGAAAGGAGTAGTTGTAGTGCGCGCCGGCGATCGCCTGCATCAGGCCGCCGTAGCGCGTCTGCAGGCCGCGCCGGTACACCTCTTTAAAGTGCCCACGGTGCGAGCGGCCGTAGCGCGCGATCGGCACCTCGGACTCGCCGTCGATTTCGCCCGGCATCGAGCCGGCCCACAGCAGTTCGTCGCCCAGGTAGCGCATCACGAAATGGTGCAGGTCACCGAGGTACTGCGCGAGCGCCGCATTGTCATTGAAGGTGGGCGTCACCAGCTCGAGCAGCGCCTCGGAGAAATCGGTGGTGATGTGCGCATTGCACAGCGCGCTGCCCAGCTGCGGCGGATGCCCCTGCTGCGACACGCGGCCGGCGGGACTGACGCGCAGCCCCTCGCGCTCCAGGCCACGGCGCCCGCCCGCGAGCGCCGCGCCGCGCTCGCGGGTATTGACGAGCGCCGCCAGGCGCCGCTCGAAAACGCGGTCGATCACCGCTCGCACCATGCCGATTTCCCCGGTAAAACCCCCGGCCGTGCAGATCCGGCCGCAAGCTGGCATTCTACGCGACCAGCCCGCTCGCGGCGGCGCCCTCGATCCCGGAGGCCTCCATGCTGACCCTCGCAGCACCCAGACGTGTCGCCATCGTCGGCGGCACCCGCATACCTTTCGCACGCTCACATGGCGCCTACGCCGGCCAGGGCAACCAGGAGCTGCTGACCGCCGCGCTGCGCGCGCTGGTCGAGCGCTACCGCCTGCAGGGCCAGCGTCTCGGCGACGTGATCGGCGGCGCGGTCATCAAGCATTCGCGCGATTTCAACCTGGTACGCGAAGCCCTGATGTCCACCGGGCTCGATCCGCAGACGCCCGGGCTCGACATCCAGCGCGCCTGCGGCACCGGGCTCGAGGCGGCGATCCTCATCGCCAACAAGATCGCGCTCGGCCAGATCGACGCCGGCATCGCCTGCGGCGTCGACACGGTGAGCGATCCGCCGGTGGTATTCCCGAATTCGTTCCGCGAGCTCCTGCTGAAGAGCTACCGCGGCCGCAGCTTCGGCCAGCGCTTCGCGCCGTGGCTGAAGCTGCGGCCGCGCGACCTGAAGCCGATCCTGCCGGCGGTCATCGAGCCGCGCACCGGGCTGTCGATGGGCCAGAGTTGCGAGTTGATGGCGCGCACCTGGAATATTTCGCGCGCCGACCAGGATCGCATCGCCTGCGAGAGCCACCTCAAAGCCGCGGCGGCGTGGCAGGCCGGCTTCTACGACGACCTGGTCGTGCCGCACGCGGGCCTTGCGCGCGACAACAACGTGCGGCCCGACACCACGGTGGAGAAGCTCGGCACGCTGCGCCCGGTGTTCGATACCACGGGCACGGGCACGCTCACCGCCGGCAACAGCACGCCACTCACCGACGGCGCTGCCGCGGTGCTGCTGGCCACCGAGGAATGGGCGCGCGCGCAGCAACTGCCGGTGCTGGCCTGGCTGCGCGCCGGCAAGAGCTGGGCGGTCGATTTCGCCAGCGGCAAGGAAGGCCTGCTGATGGCGCCCGCCTACGCGATGTCGGCGATGCTCGCCGACGTGCAGCTCGCGCTGCAGGATTTCGACTACTACGAACTGCACGAGGCCTTCGCCGCGCAGCTGCTGTGTACGCTGCGCGCCTGGGAGTCGCCGCAGTTCTGCCGCGAGCGCCTGGGCCGCAGCGCGCCGCTCGGCGCGATCGATCCCGCGAAGCTGAACGTCAAGGGCGGCAGCGTCGCGCTCGGCCATCCGTTCGCGGCCACCGGCGGACGCATCCTCGCCTCGCTCGCCAAGCTTCTCGCCAATGACGCGCAGGCGCGGCGCGGCGTGATCTCGGTGTGCACGGCCGGCGGCATGGGCGTCACCGCGATCGTGGAGCGCGCCTGATGCCACGCCAGAATTTCGCCAGCGGCTCGCCGTGGGAGCCGATCGTGGGCTATTCACGGGCGGTGCGCGTCGGCGATCACGTGCACGTCGCGGGCACCACCGCCACCGGCGCCGGCGGCAGCATCGTCGGCATCAACGACGCCGGCGCGCAGACCGTGCAGGTCCTGAAGAACATCGAGGCCGCGCTGGCCCGCGCCGGCGCCGCGATGGCGCAGGTCGTGCGCACGCGCATCTACGTGGTCAACATCGCCGACTGGGAACAGATCGGCCGCGCGCACGGCGCCGTGTTCGGCGCGATCCGGCCCGCCACGTGCATGGTCGAAGTGAGCCGGCTGATCGCCCCGGAAATGCTGGTCGAGATCGAAGCCGACGCCTGGCTCGGCGAGTAGCGCGCACATGGCGACCGGACGCTGGGAAACCCTGATGGCGCGCGACGGGCATCAATTCGCGGCCTATCTCGCGCGCCCCGAGCACGCGCCGCGCGGCGCCGTGGTCGTGCTGCAGGAGATCTTCGGCGTCAACGCGCACATCCGTGCGGTGGTCGAGCGCTACGCCGCGGCCGGGTTCCTCAGCATCGCGCCGGCGCTGTTCGATCGCATCGGCCGCAACATCGAGCTCGGCTACACGCCGCAGGACATGGAACAGGGCACCGGCTACCGGCTGCAGGTCGATGAGGCGAAGGCGCTGCTCGACATCGGCGCCGCGATCAACGTCGTGCGCCATGCGGGCCGCGTCGCATTGATCGGCTACTGCTGGGGCGGACAGCTCACCTGGGTCGGCGCGGCGGCCCTGCCGGTGAACGCGGCCGTCGGCTACTACACCAGCCGCGTCTGGGAGAAGCTCGAGCGCGTGCCAGGCTGCCCGATCCTGCTGCACTTTGGCGAACGCGACCAGAACATCCCGCGCGCGCGCATCGAGCAGGTACACGCTGCCCATCCGCAGGCCCAGATCCACATGTATCCCGCGGATCACGGCTTCAATTGCGAGGCACGCGCCAGCTACGATGCGCCCAGTGCGGCGCTCGCCTGGCAGCGAACCCAGGATTTCCTCCGCCAGTATCTAGGTTGATGCGATCATGAAACTCAGCGACCCGAAACTCCTGCGCAGCCAGTGCTACGTCAACGGCCAGTGGCTGGACGCGACCGATGGCCGCACCTCGCCGGTCCACAATCCCGCGAGCGGCGCGCCGCTGGGCACCGTGCCGCAGCTGGACGCGGCGGCC
>JAGWPD010000291.1 GCA_028870705.1 Gammaproteobacteria bacterium
CAGCCGCGCGGCCAGCCACCCGGCCGCGCCGGGCCCGTGCGTGAAGACTTCGTTGATGACGCTCATCGCCCAGCTCATCAGCGTGTCGTGCGTCAACCGCTCCTGCTCATAGCGCGTGAGCAGTCGCGCGGCACCGGGATCCTCGCGCTCGCCAATGCCGCTGGCCAGCACGCCGGTGAGCGCGGCGGCGTCCATGAAGCCGAGATTCACGCCCTGCCCGGCCAACGGATGAATCACGTGCGCCGCATCGCCCACCAGAGCCATGCGCCTGCCAACCAGCGTCACGGCCGTGGCCCGGCGCAGCGGCACGAGCGCGCGTGCGCCGAGCAGGTGCACGGCGCCAAGCACGCCGTCGCTGGCCGCCTCGAGTCGTCGCGAGAAATCGCGCGGCGCGAGCGCCATGAGTTGCTCGGCCAGCGCCTTGCCGGCCGACCAGACGATCGAGCTGCTGCCATCGAACAGCGGCAGGAACGCGAGCGGCCCGCTGCCAAGGAACCGTTGCCAGGCGGTATGCTGATGCGGCCTGGCAGTGGCGATGGTGGCGACGATCGCCGATTGCCCGTAGTCATGCTCGCGCACGGGCAGCGCCAGCAGTTCGCGCACCTGCGAGCGCGCGCCATCGGCTCCGACCACCAGCCGCGCCGCGATGTCGCCCTGATCGGTGCCGAGCCGCGCCACCGCCGCATCGCCCGCCAGCGACTGCAGCCGCGCGCCGATCACCCGCCCGCCCTGCGCGCGGAAACTCGCGAGCGCGGCCGCCGCCAGCGCACGGTTCTCCACGATGTGGCCCAGATCCGGCTCGGCGAATTCGGCGGCCGTGAAAACCAGTGTTCCGGGACCATCGGCGGGCTCGGATTCGTGCCAGATGCGCATACGCTCGTAGGCGCACAGCCGCGCCTGCGGCAGGCGCTGCCAGGCGCCGGCATTGCGCAGCATCTGCTCGCTGGCACGCGAGATCGCCGCCACACGCAGATCGGGTGGCGCCACCACGCCGGCCGGCACTGGACCGGCCGATGCCGGGCCGGCCGATGCGACGGTGTCCGCCGCGGCGGCGGAATCGAGTTCCGGCGCGAGCAGCGCAATGCGCGCCGGTGCGATGCCGCTGTGCCGCGCCAGCAACGCGGCGGCAGCGGAGCCATTCGGGCCGGCACCGATGACCACCACCTCGAAATCGGCGGCGACGTGCGCGGTGTTCATCCACTCACCGGCAAGCCACGCAACAATCGCGGTGCCTCGCCGCCGAAACCCCAGCTCAGCCGCGCGAGCGCGCGCTTCGCGCCGGGAGCCAGGTCGAACAGCGACAGGGCGAGGTTGCGCCCGAGCGGCACGCCCGGCTGCTCGCTGGCAAACAGGCGCACCAGGCCGTCCGTGAAGCCGATCATGCCGCGGCGATCGGCGGCGCGCCGCCGTTCGTAGTCCTCGAGCACGCCTGGCGCGCCCGGATCCGCGGCCGCGGCCAGCATCTCCGCCAGCAGCGCCGCATCGCGCAGTCCGAGGTTGAAGCCCTGCCCCGCGACCGGATGGAGGGCCTGCGCCGCATTGCCCACCAGCACGGCGCGGGCGCCCACCATGCCCTCGGCGCGGCTGAGCTGCAGCGGATAGACAGCGCGGGCGCCGACGCGCACGATGCGGCCAATGCGCCACCCGAAATCAAGCTGCAGGGCGGCGGCGAACGAACGGTCGTCGAGCGCACACACGGCGCGTGCCCGCTCGGGCGCGAGAGTCCACACCACCGTATAGCGGCCGTCGGCCAGGGGCAGTACCGCCAGCGGTCCCGTGGCAGTGAAGCGCTCAAAGGCGATGCCGGCGGACGGCAGGTCGGTGGCGACGTGCACCACCACCGCCACCTGTCCGTAGTCCTCGACGGCGGCGGCGATGCCGGCCGCAGCGCGCACCAGCGAGTGCGCGCCATCGGCCGCGACCACGACGCGCGCTTGCACGGTCTCGCTGCGTTCGGCCCCGGCGCGACTCCCGGTCGCGGCGCCCGCTTCGGTGGCGCCCGCTTCGCTAGCGCCGGGGCTTGCGCTGCGGATCCGCAGCGTGGCTGCGTCCGCGCTCAGCTGCAGAGCGTGGAGCCGCGCCGGCACCCGCAGCTCGAGTTCAGCCCGCGCGGCGAGCTGCTGCCACAGCGCCAGCCCGAGCTGGCGATTGGACACGACGTAGCCCAGCGCCTCGAGGCCCTGCTCCGCGG
>JAGWPD010000292.1 GCA_028870705.1 Gammaproteobacteria bacterium
CTGCCGTCTCCCCGAGTGCGACCAGCCCCGGGACCGCCGGGGCCGTTGCGGCATCGGCGGAAACGGCCGCAGCACCGGCCGCGAGCGCAACCACGGCGCCGCCGGCGCCCGCACCGGCCCCGCTGTCGCTCGACATCGCGAATCGCGCCGGCTTCTGGATACGCATGACCGCACTGCTGCTCGACCTGATCCTCGTGGCGGTGATCCTCTCGACGCTGCACATGGGACACCACGCGGTACTGGTGGTGCTGGCCGGCTACGGCGCGGTGATGTGGAAGCTGCGCGGCACCACCGTCGGCGGCATCATCTGTGGCCTGCGCGTCGCGCGGCTCGACGGCCGCCCGATCGACTGGCCGACCTCGATAGCACGGGCGCTCGGCGCATTCCTGTCGATGATCGTGGTCGGGCTGGGCTTCATCTGGGTGGTGTTCGACCCCGAGCGCCAGTCGTGGCACGACAAGATCGCCGGCACGGTCGTGGTGCACGCGCCGCGCGGCGCGCCACTGGTCTGAGGAACCGGCTACCTGAGGTTCCGGTCGAACCAGCGGTAGCCGTAGTAGAGGCCGACGCCGCCCGCGACGCCGCTCACCACGACCGCGGTGACCAGGCCGACGCGCGCTCCCAGCCACCAGCCCACGCTGCCGAGGATGCTTGCCGCGAGCCAGCCGACGATGGTGCGCATATCGCGTATCATCCCTCATTCGCGCACGCTTCAAATGAGGAACTGCACATGGGCATGTTTGACGGCATCCTGGGCGGCATCGTCGGCGCGGAAATGGCCACCGCTGTGAACCACCTGATCGAGCAGCACGGCGGAATCGGCGGCATCGTCAGCGAGCTGCAGCAGAAGGGGCTCGGCGAGACGGTCAAGTCGTGGGTCGGCACCGGCCCGAACCGGCCGGTTGGCGCCGAGCAACTGCACCAGGCGCTCGGGGCGGGCGCCATTGCACAGCTCGCCGCGAAAATGGGCGTCAATCCGCAGGACCTGCTGTCGAAGCTCGCGCAGGCCCTGCCGACCGCGATCGACAGCCTCACGCCGGGCGGCGTGGTGCCCAAACCCTGAACTTATGGAAAGCTGAAGTCACGCCGCGGGCTGTGCGGGAATCGCGACAGTTTGCCCGCGCATCCCGCTGCGGCTGGAATGGCCTGCACACCAATCAGCACCGGGGCACACCATGGAATCCAAGGACAACTTCATGCGCATTGCGGTCATCGCCTCGGTCATCCTGGTGGGAGCGCTGGCGCTCGCGGTAAGACTGCATTCCTAGCGATTTGGCCGGCAATTCACGCCACGGCAGGCGCCGAAGTGTGAAAGCAGTTGCACATTGAACCGAATGCGCAGTGCGCAGTGACGAGCGTCACAGTTCAGCGCTGACACGCACATATAGTAGTTGCCTGTCCCGGCTACAGGTGACTGCGGATGCCGCCGATACGCCGTCTCATGTGCGATGCACTGCGGGACGACCAGTCCGACTGCGCTCGAGGGCCTGAACGCCATGGCGTCCGGTCGGGCGCCGGTGGCTACACGTTCATCGAATTGTCACTGGTGCTGTGCATCGCGGCGTTGCTTTCGATGATCGCCGTCCCGGGATACAAGCGCTACGTGCTGCGTGCGCAGACCGCCGCCGCGATCACTGACATCGGCCGCATCCAGCTGACCATCGGCCGCTACATGCTCGCCAACAACGGCCAGCCGCCCGCGAATCTTGCGACCATCGGCATGGACGCAATGGTCGATCCGTGGGGAAAGCCCTACGCCTACCTGAGCTTCGCCAATGGCAACGGCGGCGCGCGCAAGGACAAGGGCCTGCACCCGCTCAACACCGATTACGACCTGTACAGCTTCGGGCCCGATGGCGCTTCCAGCCTGCCACTGACCGCCAAGGTCAGCAGGGACGACATCATCCGCGCCAATGACGGTTCGTTCATCGGCACCGCTGTCGATTATTGAGGTCTGCCGGATGTCGAATTCCGCCCGGAACGCTGGCCGCCTGGGTCGCCACCTGGTAGGACTGTTCGTGCTGTGCGCAATGGCGCCACTGCTGGTCGCGGCGCTTTTCCTGGTGCGCGAGTTTGACCAGACGATGCAGCGCGCGCAGCAACAGGACCTCGAGCAGGACCTGCGCGTATTCGGCATGACGGTATTCAATCGGCTGTCGAGCGCCGATGACGCCTTCTATGGCCTGGTGCAACAGGCACCGGCCGCCGGACCGCTGCTGGCCAGCGTCACGAAGCTCCCGTGGGTGGCGAGCGCGCGCGCCGTCGGCAGCCCCGCCCAGTCACGCCAGGCCGGCCTGCCGGTGCTGAGCGCTGCGCAGCAACTCGCGCTGGAGCAGGGCAAACCCGCACTCGCCTGGGAAGCGGGCGGGCATGCCCGGCGCCCGTACATCGTGCGCCGACTCGCGGATGCCGAGGATCTGTGGATCGGCATCAGCCGCAAATGGCTCTACGCCGACATCGACGCCTACCTCGACGACACTGCGCTGGAAATCTCGGCGGGCGATGCCGGGACCGTCTGGAGTTTCCCGGTGGCGCTGGCGCGCGGCCCGACCCATCACGCCGACTGGGAACTGTTCGTGAGCACCCGCTTCGCCGGCGTGCCCTGGCACTTCAGCGCGAGCCGCGCGGCGACCTCGACGCTGGCGATGATGCGCAGCGCGCAGCTGCTGTTCCCGTTCATCGTTGCGCTGACGCTGCTGACCGTCAGCCTGCTGGCGGTGGCGATGATCCGCCGGCGGCTGGCACCGCTCCAGCAGCTGGTGGCCGGCACGCAGCGCATAGCGCGCCGCGACTTCGGCACGCCGATCACGGTGCGGAGCGATGACGAGATCGGGAGCCTGGCGCAGTCCTTCAATGCGATGAGCAGCGACCTGCGCCGCCAGTTCACCGCACTCGAGACGCTCTCCGAGGTCGACCGGCTGATGCTGCAATCGCCGGCCATCGAAGTGGTTCTCGACGCGCTGCTGCCGAAGGTCGCTGCGATCCTCGCCTGCGACGCCGTCTCGGTGGTGCTCGCTGACACTGACAGCGACGAGCATGCGCGGGTCTACGACTTCAACCGCGGCCAGGCGGCGCTCGCGCCGGTACGCCGCGTGGTCACCGACCTCGGCCGGCTCGCAACCGCGAGCGACCGCGGCGAGCACAGCAGCACCCGGTTGCTGCGGTCAGGCGGTGACCGGCTGCTGGCTCCGCTCCACGAGGCCGGCGCGCAGTATTTCTCGATGCACGCGCTGCGCACCGCGCAGCGCCTGTCCGGCGTGCTGCTGCTCGGCTACCACGAGCCGCCCGGGAGCGGCGTCGCGCCGGCGGTACGGCCGGAGGAATTCGCGGCCCGGCTCGCGGTGGCGCTCGACAGGATCGAACAGGCGGCGCGGCTGCACCAGCAGGCCCATTTCGACGCGCTCACGGGGCTCGCGAATCGCCGCCTGTTCATGGACCGCCTGCGCCAGGAACTCGAGGCGCGGCCCGGGATGGCCGCTCCGGGCGCGGTGCTGTACATCGACATCGATCACTTCAAGCGCATCAACGACACCGAGGGCCACGGCGTCGGCGACACGCTGCTGTGCACGCTCGCCGAGCGGCTCAAGACCGCGGTCGGCGCGCACGGCGTGGCGGCGCGGCTCGGGGGCGATGAATTTGCGGTGCTGTTGCCGGCGATCGACAACGTCGAGGCTGTGCGCCAGCTCGCGCAGCAGCTGCTGAAGGCGGTCGCCGAGCCGATGGGCCTCGGCGGGCGCTCGCGGCACGTCGGCGCCAGCATCGGCATCGCCTTGTATCCAAACGACGCCAACGACATCGAGGGCCTGATGATGTCGAGCGATGTGGCGATGTATCGCGCCAAGGAGCTGGGGCGCGCTCAGGCCGTATTCTTCGAGGCGCAGATGCAGCGGCGCCTGGAGGAGGTCGCGGCGATCGAGACCGGGCTGCACCGCGCCCTGCATGACCAGGAGCTGGTGGTCGCCTACCAGCCGATCTACAGCGCCGGCGGGCGACGGCTCCGTGGTGTCGAGGCGCTGGCGCGCTGGCCGAGCTCCCCGGGCGAGGCGCCACGCTCGCCGGCGGAGTTCATCCCGGTGGCCGAGGAAAGCGGTCTGATCGTCGAACTCGGCCATTGGGTACTCAACACCGCCTGCCGGCAATTCATGGCCTGGCGGCGCGACGGGCTGGCGCTCGACTATGTGTCGGTCAATGTCTCGGTGCGGCAGTTGATGGATGGCGCCCTGATCGACACCGTGCGCGACTGTCTCGCGCGCCATGGCCTGCAGCCGGGCGAGCTGCAGCTGGAAATCACCGAGAGCGTGCTGGCCGAGGCCTCGGTCACGGGGGCCGCCATCGAGGCGCTCGCCTCGCTCGGCGTGCGGCTGGCGCTCGATGACTTCGGCACCGGCTATTCCTCGCTGAACTACCTGCGCAGCTATCCGATCCACACGATCAAGATCGATCGCGCCTTCGTGCGCGACCTGCCGCACAACGTCGCCGCCTGCCGGCTGGTCGAGGCGATGCTGGCGATGGCCAAGGCGGTGCAGCGCGAAGTGGTCGCCGAAGGCGTCGAGACGCCGGCGCAGATGGAATTCCTCGACGCCGCGGGCTGCGGCGGGTTGCAGGGTTTCCTGCTCGGCCGGCCGATGGAGGCGCAGGACCTGCTGTCCTTCGCCCGCGGCACCACCGCGCGCCTGCGCGCGCTCCACAGCGTGGCCGCGGGCTGAGCCCTTTCCGGCTATCATCGCGCCCTCGACCCCGGGGGGCACGCTGCACATGGCCAATCCATCGCCGCGGCCGCGCGGCGGCGCGGCAGCATTGTGGGCCACGCTGCTTGCACTGCTGGCGTTCACGCTTTCGAGCCAGTGGCTGTACCAGCCGCCGGCGCCCCTTCCGGCAAACGCACCGGCTGGTGAATTCTCGGCGCAGCGCGCCGCGCAGGTGCTCGACGAGCTGGTTGGCGACGACGCCGCACACCCGATCGGCAGCGCCGCGGACGCGCGCATCCGCGCCCGCATCATCGCGCGTCTGCACGCGCTCGGCATCCCGGCGGAGACCCGCAGCGGCTGGGTGTGCGACAGGTGGCTGCTGTGCGGCTGGACCGTCAACGTCGTTGCCCGCATCGCCGGAAGCGAGCCGGCCGGCGGCGCGATACTCCTGGCCGCCCACTACGACTCGGTACCTTCTGGCCCGGGCGCAGGCGACGATGGCATCGGCGTGGCCTCGGTGCTCGAGATCGCGCGGATCCTCAAGCTCGGCCCTCCGCCGCGCCATCCAGTCGTGCTGCTGATCAACGAGGGCGAGGAAGCGGGGCTGCTCGGCGCGCGGATGTTCGTCGATCGCGACCCGGAGGCGCGCGCGGTCAAGGCCGCGATCAATGTCGATGCGCGCGGTGACAGCGGCCCGAGCCTGATGTTCGAGACCGGCCCGGCCACCGATTTCTCGATCCGCCTGTTCGCGCGCGCCGCGCAGCGCCCGACCAGCAACTCGCTGTACTACTTCATCTACAAGCTGCTGCCCAACGACACCGACTTCACGGTGTTCAAGGCCGCCGGCTACGAGGGTCTCAACTTCGCGCTGATCGGCGATGTCGAGCGGTACCACACGCCGCTCGACCGCCTGGCGCTGCTCGATCGCGGCAGCCTGCAGCACCAGGGTCAGAACGCTCTGGCATCGCTGCAGGCGTTCGCCGGCGCCGACCTTGCCGCCGCACGGCCAGCCGGCGCGGTGTTCTTCGACGTGTTCGGCCGCACGTTGCTGCATTGGCCTGCTGCGATCAGTGCGGCGATCGGGCTCGGGCTGGCGGCGCTGCTGTTGCTGGCACTGTGGCCGCTGGCGCGCGCGGGCGTGCTGGGTGTGCGCGCGGTAGCGCGTGCGCTGGCCATGCTGCTTGGCGGCTGGCTGGCCGCGGCAGTGATCGCCGCGCTCCTGCTGGCGCTGCTGCGCGCCGCGGGCGCGGTGCCCCCCGCGCAGAGCTATTCCTGGGCCGCGCATCCCTTCGGCATGCATCTCGCCTGCCTCGCGCTCGCGCTGCTGGCGCCATTTGCGGCGCAGCGCCTGGTCACGGGCCTCAATGCCTGGGCCTGGTGGTGCGCGAACGTGCTGTGGCTCGCCGCGCTGGCGTTGCTGTGCTCGCTGGCGGTCGCGGAACTGAGCTTCCTGTTCCTGGCGCCGCTGGTGGCCAGCATCCCGGCCGCACTGCTGGCGCGGCGCGCGCTGCGCGCAGACGCGCGCGCCGCCGTACCGGGCATCGTCGCCGCGCTCCCGGTGCTGGGCGCCGCGTTCACGCTGGTGCCCTCGCTCCTGCTGACCTACCCGGCGCTGGGTGCGGACGCCTGGCCGATCATCACCGCCGTAGCGGGACTCGTCGTGCTCGGTCTCGCGCCACTGCTGGCGCAGGCGGGCGCGCGCAGCGTGCGGGCGTACGGCCTGGCCGCGCTGCTCGTGCTGCTGGCAGGCGTTACCGCCACGCTGCTGGCACCGCCCTATTCGACGCGCATGCCGCAACGCACGCTGCTGTGGTACGCGCTCGATGCCGATCGCGGCCGTGCGCACTGGGTGCTGCAACCCGATTCGAAACGCGACCCGCCGCGCATCGATTTCGCGGCGACCAGCGCTGCGCCGCTCCCGGCGACACCGGTCGGGGTGATCGCGTCGTTGCGCTACGCAGCGGCGCCGCGGCTCGCCTACGCGGCGCCGGAACTCCAGCCGCTCCCCGCTGCTCCCGGCGACCCGGCCGGACTGCGTCGCGTGCACCTGCGATCGATGCGCGCGGCGCCGGAACTGCAACTCGCGTTTCCGAGGGGTTTTCCGCTGAAGTCCGTGCAGGTGCTCGATGGGGCTCGGGCCATTGCCGCGCATCCATGGCGCGGGCCGGATGGCACGAGCTGGCTCGAACTGGTTGGCCTCGGCCCCGACGGAGTCGACCTCGCCATCGACACCGGCGCGCCAGCGGCGGCGGCGCCCACGGCCACGCGCTCGCTGCGATTGGCGGACCGTTCCTACGGCCTGCCCCCCGCGGGCGCGGCGCTGCGCGCGCCGCCACCGACACTCACGACCCCATCGCAGGACGGTGACCTGACGATCGTCTACCGCAGCGTCGAGCTCGGCGCAGCGCGCTAGGGCGGAGTGCCGGCGCCTCAGGCGTGCGCGTC
>JAGWPD010000293.1 GCA_028870705.1 Gammaproteobacteria bacterium
ACGTAGGCCTCGGGCTGGTAGTAGTCGTAGTAGGAGACGAAGTACTCGACCGCATTGCGCGGGAAGAACTCGCGCAGCTCGCCGTACAGTTGCGCCGCCAGCGTCTTGTTGTGTGCCAGCACCAGCGTCGGGCGCTGCACCTGGGCGATGACGTTCGCGATCGTGTAGGTCTTGCCCGATCCCGTGACACCGAGCAGCGTCTGGTGCGCAAGGCCTGTCCGCAGGCCTTCAACGAGGAGCGCGATCGCCTGCGGCTGGTCGCCCGCCGGCCGGTAGTTCGAGACGAGTTCGAAGGGTCGAGTTTCCATGGTCAGTCAGCTAATATAACGCAGGTTTCCCCTGCTGTTTTCCCGTCGAACACCGTCTCAAAGAGGTTCCGCAGTGACCCTTGCCGTCTCCAAGCGCGCGCTGCGCGTCAAGCCCTCGCCCACGCTCGCCGTCACCGCCCTCGCCGCCCGGTTGAAGGCCGAAGGCAAGGATGTCATCGGCCTCGGCGCCGGCGAGCCTGATTTCGATACGCCCGCGCATATCGGTGCGGCTGGCGTGGCTGCGATCAACAGTGGCTTCACGCGCTACACGAATGTCGACGGCATCCCCGAGCTCAAGGACGCGATCATCGCAAAGTTCCAGCGCGACAATGCGATCCGCTACGAGCGCAACCAGATCCTCGTGTCCTCGGGCGCGAAGCAGACGATCTTCAACCTGTGCATGGCGGTGCTCGACCCGGGCGATGAAGTGATCGTGCCGGCACCGTACTGGGTCTCGTATCCCGACATGGCGCTGCTCGCCGACGGCGTGCCCGTGACGCCCTATGCCGGACCCGAGCAGGGTTACAAAATCACGGCGCAGCAGCTCGAGGCGGCGATCACGCCGCGCACGCGCCTGTTGCTCGTCAACAGCCCGAGCAACCCGACCGGCGCGGCCTACACGGCGGCCGAGTGGCGCGCGCTCGGCGCGGTGTTGCTGCGGCATCCGCGTATCGTCATCGGCACCGATGACATGTACGAGAAGATCTACTGGGGCAGCGAACCGTTCACGAGTCTGCTGACCGTGGTGCCTCAGCTCTATGACCGCACCGTCACGATCAACGGTGTATCCAAGGCCTACGCGATGACCGGCTGGCGCATCGGTTATTGCGGCGGCCCGCAGGAACTGGTCACCGCGATGGGCACGATCCAGGGACAGTCGACCTCGAACGCCTCGAGCATCAGCCAGAAGGCCGGCGTGGCGGCGCTCAACGGCGACCAGGAATGCGTCGCGACGATGAACCGCGCGTTCAGGGAACGGCACGACTACATCGTGGCCGCGCTCAATTCTCTCCCGGGCGTAGCGTGCCGCCCGGCGAGCGGCGCCTTCTATGCCTTCGCCGACGTGCGCAAGGCGATGTCGAAGCTGGGCCTGCCCGACGACAACGCCTTCGCCACGCATCTCATCAATGCGGTCGGCGTCGCCGTCGTCCCTGGTTCCGGCTTCGGCGCGCCCGGCCACGTGCGCCTGTCGTTCGCCTGCAGCCGCAAGATGCTGGAACAGGCCGTCGAGCGCATGCGCCGCGCATTGGGCGGTTGATGGCAGAATGCCGTGGCCGTCCTTGACGGCTCGCGGTGCAGCCTTGAGAATTCGCGCCCGATTCCCCGGTAGCTCAGTCGGTAGAGCGTCGGACTGTTAATCCGCAGGTCGTTGGTTCGAGTCCAACCCGGGGAGCCAAACCGACTTTTCAGGGGCGTGCCTGCGGATGCATACCGGGTCCGTAAGCACCTGATTCTCCATAGTTATCTTGACTCGCATCTCGTGCGGGCGCGCAAGGCCACAGCGCCTGCCGGCCGTGCCGAAAGGGGTACCGGCAAATGCACGACGACGGGTCCAGTACGGCCGTATCCAAGAGGGCCCGCTCCCCGCTCCAATCCGCCTGCGTCCTCCAACACCCCAGCATCGGTGCTGGTGCAGTGCGCGCCGCCGTCAGGGGCAGACGACTGTGCCACCGCCTCGACACAGTAGGTGTTGTCGAAAGTACGCGCCGTATCCGTCCGTGGGCGTGCCCAAGGTGTCCTTGATCAGAACGTTGTCTGCGTTCGACCAGGGATTCCAACCCCACCCGAGGTAGGACACTCCATTCTGGTCAGCCCAGGGCAGGACCGCTGACACCAATGGCGCGCCAATCGTGCCGGGGGCGTTGTGATCGCCCGTCTCGGTAATCACAACCGGAACTTGCGCTGCCGTGATGTTCTGCACATAAGTGTATTGGGCCACTCCCAGCGCCGGCTCGTTTTTGGCGGAAGGATTCGGATAGGCGTGCCAGGCGGCGGCCAGCTGGTTTAATGGATCCGACGGCTTGTTGGCCAGCCAGCCAATCATGTCACCGCTCCAGTTGACTCCACCGGCAATCACGACATTGCTCGCGCCGGTGGCCCGAACGGCATCGAGCATCTGTTGCATGCCCGCGCTCTTCCAGTTGTAGGCGACCTGGTAGGGATTGCCACCGGTGACATACTGCGAAATGACTCCGCCGTTACGCCAGACCGACCATTCCTGCTCCGTGGCGGTAATCCACCAGAAATACGGCTCATTGAACAACTCGAACATGACCGCCGCGTTGTGCTGAAATTGTTGCGCAATCGAACTCCAGAATTGCAGCGAGTAATCGGCATCGGCCATTGGATTCTGGCCACCACCGCCCTCGAAGGGCGTTTGCGGTGCCGGCGTGGCTTGTCCGGGTACTGTGACCTTGGGGCCGTTCCAATGCAGATCCAGAATGACATACAGGCCTGCGGCCGTCGCGTCCGCCACTGCCTTGATCACGGTCGACTTGTAGTTCGCGGCGGGATCGGCCTGGCGCGCGGAGCCATTGTGATCATAGGTGGTCAGCCCCAGCCAAGAGGCTTCATTCAACGGCAGCCGTACGGCATTGGCCTTCCAGCTGCGAACTAGTTGCCAGTTCGGTTCGCCCCCCAGATTTCCGTCGCCCCACGGGTCGGGCGACCAACCCTGAATGGCCGTGGCTTCCAGGCCGCTGATGTTTACGCCGCGCAGCTGTACTGTATTACCCGCCCCGTCCACGAAGTGGTTGCCCTGTACGCTGATCGACAGCGTCGTGGTAGCGGTAGCTGGTGGGATCGTCACTGTCGCCGTGCTCGGCGCGATCAATGCCGCGCCGCCGGTTGCGTTCGCAAGCTGCACGTTGAATGACTTGCTGGCGGCCGCGGTGCCGTCCGCCAGGAGCGGAATCGAAAACGATTTCGCGGCGCCATCGCCGTCGGCCCAGCGCAATACTCCGCCTACCGTCGTGTAGTCCTTGGCAGCCGTCGCCGTGCCGTCGGACGTGGAGTAGTCGACCGTCACGGCGCCCTTGGTGCCACCGCTGCGTGACACGCCCACATTCACGGACGTGGCATTGCCAGTGGCATCATACGTTGCAGCAGTGAACTGGAAGGACCCGCTGCTGGCCGTCGGCCCGCTGCTGGGCGGCGTTCCGCTGCTGGGCGGCGTTCCGCCCAAAGTAGCCGTCGAGCCCGCGCTACTGCAGGCAACCACTGCCAATGCAGAGGCGGTCATCAGGAATGTCCTGGCTGATGCAATGTTCATTTTCGATTCGGCACCACGCAGATAGCGGTTATTCGCTGGGCACCATCTTGGCCGCATTCACCCGGCATGAAAAACCGTCGCCGATGAGCAACTCGCCGTCGCAATCAGGAGACACCAATGCAGTGGCGGTACGCGCGAACGATGATCTCCCACCTGTCGCCCGTCGCGCTGGCGCCGGCCCATTGGCTGGCCGGTCGGTGACCTTTCACTCAGTCATGTGCAATCACCTCGACTCTCGCGGGTGAATCCACGGGCGGAATATTGTCAAATGCGTATCTGGCGGATCCCACGGGACATCCGCGCGAGCCGAACAAATTCGAATGCCCGATCCGCGTCAGTAGTGGACACGCAGCCTGCAGAGATAGCCCTATGGCGTGGCTTTGCCCGTCAGATTGCCATTGCTGCGCGCCCCGGTCGGGCAAGCGCCCGTGAAGCGCTCTCGGCGTACAAGCTTGGGTCGGCGCGGGCGGCCGCGTCATCTACCGGCAGTATCTTTGCGCGGCGCTGGCCTCAGGGCAGCGCCGCGCCGCGCGCGGCCTCGAGCACCTGGTACCACTCATCGCGCCTGATGTGCACGGCGTAGGCGGCGGTGGCGGCGCGGATGCGCGCGGGATTCTGGCTGCCAATCAGCGGCACCGGGCGCGAAGGATGCGCCATGATCCACGCGTAGGCCACGGCGGAGCGCGCTGCGCCCGCACGCACGGCGATCCGGTCCAGCGCGGCGCACACCGCCTGCGAGCGCTCTGACCCCGTCGCAGGCACCGCCGTATCCCCCAGCCGACCCTGCGCCAGTGGCGACCACGCGAGCACCGCGAGGCCGTGGCGCGCGGCCGCATCCAGCACGCCGTCACCAAGGGGTTCGATTGCGAGCGCCGAGAATTCCGGTTGTATCGAGGCCAGCGGGAACGGCATGCATGCGCACAGCGCATCGAGCTGGTGCGCGCTGTAGTTGGAGACGCCCGCCGCGCGGATCTTGCCCGCCTGACGCAACCGGTCCAGCGTCGCCGCCACTTCCTGTGGATGGGTCAGCACGTCGGGGCGATGGATCTGGTACAGATCGATGCAGTCGATCCCGAGCCGTTGCAATGATTTCTCGCAGGCCTGCGCGAGGTAGCCGGCGCTGGAGTCGTACGGGAGCGGTGGGTAGATGCCGCCCTTGCTGGCGAGCACCATGCGCTGGCGCAGGGCCGGCGCGGCGCGCAGCACGCGGCCCAGCAGGAGTTCCGCACCGCCGAAACCCGCGGGCGTGGCATAGCCGTAGATGTCCGCAGTGTCAAAGAGCGTGCAGCCGATCTCCAGGGCCGCTTCGATCCGCCGTTGCGCGCTCGCGGGATCCGTGCCCGCGAAGCGCCACATGCCCCAGCCCAGCGGCGCCACTGCAATGCCACTGCGGCCGAGCGGAATGCGCGTCGCCGCCGTGAGCGTCACCGCGGTGGCTACCGGGCCTGCGGGCGCTGCGCCGCGCGTGCGGCGCGGAACGGGCTGTCCGCATACCATGTGGGCCACTCATCGCCATCGGCGAGCGCGCGTCCCGTCAGGTAAAGCGCCTGCAGCTGCTGCACCATGCCGGCGAGATTCCATGCGGGATCGTACACGTCGAGCGGCTTGTGGTAGCGCTGGTCGTCGAACGCAAGCTGCTGCTCGAGGCCCCATCCCGCCGGATGACCCACGTAGTCGGTGCCCCAGTACACGCTCAGCGCCGGCACGCCGCGCTTGGCGAACTCGAAGTGATCGGCACGGAAATAGTAACCCTTCGACGCATGCGCATCCGGCTGCAGCTTCAGGCCGAGCGAGGCTGCGCCGCGCCCGAGAAGATCATCGAGCGTCGACATGAATTGCCCGCGCACCGTCAGGTCGCGGGTCGCGCCGAAGGTATCCATCTCATCCATGTTGAGGTTGGCGACCGTGTCGGCCAGCGGGAACAGCGGATGCGCGGCGTAGTAAGCGGCACCGAGCAGGCCCTGCTCCTCGGATGTCGTGGCGATGAACAGCAGGCTGCGGGCCGGAGCGGGCTTGTCGGCGGCGAACTTGCGTGCGAGCGCGAGCAGACCCGCAACGCCGGTGGCGTTGTCGACGGCGCCATGGAAGATCTGCGGCTTGCCGTCCGGGCCGGCCTTCTCGCCGAAATGATCCCAATGCGCGCTGTAGACCACCACCTGGTCCGGATGCCGCGTGCCCTTCAGCAGCGCGACGACGTTGTGGCTGACGACCGGGCGCACCCGGTTGTGCAGCGTCAGGCTCGCGGTGAGGTGCAGCTCCACCCCCCTGAAATCGCGCCGCGCAGCCGCAGCCGCCAGCTTCGCCAGGTCCAGTCCTGCCGCCGCGAACAGTCGCGTCGCGGCCTCGTGGCTGAGCCACCCCTGGATCTGCGGCAGGAACGCCTTGCCCGGCGGCAGCTCCTCCGCCGGGCCGCTCCAGCTGTTGCGCACGACTTCCCAGGGGTAACCGGCCGGACCGGTCTCGTGCACGATCAGCACGCCGGCCGCGCCCTGCCGAGCGGCCTCTTCGTACTTGTAGGTCCAACGCCCGTAGTAGGTCATGGCCTTGCCGTGGAACAGCGCGGGATCGCCGGTCGCATAGCCCGGGTCGTTCACCAGCACCACCACGGTCTTGCCGCGGACATCGAGGCCGGCGTAATCATTCCACTGGTATTCCGGCGCAACGATGCCGTAGCCGGCGAAAACCAGCGCGCTGCCATTGATCGAAGCCGTCGCCTGCGGATGCGGCGTGGTGACGACGATATCGCTGCCGTACGCGAAACCGAGCGGCGCTGCGCCGCCGGCGATGGCCAGCACGGCGTCAGTCGACGGCGTGATCTGCAGCATCGGCACGGCCTGCAGGTAGCTGCCATGACTGGCGGGCTGGAGGCCCAGGCTCCTGAACCGGGCGGCCAGGTATTCGATGGTGCGCTGTTCCCCGACGCTGGCCGGAGCGCGGCCGTCGAAGTGGTCGGAGGACAGCGTGCGGATCGCCTCGCGGATCGGCGCCTCGTCGAACTGTGGCGGCGGCACTGGCGGCGCCGCCAGCGACTGCGCGGCCAAGGCCAGTGCTGCCACCAGGCACAGGCACGCGCGCTGCGACGCAGTGCGATCGATCGTCATACTTGCTCCCTGAAGTGCTGGCGTGGCTGCGCCGTCAGCAACGGTACGGATGCTTCCAGGATCGTGCCATGCCCCGGCGTGCCGCTGGTGCGCAGCGTGCCCCCCACCTCGGCCAGGCGTTCGGATGCGGCCAGCAGCCCGTGGCAATCCGGGCGCGGCCAGGCGCCATCGACAATGCCAATACCATTGTCGCGAACCTGCAGCTCAAGCCTGCCTGGTCCGACTCTGACCGCAACCTGCACGCGCGTCGCGCGCGCGTGTCGGCCGACATTGACGATCGCCTCCTGCGCCACGCCGTACACCAGCGCGAGGATCCTGGGCTGCGCCAGCATGGGCGTTTCCGGCACCGTGAGCTCGAATTCGAAGCCGGCGTGCTCGGCCTGCGCCGCCAGGAAGTGCTCCAGCGCACCGGCAAAGCCGAGCTCCTCGATGCCGGGGGGATTCAATTCGTACACGATGCGGCGGAGGTGTTCGATCGTCGCGGCCAGCGCAGGGCCGCGGTCTGGCAGCGCGGCAAGCTCCTCGAGGACCTCGCGCTGCAGGAGGCCCGCAAGATCCAGCCGCTCCGCCTGGCGCAGGCGCTGCAGCCGATGCGCCAGGCCCAGCAGCTGGCGATGACGCTGATCAGCGGCGGACTTTTCGCTGCGAT
>JAGWPD010000294.1 GCA_028870705.1 Gammaproteobacteria bacterium
CGCCGGCAAACGCCAATGCCGCCACCAACGCGGCAGCGCTCCTGGTCCGGTACGAGGCGACTTTGATCACGGCGCGGCGCTACCAGGGCCTGTTCACACTCAGGACGTCGATGCGGCCGTGCTCAGGTTTGCACAGGGCAAGGCGCGACGACCGATATGTACTTGTGAATTTGGCATGGGCGCATCCACAAGCGGGGGTTGCGCTCACAAGGCTTTCATACGGCGTTGCTCGGCGCTGACGTGGAATGACCAATCGGCGCGCCTCGCGCCTGGACTGAAAGCCTTTTGAGCAGCAACGCATCGATGTCCTGAGTGTGAACAGGCCCTAGTCGGGGTGAAAGGTGAATGTCAGGTTGCGGTCGAAGATATCCGGGTTCGTGGGCGAAGGCAGTGGTGAGGCACGATAGACAGCCGCCTCGATCGATTCGCGCACGGCGGCATCGCCATTGCAGCTGCCGATCTTTACGCCCGTTACCACGCCTCCAGGCACCTGTGTCACGTGCACTTCGCAGTCTACCCCAGCACGCGCGCTCGGCGGGCGTATCCACGCATGCGTCACGCGGTCGCGGATCAGCGACAACCATTCCGCGGCCGCGGCGCTGCCGCGCGCCGCATTGATCCGCTCTTCGACCGCCAGTTGCGCACGCAGTTCACTTTCGCGCTGCGCCTTCTCCTGCGCCGCGCGCTGCGCAGCATCCGCCGCCTTGCGCTGCGCAGCCTCCTGCTCCCGCCGCTGCGCCTCCGCCGCGGCGCGCTCACGCTGTTGCCGCTCGAGTTCCGCGCGTTCGCTGGCCGCGCGTTCATCGGCGGCGCGCTGCTCGCGCTCGAGTTGCGCTTGTTCACGCCGCTGCTGCTCACGACGCTCGAGCTCCCGTTCGGCCTGCTGCTGGGCAGCGCCTGGTGGCGGCGGCACCGGCGCGGCAGCCGGTTCGGGTTGCGCCGGCGCGGCAGCGGTCGGGGCAGGCGCGGGCGTGTGCGCCTTGTCGATCACGACCGTCGCCTCGATCGCCAGTTGCTGCGGGACCGGTTTCGGCGCGCGGTAACCCCACCAGCCCCAGCCGAGCAGCGCGACCACGGCGGCGTGCACCAGCACCGACAGGATGATCGGCAGCGCGCGCCCGGGCCGCTCGCCGCGCGCCCCCGGCGGGTTCATGGCCGCGGTGCGGCCGGCGGCGGCAAAGGCTCGGTGAGGAAGCCGATCTTGCTTGCGCCCGCCTGCTGCAACATCGCCATCGCCGTGACGATACGTCCGTAGTTCACCGCGGCATCACCCTTGACGAGCACGACCCGTTGCGGCGCGCGCCGCAGCGCTGCGGTTGCCCGCGCCAGCACCGTCGCGTCATCGATCGGCAGCTGCGGATTCGCACCAACGTTCAGGTACAGGCGACCGCGCGCATCGACGGACAGCACCAGCGGCTCGAGATTGTTGACCGCGCGGGCATCGATCGGTTCCGCAGCGGCCTTCGGCAATTCGACCTTGATGCCCTGCGTGAGCAGCGGCGCGGTGATCATGAAGATGATCAGCAGCACCAGCATCACGTCGATGTACGGCACGACGTTGATCTCGCCCATGAGCCGGCGCTTCGGCCGTCCTGAAACGGCCACGCTAGCCTCCGCTGGCGCCACGGGTCGCGTGGCGCTGGAGGATGGTCGAGAACTCCTCCATGAAGGCGTCGTAGCGCATTTCCAGGCGGCTGACCTGGTCGGCGTAACGGTTGTAGGCGATCACCGCGGGAATCGCGGCGAACAGGCCGAACGCGGTTGCCACCAGCGCCTCGGCGATGCCGGGCGCGACCGAGGCCAGCGTGGCCTGCTGCACGTTGCTGAGCGAAGTGAAGGCACTCATGATGCCCCACACCGTGCCGAACAGGCCGACGTAGGGGCTGGTCGAGCCTACCGTGGCAAGAGTCGCCAGGCTCTGCTCGAGGCGCTCGATCTCTTTCAGCTGCGCCACGCGCATCGCCCGCCGCGCGCCCTCGAGCAGCAGATCGGCGGCGCCATCCTGCTGGCGGAGCCGCGCGAACTCGCGGAAGCCGAATTCGAAGATGCTCTCCATGCCGCTCGCGCCGCCGCGCGATTCGATCGAGCGATACAGCGCCGTCAGATCGCCGCCGGACCAGAAGCTGTTCTCGAAGCGCTCGGCCTCGCTGCGCGCGCGCCGCACCATCGTGCGCTTGCCGAAGATGATCGCCCAGGACATCAACGAAGCCGCCAGCAGCAACGCCATCACCAGCTGCACGACCGGGCTGGCCTGCACCACCAGCCGCAGGATCGACAGGTCCGCGCCCATTACTGCAGGTCTCCGATGATCTGCGGCGGCAGGCGCCGCGGTTGAAAGCCGTTGGCATCCACGCAGACCACCCGCACCGTCGCTTCGGCGAGCAGTTCGCCGTCTTCGCGCCCGCGCCGAATCTGCTGCCCGAATACCACGCTGGCCGCGCCTGCGCGTGCCGCCACGCAGCTCGTGATCAGCAGGTCATCGAGCCGCGCCGGCCGCCGGTAGCGCACGCTGACTTCGGCCACCGCGAACAGCACGCCGGGATCGGTGGCGAGCGCGAGCTGATTGTGGCCGTGCGCACGGAACCACTCGGTGCGGGCGCGCTCGAGGTAGCGCAGGTAATTGGCGTAGTAGACGACGCCGCCGGCATCGGTATCCTCGTAGTACACGCGCGCGGGCCACTGAAAGGCGCTCATGCGCTCACACTCATGGGTTGTCGCCGAACAACGGCAGGTTGGCGGCGGCGCGCTCGGGCATCCTCAGGCCGAAGTGCTGCCAGGCGCTGCGCGTGGCGATGCGTCCGCGGGCGGTGCGCGCGAGGAACCCCTGCTGGATCAGGTACGGCTCGATCACGTCCTCGAGCGTGCCGCGCTCTTCGCCAACGGCGGCGGCCAGGCTCTCGATGCCGACCGGGCCACCGTCGAACTTCTCCATGATAATCAGCAGGAGCTTGCGATCCAGCGCGTCGAAGCCCAGCGGATCGACTTCCAGCAGGTCGAGCGCCGCCACGGCCACTGGTTCATCCACCTCGCCATTGCCGCGCACCTGGGCGTAATCACGCACCCGGCGCAGCAGCCGGTTGGCGATGCGCGGCGTGCCGCGCGCGCGCTGCGCAATGCGCGCCGCGCCGCCGGCGGTGATCGGCGCCTGCAGGATGCCCGCGGCGCGCGTCACGATGCGCTCGAGCTCGGGCACGCTGTAGAACTCGAGGCGCTGCACGATGCCGAAGCGGTCGCGGAGCGGCGAGGTCAGCAGGCCGGCGCGCGTGGTCGCGCCGACCAGCGTGAAGGGCGGGATGTTGAGCTTGATGGAGCGCGCCGCCGGACCTTCGCCGATCATGATGTCGAGCTGGTAGTCCTCCATCGCGGGATACAGGACTTCCTCGACCACCGGGCTGAGCCGGTGGATCTCGTCGACGAACAGCACGTCGCGCGGTTGCAGGTTGGTGAGGATCGCGGCCAGGTCCCCCGGCCGCTCGAGCACCGGCCCGGATGTCTGGCGCAGGTTCACGCCGAGTTCGGCGGCGATGATCACCGCCAGCGTCGTCTTGCCGAGGCCGGGCGGCCCGAAAATCAGCGCATGGTCGAGCGCCTCGGCGCGCTCGCGCGCCGCCTCGATGAAGATGCCCAGCTGGCTCTTGACCTGCTCCTGCCCGACGTACTCGGCGAAGCTGCGCGGCCGGATCGCCCGATCGGCCTGCGTCTCGTCGGCCCGACCCGAAGCGCTCACCAGCCGCTCATCGTTCGCGGGCGCGCTCATTCCCGCGCTGCGCTCTGCAGTGCGCCACGAATCAGCTCCTCGGTGCTGCCGGCGCCACCCGTGCTCTTGAGAAGCCGTGTCGCTTCGAGCGGTTTGTAGCCCAGCGCCAGCAACGCACTGTAGGCCTCGGCGGCCACGCCAACGGGCGCCGCGATGGCGGCTACCTGGGCCTCCGTGCCGGCACCGGCCAGGCGATCGCGCATCTCGACCACCAGGCGCTCGGCGATCTTGCGCCCGACGCCCGGGATCTTCGTCAGCGCTGCCACGTCGCCGACCTGCACGCTGGCGGCGAAAGCCTCGGCGCTCGACCCTGACAGGATCGCCAGCGCGATGCGCGGACCGACACCCGATACCTTGAGAAGGCTGCGGAACAACTGCCGCTCGCCGGCCGATCCGAACCCATAGAGGATGTGGGCGTCTTCGCGCACGAGCAGATGCGTGAGCAGCCGCACCGAATGGCCGATCGGAGGCAGGCCGTAGAAGGTCGACATCGGCGCCTCGAGCTCATAGCCTACCCCGCCAACCTCGACGACCAGCGCCGGCGGCGATTTCTGGGTCAGTACGCCTGCCAGCGAACCGATCAATTCCGGACTCCGTAGCGCGCGGCCGCGCGCCGCGTCTGCGCGTGGCACAGTGCCACGGCGAGCGCGTCGGCGGCATCGGCCACCGGGCGGCGCTCGAGCCGCAGGAGCGCGCTGACCATCTGCGCCACCTGCCCCTTGTCCGCGGCACCGTAACCGCTGACCGCCAGCTTGATCGCGCGCGGCGCGTACTCGTGCGCGCTCGCACCGAGCCCCAGCGCCGCGCAGATGGCCGCACCGCGGGCCTGGCCGAGCTTGAGGGCACTGTCGGCGTTGCGATGCATGAATACGCGCTCGATCGCGACTTCGTCGGGTCGGTGCTCCTCGATCAGCGTCACGATAGCTTCATAGATGCGCCGCAGGCGCTGCGGGAAGTCACCGGTGCCGGCCTTGATGCAGCCGCTGGTCACATGCTGTTCGCCACTTGCGGCGCAATCGATCACTCCGTAGCCGGTGCGCACGGAGCCCGGATCCAGCCCCAGGATGCGGCATTCGACCGCGACCGGTACCCGCGGCGCAGGCTTCCTGGCTGCGACGCGTGCCGCCATCCCCTCTGGCCGGAAACTACGCCAGGAACTGCCGGAGTAGCGCGGCATGGCGCCTCTTGCTGTGGAAGCTCATTAGCAGAATGATAGCCGGAAGAGCCGGCCATCACACGCACTATGCGGGCCCCTGACGCTTGGAAACTGCAGCCAAAAGCCTGAGTGCGCCGGCGGCGGCCATCGCCGCCGCGGCGGACGTGTTCCGCGAACTCGGGCTCGCTCAGCCTGGCATGGAACTCGGCACCGAACTCGCGCAGCTCGTCGGCCAGCTCACCGAGGAACCGGAGATCGCCGTGGCCGCGTGGATCGCCCAGGCGCGCGCGGCGGGGCTCGCATGCAACGCGGCGACCGCGGCGACGCGCTTCGGCGCCGCGGCGGAAGCGCTCGCCCGGCAGCTGGAACTGCTGGGCGACATCGGCCTGCCGGCGGGCTGGACGGCGAGCCGCGGGCTCAATGCCCAGCAGGCCGAGACGCTGCGCAAGATGCTGCTTGCGACCGCCGCCGATCCGCGCCTGATCGTGGCGCGGCTGGCGATGGAACTCGTGCGCCTGCGCCACGCGCGCGCACTGCCCGAAGCCGAGCGTGTCCGCATCGCACTCGAAGCGCGCGAGATCTACGCTCCGCTCGCGAACCGCCTCGGCGTGTGGAGCCTGAAATGGGAACTCGAGGACCTCGCGTTCCGGCAACTCGAGCCGGAGGATTACCACCGCATCGCGGGCGCGCTGGCCGAACGCCGCGTCGATCGCGAGCAGTACATCGAGCAGGTCTGCGCCCTGCTCGGCGCCGAGCTGGCGGCCGCGGGCGTCGCGGCGCAAGTCTACGGCCGCCCCAAGCACATATACAGCATCTGGCGCAAGATGCAGCGCAAGCAGCTCGCCTTCGAGCAGCTCTACGACGTGCGCGCCGTGCGCATCGTGGTCGCCAGCGTGGCCGATTGCTACGCCGCGCTCGGCGTGGTGCACGGCCGCTGGCGCATGCTGCCCGGTGAATTCGATGACTACATCGCCACGCCGAAGGACAACCATTACCGCTCGATTCATACGGCGGTCATCGGTCCCGAGGACCGTTCGCTCGAAATCCAGATCCGCACGCGCGACATGCACGAGCACGCGGAGCTGGGCGTGGCGGCGCACTGGCGCTACAAGGAGGGCGGCGCGCGCGACGCGGGCTACGAGCGCAAGATCGAATGGGCGCGGCGCATGCTCGACCCGCTGCAGATTGGCGCAGGTGGCGGCGATTTCATCGATCTCGTCAGGCGTGAGCTGTTCTCCGACCGCCTCTATGCGCTGACGCCGCGCGGCGAGGTCATCGACCTGCCGCGCGGGGCGACAGCGCTCGATTTCGCGTACCACGTGCACACCCAGCTCGGCCACAGCTGCCGTGGCGCGCGCGTCAACGGGCGGATTGCTCCGCTCGACCAGCCACTCGCCAACGGCGAGGTCGTGGAAATCATCACCGGACGCAGCGGCGGCCCCAGCCGCGACTGGCTCAACACCGAGAGCGGCTTCCTCGCCTCGCCGCGCAGCCGCGCCAAGGTGCGCGCCTGGTTCCACCAGCAGGACGCGGCCGCG
>JAGWPD010000295.1 GCA_028870705.1 Gammaproteobacteria bacterium
CCAGCCCGCCGGCGGGCAAGGCCAGGCCGCGCGCGCCGGCGCCGTGCTGCGCGGCCAGCCGATAGAGGAGCGTCAGCACCGTACCGGGCGCGCGCGGACCGAAATTGGTGCCGAGCACGGCATCCAACCCGAGCGCGCCCTGCAGGTGCGGCGAATTGAAGTGTTCCTTGAGCAGATCGTGGACGTTCATGCCGCCGATCCGCAGCAGCTCGCGCATGTCGCGCTTGCCCAGTCGCCGTATCCGCCATCCGAGGCGCATGAGGTTCAGCCGCTCGCCCCAGCGGTTGGTGCCGAGCCGGGGCGGAGCCGCCTCCAGCAAGGGATTCAGCACGGCGGCAAAGCGCCGCATCTGCCGCATGAACGCGTCATAGGCCTCGGCATCGGCGCGCTCGATCGGCCCGGCGACGCCATCGGTGGCGGCGCCACCGAATACCAGCGCCGCCCCTTCCGGCGCCAGGGCCGCCGTGGCCAGCGAGTGCGCCGCCCAGCGCAGGCCGTGGCGCTCCAGCGCCAGCTCCTCGATCAGCCGCGCGGGCATCTGGTGCAGGAGGTGCGCGCCGGCTGACACACGGAACCCGGGCGCGAATTCGCGCGTCACCGCCGCGCCGCCCAGACGCTCGCCCGCTTCCAGCACCAGCACCGAGCGGCCGGAGCGGGCCAGGTAGGCTGCGCAGGCCAGGCCGTTGTGGCCGCCGCCAATCACGATGCAGTCGTATGCCGGGCGGCGTGTCGACATGGAACTCACGCCGCCGCCAGGCGCAGGTCGCGCAGCACCGCGCGCGCGGCATTCGCGCCCGGCGCTCCCATGACCCCGCCGCCCGGATGCGTGGTCGAACCGCAAAGGTACAGGCCCTGCAAGGGAGTGCGGTATTGCGCACAGCCGGGGACGGGCCGGTTGAACAACAGCTGGTCGAAGGTCAGCTCGCCCTGGAAGATGTTGCCCTCGGTGAGGCCTACCTCGTGCTCGAGGTCGAAGGGTGTGCGCACCTCGGCGTGCAGAATGAGGCTCTTGAAGTCGGGGCTGTGGCGGGCGATCGTGTCGATTACCGTGTCGCCGAACGCCTTGCGCCTGGCCGCATCCCACGGCCCGCTGGCGAGCCGGTAGGGGCAGTACTGCACGAACACCGACATGTAGTGCTTGCCATCCGGCGCCATGGTCGGGTCGATCTGCGAGGGAATGAGCATGTCGACGTACGGCGCGCGCGACCAGCTGCCCTCCTTCCAGTCGTCGTAGGCGCGCTCCATCATTTCGATGGTGTCGGTCACGTGCATGTCACCGCGCGTGCTGGGCGAACCGGCGGGAATCGCCGGGAACGTGGGCAGGCCGTCGAGGGCGATGTTGAGCTTGCCCGATGAGCCGCGGATCTTGAAGTTGCGCACCTGGCGCAGGAACTCGCCGGGCAGCTCGCGCTCGTCCACCGCGCCGAGGAAAGTGCGCTTGACATCCATGTTGGAAAGCACCAGGCGCGCGCGGATCTCCTCGCCATCCCCCAGTGCGACACCGATGCTGCGACCGCCGCGCACCAGGATCCGCTCTACCGGGGCGCTGGCGCGGATGCTGCCGCCGCTCGCCTGGAGCGAAGCCGCCAGGGCGCGCGTCACCGCGCCCATGCCGCCGCGTGCGAAACCCCAGGCGCCGACCGTGTCGTCGATGTCGCCCATGTAATGATGCAGCAGCACGTAGGCGGTTCCCGGCGAGCGCGGCCCGAGCGCCGTGCCGATGATCGCGCTGCCGGCCAGGTGGGCCTTGACGATCTCGCTCTCGAAGTACTCGTCGAGGAAATCGGCGATGCTCATGGTCCAGAAACGCAGCGTGTCGTACATGCGCTCTTCGCCAAGGCGGGTGAAGTGGCCACCGAGGTAGAGCAGTTCGCGGAGGTCCCGTGGGCGCAAGGAAGCCGGATCCGGCGGCTCGCGCAGCAGCAGCGGCTTGATGAACTTGCACTGCCGGATCATGTCGCGCGCGAAGCGGTCGTAGGCCGCGGCATCGCGCTGCGAATGACGCGCAATTTCGCGGCGCAGCGCATCGTGGTTGTCGTACAGCGCCAGATGCCCGCCATCGCGCATCATCGTGCAGCCGCCATCGTAGGGAATGATCTGCAACCCGTAGCGCGGCAGCTCCAGGGTGCGCATGATCTCCGGCCGCAGCAGGCTGCACACGTAGGAACAGTTCGAGTAGGTGAAATCCCGGTACAGCTGGCGGCTGACCGCGGCGCCGCCGATGTACGGGTTGCGCTCCAGCACCTGCACCCGGAGGCCGGCGCGCGCCAGGTAGCAGGCGGCGACCAGCCCGTTGTGGCCGGCGCCGATGATCACTGCGTCGAGCTGGTCGCGGTCGCGGCTCATGCGCCGGCGGGAAACCGTCAGACCTGCTGCGCGCCGTAGTTGCGTTCGGTCACCTCGCGCGCCCCGTTCAGCGTCATGTCGACCGCTTTCTCGAACGCCGCCAGCGTCTCGCCCAGGCAGCCCTCGTCGTGCGCCGCGCTGATGAACCAGGGTTCGCGTGAATCGGGCTCGCACAGGATCCGTTCATCGTGCAGCACCCGCGCCATCGCGTCGTAGAACGAATAGTCGCTGCCCTTCCAGTCGCGATAATTGCGCGGCGGCTGCTGCGCGAAATACAGGCCCATCATCGATGGATGGCCGACGAAACTGTGCGGAATGCCCCGTGCGCCCAGCACCGCGTGCATGCCGGCGCGCAGGCGCGTGCCGTAGTCGGCGATGCGCTCGAGCGCATCGGTCTCGTCGAGGATCTCGAGGCACTTTTCCGCCGCCGCGATCGACACCGAGTGCGCGGTGTAGGTGCCGCCATGCGCTACCCCCTTGCCCAGCTTGCGCATGATGTCCTCGCGCCCGGCCAGCACCGAGATCGGATAGCCGTTGGCGACCGCCTTGGCGAAGGTGCACAGGTCGGCCTTGATGCCGTAGAGTTCCTGCACGCCGCCGCGCGCCACGCGGAACCCGGTCTTGACCTCGTCGATCAGCAGCACGGTGCCGTACTTGTCGCACAGGCTCCGCGCCGCCCGCAGGTACTCGGGCTCGGCGGCGATCCCGAGGCAGTTGCCCATGATCGGCTCGATCAGCATGCAGGCGATGCGCCCGGCGGTACGCTTGAACACGTCCTCGAGCTGGTTGGCATCGTTCGCCTGGACGAAATGCGCGAAGCCGCGCAGGCCCAGCGGCACGCCTTCGCTGTAAGGATGGATCTGCGGTGGTCCAACCTGACTCCACTTCTCCATCGGTGTGTACCACATCGCCGCGTCGAACAGGCCGTGGTAGCCGCCCTCGAGGATGATGTAGTCGTCGCGCCCCGTGAAGGCGCGCGCCAGACGCAGCCCAGCCATCACCGCTTCGGTGCCGGAATTGGAGAAGCGCACCAGCTCGGCCGCGGGCACCATCCGGTGAATGCGGTCCGCAACGCGATACTCTCGCTCGGTCGAGAGCGCGAATACGCCGCCGACGTCCATGCCCTCGCGGGCAGCGGCATCGACGCGCGGATCGGCATATCCGAGGATCGCGGGGCCATACCCCAGGCGATAGTCGACATAGACGTTGTCGTCGATGTCGGTGATGCGCGCGCCGCGCCCCTGCTTGATGTAGATGGTGCGGTCTTCGCCCCAGTAGCGGAAATTCGAAGCGACGCCCAACGGCAGGCGCGTGAGGGCCTTGTGGAAATGGGCGTTGCTGTTGGTCAGTTTGCGGGCCATGGCGGCCTCCTTTTCGGGGATGTGCCGGAAACGGCGCAGGGCATGCCCGCCCCCTCGCCGCCGCGATCCAAGGTTACTATATGATCATATACACGAGGCGTTGAGAAGCCCTGCTTGGCAAAAATGCTGGATCCTGCGTGCGCTGGGGCAATTCATATATTTACCTTAATAAGTGCCATATGTCATTGATTAATCAATACCTACCAATTTGGCGCAGCAGTGTTCAACTTGCTGATTTGCCAAGCAAAGGTGCTCGCGGGTAAATTGTACGGCTGTATAGTATTGCCGTCGGAGGGTGCCGCCGTGAAAACATCAACCGCCGCGCTGGAGCGCCTTTCCCCCGACCCGGCTCCCCACGCCCTCCCGGCCTGGGTGTATTCGCATCCGGAGATGACCCGGCTCGAGATCGAACGCATCCTGCTGCCCAGCTGGCAGATCGTCACGCACGTCAGCGCCCTGAAGAAGAGCGGTGATTTCGCCACGCTCGACATCGGACCGGAGAGCGTGTTCGTGATCCGCGAGCGCGAGGGCAAGATCCGCGGATTCCACAACGTCTGCCGCCATCGTGGTGCACGGTTGGTCGATGGCCAGGGCACCTGCCCCACTTCGGTGACCTGCCCGTACCACGGCTGGTCCTACCGGCATGACGGGTCGCTGATGGGCACGCCGGTGCGAGAGAGCTTTCCGGATCTCGATCGCAGCCAGAACGGCCTCCGCCCGGTCAAGGTGGACGTGGCCTTTGGTTTCGTCTTCGTCGCCGTGACGGGCGATCCGCCGCCGGTGCGCGAAGTCTGGGGCGAGCTGGGCGATGAGCTGGCGCCCTATCGTTTTGAGGAAATGGAGGCGCTGAGCCCGATCACCTTCGAGCACTGGAACGTCGACTGGAAGATCGTGATGGACAATTACCTGGAGTCCTACCACGTGCCCATCGGCCATCCGGGATTGAACCGCATGTTCACCCCCGACTACGAAGACCAGGCCGGCGTGCCCGGCGTGGCGCGGGGCGCGGGGTGGTTTCGCGACAAACCTTCGTCGCGCTGGTCGGAACGGACCTACCAGAAGATCGTGGGCGGAGTCTCGCAGCACCTGCCGGAGCCCAACCGGCGCTGCTGGCGGTTCTACAGCATGCTGCCGAACCTTGGCATCGACGTGATGCCCGACCAGATGGATTTCTTCCAGATCCTGCCCAATGGCCCGGGCAGGTCGATCATCCGTGGCGCCGTCTATGGCCTCCCCGACGAGCGGCGGGAAATGCGCATTGCCCGAGCCCTGAGCGACAGGATCAACCGGCAGACCAACCGCGAGGACACCTGGCTGTGCGAGCGCGTGCAGCGCGGGCTGCAGTCGAGCAGCTACGTGCCGGGGCGCCTGTCCACGCTGGAGCGCTGGATGCTCGAGTTCCATGAGCTGCTGCGCGCGCGCATCCCGGAAGTGCGGCTCGCCGCGCCGCCGGCGCGCTTTGCCTAGGGCCTGTTTACACTTAGGACGTCGATGCGGCCGTGCCCAGTTTTGCACAGGGCAAGGCGCGACGACCGATATGTACTTGATGTACATGAGGAAGGAGCAACGCCGCCCTGTGCAAAACTGGGCCGGCCCTGGAAGGTTGCGCTCAAAAGGCTTTCACACGGCGTTGCTCGGCGCTTACGTGGAATGACCACGCCGCGCGCCTCGCGCCTTGTCTGAAAGCCTTTTGAGCAGCAACGCATCGACGTCCTGAGTGTGAACAGGCCCTAGCTGCCATGGCTTATTTATTGCGAAGTCGATA
>JAGWPD010000296.1 GCA_028870705.1 Gammaproteobacteria bacterium
GCGCCGCGCGGGGCGGCCGCGGGCGGCGCGGCTCAGGCCCGCCGCGTGCCCAAGGCGAGCTAGACTAGCCGCATGCGATCGTCCGCCCACAGCCCCGCCCGGCGCATGGATGGCTTGCGCCTGATCGGCCTGTTCAAGATCGGCAAGGCGCTGTTGCTGCTGGCGACGACGTACGGGCTGTACCGGCTGCTCAACCCGGCGCTGGTCGAGCGCCTGCACGACTGGCTCAACACCTTCACCGACAGCTTCGAGCGGCGGCTCCTGGAGCGACTGCTCGACTGGGTCGATGCGCTCGGCTCGGCGCGCATCGGCAGCCTGCTGCTGGTGACCGCGATCTACACGGCGGTGCTGCTGACCGAGGGCATTGGCCTGTGGCTGCGCAAGACCTGGGCGGAATGGCTCACGGTCGTCGCCACCGCTTCGCTGATCCCGTTCGAATTGTGGCAGCTGTTCTTCGGGCACCACCACAAGCCCCTTGCCGTGCTCGGCGCGACCGTGCTCAATATCGTCATCGTGACCTACCTCGTGCACCTGCTGCGCCGGAACCGCGCACTGCGGCACCGGCCGGCATGAATCCGCGCCTGCGCCGCATCGTGATCCTGGCGCTGCTGGCCGCGGCGCTCGGCTGGAATTTCATGCGGCACCGCGGCGGCCAGGGTGACGCGGCGCTGGCCGTGTCCGCGGTCGCACCCGACCTGCTGCGGCTCGGGAGCCTGACGCTCGAGCCCTGCGAGATCGGCCGTCGCGGCCTCGGCACGGCCACGCTCCGCGCCTACTGCACCGGTGTCGAGGTGCCGGAGAACCACGCCGCGCCCGGCGGCCGGCGCATCAGGCTGCGGGTCGCGGTGGTGCGGGCCGAGGCCGCGCAGGCGCAAGCCGACCTGGTGACCTTCCTCGATGGCGGACCCGGCGGGGCTGCGACCGAAGACTATCCTTCGATCGCCGGCGCGTTCGAAGCGCTGCGCAAGCAGCGCGCCGTGCTGCTGGTGGACCAGCGCGGCACCGGCGGCTCGAACGCGCTCGACTGCGCGGAGGAGCAAGGCGCCTCCGAGGCGCGCGCCCTCGAGCTGTTGCGCGGGTGCGTGGCGAGTCTGGCGGCGCGCGCGGCGCCGCAGTACTACGCGACCAGCGATGCGGTCGAGGACCTCGAGGCGGTGCGGCGCGCGCTCGGTTCGCCGCGGCTCGACCTGGTCGGCGTCTCCTACGGCACGCGCATGGCGCAGCAGTACGCGCGCCGCCATCCGCAGGCGGTGCGCGCGCTCGTGCTCGACAGCGCGGTGCCCGACACGCTGGCGCTCGGCAGCGAGCACGCCCGCAACCTCGAGGCGGCGCTGCAGGAGCTGTTCGCGCGCTGCCGCGCGCAGCGCGATTGCAGCACGCGCTTCGGCGACCCCTACCAGACGCTGCGGCGCTTGCAGGCGCGGCTGCGTGCGCATCCCGAGCAGCTCGCGCTGCGCGACCCGTACACCTTCCGGCTGCAACAGCAGAGCATCGACGGCGGCGCGCTCGCGCAGCTGGTGCGGCTCTACGCCTACAGCCCCTATACCGCCGCGCTCCTGCCCTATGTGCTGCAGGAAGCCGACGCCGGCCACTACGAGCCGCTGCTCGGGCAGGCGCAGGTCGTGATCGGCGACGTTGCCGACAGCCTGACCGGCGGCATGGCGCTCTCGGTCACCTGCGCCGAGGATGCCGACCGGCTGCACTCGAACCCGGCCGATGCCGGCACGGTGCTGGGCAACGGCCTGACCGACTGGCTGCTGGCGGCCTGCGCGGTGTGGCCGCACGGGCAGCGACCGGCGGATTTCAATGAACCGCTGCGCAGCCCGTTGCCGGTGCTGGTACTGGCTGGCGAACACGACCCGGTCACGCCGCCGCGCTACGCGCGCGAAATCGTGCGGACACTGCCGCACGCACGTCTGCTCGAGCTCAAGGGCCAGGGCCACGGGCTGCTCACCGTCGGCTGCGTGCCGCGGCTCGTCGATGAGTTCCTGCGCCAGCTCGAGCCGCAGCGCCTCGATGCGCGCTGTCTCGGGGTGCTCGGGCAGACGCCGTTCTTCGTCGATGCCAATGGCAGCAATCCATGAATGAGCCGATGGTGCCGCGGTGATCGAAGTCAGCGGGCTGCACAAGGCCTTCGGTGACAAGCGCGCGGTCGACGGCGTGAGCTTCAGCGCGCGCGACGGCGAGATCACGGGGCTGCTCGGGCCGAACGGCGCCGGCAAGACCACGACGCTGCGGATGCTCTACACGCTGATGCGCCCGGACGCAGGCCGCGTGCTCGTCGACGGCCTCGACGCGGTGCGCGAGCCGCTGGCGGTGCGGCGCACGATCGGGGTGCTGCCCGACGCGCGTGGTCTCTACAAGCGGCTCAGCGCGCGCGAGAACATCGAGTACTTCGCCGCGCTCCAGGGGATGGCGCCGCCCGCGGCGCGCGCCGCCTGCGACGCGCTGATCGCGACGCTGGCGATGCAGGAGATCGCCGGCCGCCGCACCGAAGGCTTCTCGCAGGGCGAGCGCGTCAAGACCGCGATCGCGCGCGCGCTGGTGCACGGACCGAAGAACGTGCTGCTCGATGAACCGACCAATGGCCTGGACGTGATGGCGACACGGAGCCTGCGCGAGTTCCTGCGCAGCCTGAAGGGCGCCGGACGTTGCGTGCTGCTTTCGACGCACCTGATGCAGGAGGTGGCGGCGCTGTGCGACCGCATCGTGATCATCGCCCATGGGCGCGTGGTGGCCGACGGCACCGCCGGGGAGCTGCGCGCGCTGGCCGGCGAACAGCACCTCGAGGAAGCCTTCATGAAGCTGATCGGTGCCGTGGCATGAACGCCGCGCTGATCGTATATCTCAAGGAATGCCGCGAGAGCCTGCGCGACCGGCGCGTGCTGCTCAACAGCCTGCTGCTCGGCCCGCTGCTCGGGCCGGTGCTGTTCCTGGTGCTGATGCGGCTGGTGGTCGGGCGCGAACTCGAGAAGGCCGAGCAGCCGCTGCCGGTGGTGGTGATCGGTGCCGAGCGCGCGCCCGAACTGGTCGATGCGCTCCGCCAGATGGGCGTGGCGGTGAAGCCGACGGTCGACGACCCGGAGCTCGCGGTGCGTGAGCAGCGCATCGACCTGGCGCTGCGCGTGGCGACGGATTTCGGGGCCGCCTGGCGTGCCGGACGGCCGGCGCAGCTCGAGCTGATCTACGATTCCTCGCGCCGCGAGGGCGGGAGCGACGTCGAGCGGTTGCGCAGCATGCTCGAGAATTACGGCCGCCACTACGGGGCGCTGCGCCTGCTGGCGCGCGGGCTCTCGCCAGGCGTGGCCACGCCGCTGGTGGTCGCGAACCGCGACACCGCCACGCCGCAGGCGCGTGGCGCGCTGCTGTTCGCCATGCTGCCCTACATGCTGGTGCTGACGATATTCATCGGCGGGCTGTGGCTCGCGATCGATTCGACCGCGGGCGAGCGCGAGCGCGCCTCGCTCGAACCGCTGCTGATCAACCCGGTGCCGCGTGATCGCATCCTGCTCGGCAAGCTCCTGGCCACGACCACGTTCAGCACCGCCAGCCTGACGCTGGGGCTGCTGGCCTTCCTGGCGGTGGGTTTGTTCATGCCCACCGAGCAGCTCGGCATGAGCCTGGCGCTCGGGCCCCATTTCTTCGCCGTGGCGCTGCCGGTGCTGGCGCCGTTGGTCGCGCTGCTGTGCATCTGCCAGATCCTGATCGCCGCGTTCGCCCGGAGCGTGCGCGAAGCGCAGACGTATCTGGGCATCGCACAGCTCGTGCCGCTGATCCCCTCGATCGTGCTGAGCGTGCTGCCGGTCAAGGCGCAGCTGTGGATGTACGCGGTGCCGCTGCTTGGCCAGCAGATCACGATCATGCGGCTGCTGCGCGCCGAGCCGGTGCCGCTGTACCCGCTGCTGCTGAGCGCGCTGTGCACGCTGCTCGCCGCGACCGCGGTGTTCGGGCTGACGCGGCGCGTCTACGACTCGGAACGGCTGGCGATCTCGGCCTGAGTGCCGACCGGGGCCCCTCCGGGCTCAGGAGGCCGGTGCGGCGGGCGGGCAGTTGCAGCGCGGGCAACCGCGATCGAGCACGATGCGCCAGTGGCCGTCGCGTTCGTGGCGCCACACGGAATTGAAGGTCCCGATGCGGTGGCCGTCGGGCGCCAGCACCGGGCCGCTGCTCAATGCGAGGCGCCCGGAATCCAGCACCGCTATCGTGTCGGGCGCCCAGGAGAACGGCGCGGTCGCGCCATCGAAGTATCCTCGCCAGCCGGCGGTGATCGCATCCGGGCCGCGCAGCGGCGGATCCTGGACGAACACCGCGTCCGCGGCCAGGAAGCGGCGGAACGCGGCGAGGTCGCGGTCAGCCAGGGTCTTCGCGAATGCGATCTCGGTGGCGCGCACCTGTTCGGTGAGCGTGCTGAGCGTGCTGGGCGCGCTGAGCGCGCTGAGCGCGCTGGACGCGCTGAGCGCGCTGGACGCGACGGGAGTGGCGGGGGCGGCGGGGGCGGCGCCTGGCGCACCGGCCGCGACCAGCCACAGCAGCGCGACAGTGGCACGGCGGGGACGGAGATCGTGCGGCATGGCGGGCCTCGGCGCTGGCTTGGGGAATCTGCGTCACAATAGCCTCTCGGCGCAGCGGGCGCCAAGCATGGCGGTGGCGGAACCATGTGCGGAAGATTCGTCTCGCGCGAACAGGCGGCGATCGAGCGCGAGTACAACATCAGGGTGCGCAATCCCTTCGAGCGCGTCTACAACGCCGCGCCCACGATGCTGCTGCCGGTGATTCGCACGAGCGCCCGCGCCGACGGCGCAGCCGACCGCGAGCAGGGTGCGCCTGCCGGGCGCGAAGCGCTCTCGATGCGCTGGGGGTTGATCCCGCCCTGGTGGTCGCAACCGGCCGCGCCAATGTCGACCATCAATGCACGCAGCGAGGAAGCGGCAGCCAAGCCGATGTGGCGCAGCGCCGTGCGCCACAGCCGCTGCCTGGTGCCGACGCTCGGCTGGTATGAATGGCAGGTGCGGCCGGAGGGCAAGGTGCCGCACTTCATCCATGCCCCGGGGCTTGCCGGCTTCTGCTTCGCCGGCCTGTGGTCCGAATGGAAGAACCCGGCCGGCGAGGTCCAGCTGAGCTTCGCGATCCTGACCCGCGCGGCGGCCGCCACGCTCGAGCCGGTCCACGATCGGATGCCGGTGGTGCTCGCGACCGAATCGTGGGCGGACTGGCTGTCGGACTGGCCGCGCGACCATGCCGCCCGGCTGGCCGAACACGTCGCCAACTCATTGAATGAATTCGAGTATTATCCGGTCAGCCGCTACGTGAATGCGCCGCGGAACCAGGGCGAGCGCTGCATCGAAAGGGTTGCGGCCTGAGCCGCGCGGCCGCGAGTGGGGTACTTCCTACCCCGAAAGGCTTGAAACCTGGTCGCGGCATGCTGAGTCTAATTGGCACCGACGGGCGGGGGATACGCCTGTCCATGAGCTGGTGGAGCCCCACACTATGAACGAAGCACTCAGCGGCCCGCGCAGCGGCAGGCCTTCGCGTGGCCTGGTCATCGGCGTCGCCGTCGGCCTCGCGCTGGCCGGCGCGCTGGTTTGGCGATTCGGCCATTCCTCCAGCCCCGGCGCCAAGGATGCGAACGTGCCGCCGCTGGTCACCGTGGTCGTGCCTTCCTACGGCAACGTGACCTCCACCGTTTCGCTGACCGGCGAGATCAGTGCACGCAACGACATGCCGATCGGCGTGGAAGGTGATGGCGGACGCATTGCGGCGGTGCTGGTCGAGCCCGGCGATCGCGTGCGCCGCGGCCAGGTGCTGGCGCGATTGAATCCGCTGACCGCGCAATCGCAGGTCGACAGCGCCGCCGCCGCGCTCGATGAGCTGCGCGCCAACGCCTCCGCGGCGCAGGCTGAGTACGTGCGCGCGCAGGGCGCGCGCGATTCATTTTCCGCCGAGGAATTCGAGCGGCGCCGCACGCTCGCGGTCGCTGCGCAGGCCAAGGTCAAGGCCGCCGAAGCGCAGCTGGCCGAGGCGAACACGCGCTGGCAGCGCACCACGGTGGTTGCGCCGAGCGATGGCATCGTGCTGACGCGCGCCGCCGAAGCGGGCCAGATCGCGCTGCCGGGCACGGCGCCGCTGTTCCGGCTGGCGCGCGACGGCGAGATCGAGATGCGCGGCCAGGTCGCCGAGCAGGACGTGCCGCGCCTCAGGGTCGGGCAGACCGCGCTGGTGCGGCTCGACGGCGTGGCGCAGCCGTTCAAGGGAAAGATCTGGCAGATCGGTGCGATCATCGACGCAGCCACGCGCCAGGGCTCGGTGCGCATCGCGCTGCCAGCCGCCGACCAGAACCTGCGTCCCGGCGCGTTCGCGCGCGCCCAGATCCAGGCCGGCGCGACCGCCGGCGTGGTGCTGCCGCAGACCGCGGTGCTGAGCGACGAGCAAGGCACGTATGCGCTGATCGTGGGCGCCGACGACAAGGTCGAGCGCCGCGCGGTCACGGTGGCGGGCGCGCATTCGGAAGGGCTGGTGGTCAGCGGCGGCCTGACCGGCAACGAACGCGTGGTGGCGATCGCGGGCGCCTTCCTGCGCACCGGCGAGCAGGTCCAGGTCGCGCCGGGCGCGCTGGCGAGCGGCGGCGGCGACGGCGGCGGCAAGCGCAGCGCGGCTGCGGCCGGCGCGAATGCCGCGGTGGGTACGCCGTGAGGCGCATCTCGGCGTGGGCGATCACCCACCCCGTCTTCCCGCTGGTGCTGTTCGCCGTGCTGACGGTGTTCGGCATCGTCGCCTTCGTGCGCATGCCGGTGACGTTGAACCCGGATGTCTCCGCGCCCTTCGTGCACGTGTTCATCGGCGTGCCCGGCGCCGCGCCCTCGGAGATCGAGACCCAGGTGCTGCAGAAGGTCGAGGGCTCGGTCGCCAAGATCGGCAACGTCAAGAACATCATCTCGCTGGCCATCGAAGGGCAGGCCCGGATCTTCGTCGAATTCCAGATCGGCACGCCGGTCGACCGCGCCACCACCGATGTGCGCGATGCGGTGGCGCGGGTCCGCGCCGACCTGCCGCCGGGCATCATCGAGCCGCAGGTCGGGCGCGAGGAGATCGACGGCGGGCCGATCGCCTACTACGCGGTCAGTACCACCGGCATGACCGAGGAGCAGCTCTCCTGGTTCGTCGACGACACGATCAACAAGCGCCTGCTGGCGGTCAGGGGCGTGGCGCAGGTCAACCGCTCGGGCGGCGTCGACCGCGAGATGCGCGTCGACCTGGACCCGGCGCGGATGCAGTCCTTCGGTCTCACCGCTGCCGAGGTCAATGACCAGCTGCGCCAGGTGAACATCGACGCCGCCGGCGGGCGCGCGCAGGTGGGCGGGAGCGAACAGTCGATCCGCGTGCTCGGCAGCGCGCGCACGGCGTCGACGCTGGCCGATACCCGCCTCAAGCTCGGCGACGGGCGCGTGGTGCGGCTCGGCGACATCGCCGAGGTGCGCGACGGCATCGCCGAGGTGCGCTCGATCTCGCGGCTCGACGGCCGGCCGGCGACCACCTTCGGCGTACTGAAGGCCAAGGGCGCGTCCGACGTCGACACCCTCGAGCGCGTGGAGGCGGAGCTCGCCAAGATCACTGCCGAGAACCCCAGCATCCAGCTCAAGCAGGTGTTCACCACCGTCGACTTCACCAAACAGCAGTACCACGCCTCGATCGAGGCGCTGATCGAGGGCGCGCTGCTGGCGGTGGCGATCGTGTACCTGTTCCTGCGCGACTGGCGCGCGACCGGCATCGCCGCGCTGGCGATCCCGCTGGCGGCGCTCCCGACCTTCGCGGTCATGCAGTGGTTCGGCTTCACGCTCAACCAGATGAGCCTGCTGGCCCTCTGCCTGATCACCGGCGTGCTGGTCGACGACGCGATCGTCGAGATCGAGAACATCACGCGCCACATGAAGATGGGCAAGAGCGGCTACCAGGCCGCGATGGATGCCGCCGACGAGATCGGCCTGGCGGTGGTCGCCTGCTCGATGGCGATCATCGCGGTGTTCCTGCCGGTGAGCTTCATGGGCGGGCTCGTCGGCCAGTTCTTCATCCAGTTCGGCTTCACGGTCGCGGTCGCGGTGTTCATGTCGCTGGTGGTCGCGCGGCTGATCACGCCGCTGATGGCCGCCTACACGCTGCGCCCGCACGCGAGGCTGCGCAGCGCCGACGGGCCGGTCATGAGCTGGTACCTGAAGGCGCTGCGCTGGACCGTGCAGCATCGCTGGAAGACGCTCGGCGCCGGCTTCGCCTTCTTCGTGCTCTCGATCATCGGCCTGCTGATGGTGCCGCAGACCTTCTTCCCGGACAGCGACAATTCCTCCTCGGTGCTCAAGATCGAGCTGCCGCCGGGCGTGCTGCTCGGCCAGACCGCGCAGATCTCGGCCGAGGCTTACCAGATCCTGCGCCGCCATCCGGAAGTGAAGTCGATGGTCGAGTCGGTCGGCGAGGACGATGACGGCGAAGTGCGCTCGGGCAACATCTTCATCCAGCTGGTGCCGCCGGCCGAGCGCAAGCTCAGCCAGAAGGAATTCGAAGCGCAGCTGACGAAGGAACTGCGGGTGATCCCGGACGCGCGGCTCAACTTCCAGAGCCAGGCCGACGGCGGCGGGCGCGACCTGACGCTGTTCGTGGTCGGCAGCAACCCTGACCTGGTCGAGCAGACCGCGCGCACCGCGATCGAGCAGATGCGCACGCTCAAGGAGCTGCGCGACCCGCGCATCAACGGCGACATGGCGCGGCCCGAACTCGTGATCCATCCGCGCCTCGACCTGGCGGCGCAGCTCGGCGTGACGGTGGCGAGCATCAGCGACACCGTGCGCGTCGCCACGCTCGGCGAGATCGCGCAGAACGCGCCCAAGTTCTCGCTCGCCGACCGGCAGATCCCGATCCGCGTGAGCCTGGTGGAGTCGGCCCGCAGCAACCTCGCGACGCTCGAGAACCTGCCGGTGCGTACTGCGAGCGGCGCGACCGTGCCGCTGCAGGCCGTCGCCGACATCGGCTTCGGGCAGGGTCCCTCGAAAGTGCGCCGCTACAACCAGCAGCGGCGCCTCTCGCTCGAGGCCGACCTGAACCACACCGAGCTCGGACCGGCGATGAAGCAGATCCGCGCTCTGCCGATCTTCAGGAACCTGCCTTCCGGGGTGCAGATCGTCGATGTGGGCCAGGCGCAGTACATGCAGGAGCTGCTCACCGGTTTCGCGCTGGCGATCGTCGCCGGCATCATGCTGGTGTTCGCGGTGCTGGTGCTGCTGTTCGCGCGGCTGTTCCAGCCGATCACGATCCTGTGCGCGCTGCCGCTGGCGATCGGCGGCACCGTCATCGCGCTGGGCGTGACTGGCAGTCCGGTGTCGATCGGCACCTGGCTCGGCATCCTGATGCTGATGGGCCTGGTGGCGAAGAACTCGATCCTGCTGGTGGAATTCGCGATCGAGGAGATGCGCGCCGGCAAGGACCGGCTGACCGCGCTGCTCGAGGCCGGCCACAAGCGCGCCCGCCCGATCGTGATGACCTCGGTGGCGATGATCGCGGGCATGCTGCCCCTCGCGCTCGGCATGGCCGGCGACGCGGCGCTGCAGGGGCAGATGGCGATCGCCGTGATCGGCGGCCTCGTGACCTCGACCGCCCTCACGCTGGTGATGGTGCCGGCCGGCTTCACGCTGATGGACGATGTCGAACGGTGGCTGGGCAGCAAGCTCGGCCGCCACATCGTCAACGACTCGGCTCCGACGCCCGCCCTCCCCGTTGCCTCGGGCGCGCCGGCCCGTCCGGTGTGACGCAGCTCGCACTTGCGGCCGCCGCCGCGCTGCTTCAGTAGGGTCTCGCTCCGGCCGATACAGGGCCGGATGGAACACCAGGGCGCACCAGCATCGACCACGGCGCCGGCCGCAGGCGCGAACACGAGTGCCGGCGCCGAGTTCACGCGCGAGCTCGCCGCCTCGCTCGCGGCTGGCCCGATCGGGCTGCCGAGCTTCCCGGACGTGGCGCTGCGCGTGCAGCAGGTGCTGGCCGATGATGCGGTCAGCACCGAGATGGTGGTGCGGATCGTCGGCGCCGAGCCGATGCTGGCCGCGCGCGTCGTCAGCCTGGCGAATTCCGCGGCGCTGAACCCTTCCAGCCACCAGGTGACCGACCTGCGCACCGCGGTCGCGCGCATGGGCTTCGACAGCCTGCGCGCCGCGGCCGTCAGCTTCGCGATGGCGCAGCTCGGCTCGCGCGCCGAGCACGCGCACATCGAGCCGCAGCTCGCGCGCAACTGGCGCGACAGCGTCAGTTTCGCCGCGACCGCCAGCGTGGTGGCGCGGCGCAGCCAGCGCATGAGCGCCGATACCGCGCTGTTCGCGGCGCTGGTCGCCGGCGTCGGCAAGGTCTATATCCTCACGCGGGCCGGCCGCCATCCGCAGCTGCTGGCCGACGCCTTCGCCTACAAGGCGATCGTGCGCGAATGGCACATCGCCATCGCGAAGCGGCTGCTGGCGAGCTGGCACGTCGCCGAGGAGGTGATCGAGGCGGTCGAAGCCTACGAGCGCCGCAACGACGAGACCCGTCCCGGCCCGCCGCTCGCCGACGTGCTGGCCTGCGCGGCGCTGATCAACAGATTCCAGGGCGCACCCGCCAGGTTGACCGGGGCACTGCCACTTTCGCACGCCGCCATGCGCATAGGGCTCGCACATGCGCCGCCCGATGCGATCATCGCGGACGCGGCCGGTGAGCTGTCGAAATTGAACGTCGCGCTCGGACGCTAGCGGCGCGCCTTCAGGATGGCGCCGCGGCACGCTTCGCGGACCCGTTCAGGTGTAGCACACGCGCGATCTTATCCAGCAGCGTCTGCCGGTCGAAGGGCTTGACGAGGAAATCGGCCGCGCCCAGCCGCTGGCTGTCGAGTACCACGCCACGCTCGCTGTTGCCGGTGATCATGATTACCGGAATCGACCCGAGGCGCGAATCGGCCTTGAGACGGCGCAGCACCTCCATGCCATTCATTTCCGGCATCAAGTAATCCAGCAGCATGAGATCGGGACTGCCGTGGGATAACAGTCCGATCGCTTCGGCGCCACTCGCGACGCCTCTGACCCGGTAATCTTCCGCTTCGAGAATCTGCGCGGTCAGCTTGCGCTGGAACTCATCATCGTCGATCACCCACACCGACTGCCGCGTGCTTGCCGGCAACACAACGGGGCCCTGACTTGCCTCCAGGTCGGAAGCGATGATGCGCCGCCGGGCTTGCGTCGCAGTGGCAGTGCCCAGCGCGTCGTGGCCAGGCGATGCGGCCAGCGCTTCGACGGCTTGATGCACGGACATCTGCAGCCGGGTCACGTCGTGCGTGAACGGCCAGAACAGCACGTAGTCATCGAACAAGCCGCGGCGACACAACTCGTAGGCCTGCCGGACTTCCTCCCTGGTGCACAGGATGAGGGCCCGATGCCGGTGAAGCGGCAGGCCATCAGCGACCCGATACAGGGCCAGGTAGAAGTCCTCGCAAAGCCGCAGCTGCTTGAAGGCCAGTAGCAGCACATCGGGCTGGTGAGTGTGAAAGTCCGCGGCCGCCAGGTGCGCGTCCACGCTGAGCGCGATCGTGCCGAACTCGTCTTCGAGCAACGTCCTGACCAGCTCCGCGTCGACCGAGCTGTCTGAGGCGACTAGGATCGAGGGCGGGGATCGTGCAGCGGGAGCCATAGTGTACCAGTCCTCATGCCCGCGACTGCATCGATGCGCCGCGCTGCGCGTGCCAAGCCCTGACCCAGCCTGACAGCGCCGCGGCGGGCATGGGCCTGGCGATGAAATAGCCCTGGCCGTAGTCGCAACCCAGGTGCCGCATCAGGTCCCAGTCCTCCCGGGTCTCGATGCCCTCGGCCA
>JAGWPD010000297.1 GCA_028870705.1 Gammaproteobacteria bacterium
CCCGAGGCCGCCTGCGCAGCGCCCGCCGCCGCCGGAGCAAGCTCGCGCGAGCCAATTTCGACGGTCACCGGCATGCCGCCATCGGCGAGCAGCAGGTTTTCGATCCGCTTGAGCAGGTTGCTCTTCACCCAATCGACGACGAACCGGTTCGGCGCGAGCAGCCGCAACCCGCCCTGGCCTTCGACGGCCTGGAGCGGCCGGACCCAGGTATTGAACTGCTGCTCGGGCAGCTCGCCCTCGAGCGCGCCGACGCAGCGGGACCAAGTTGCGCTCAAGCGGGCGGCTGCCTCTGGCGATGGTGGGCGAGGTGAAAAAGGGGGTCGAAGTCTATACCGTTCCCGAGCCGGCCCGGAAGCGTTCGCGTATTGACATGCACGGGCCCCGACCGTACCCTGCCCGCCCATTTTGCGGCCGACTTCCGGACCTCTCGAATCATGAAACGCACCTACCAGCCGAGCAAGGTCCGACGCGCACGCACGCATGGCTTTCGCGCCCGCATGGCCACCAAGAATGGCCGCAAGGTGCTGGCCAGGCGACGCGCGAAGGGCCGTAAGCGTCTGATTCCGTAAGGTTTTTTTACGCCAGACAGGCCCAGCGACGAGCCCGCGCGCGCCTCCGCGGGCTTTCCGCGCCTCAAGCGGCTGCGCCGGCCGGCTGAGTTCCGCGCCGCCTACGCCTCGGGAAGGCGTTTCGGGAACGAGCTGCTGACCGCGACGGTCCGTCCCAATGAGGGCGCCATCGCCAGGCTCGGGCTCTCGATTGCCGCGCGGACCGTCGGCGACGCCGTGCACCGCAACCGGCTGCGGCGGCTGATCCGGGAGAGCTTCCGGCGGCAGCAGCTACCGCCGGTCGACATCGTGATCGGCGCACGGAGCGCGGCGCGCGGCGCGCCAGCGGCTACACTGCGCGCCGCATTGCTGCGCTTGTGGAAGCAGATCGACGAAGCATGGGCACGAAGATGATCCAGGGGCTGATCCGCTGTTACCAGCGCGTGGTGAGCCCGCTGCTCGGGCCGCGCTGCCGTTTCTATCCGAGCTGTTCGCAATACATGTACGAAGCGCTGCAGGTGCACGGGCCGTGGCGCGGGCTCTGGCTCGGCATCCGGCGCATCGCACGCTGCCACCCGCTGCATCCCGGCGGCATCGATCCGGTGCCGCCGGCCCACCATTGTTCAAGGGCTACGCATGCTTCCCACGTTTAACCTGCGCGCGATCCTGTGGGCCACGCTCGCGATGGCTTTGCTGCTGAATTATTTCGCGTGGCAGGTGGAATTCCCGCCGCCCGCGGCGCCGGCCGGAACCACGGCGAATGCGCCCGCGGCCAATGGCGCCGCGAACGGCACCGGGCCGGACCTGGGGAGCGTCGCGCCGGTGATCAATGCCAGCCCGGCGCCCGCTGCAGCGCCGGGCGCCGCCCCGGCGAGCGCCGGTTCCGCGCCGGGTACATCGACCGCGGGCTCGCTCGCGAATCCCGCCGTCGGCAACGCGCTGGACGCGAGTACGGCGTCCGCCGCGGCCCCGAACGTGCACGTCGTGACCGACGTGCTCGACGTGCTGGTCTCGCTCGAGGGCGGTGAACTCACGCGCGTCGACCTGCCGGCCTATCCGCTGGTGAAGGGCGAGCCGACTCCGGTGCGGCTGCTGAATCGCGACGGGCCGAAGAGCCTGTTCGTGCTGCAGTCGGGCCTCGCCGGCGCCGCGGGAGTGCCGATGCCGACGAACACGGCGCGCTTCAGCGCTCCTGCAAGCGAGCTGCGGTTGGCTGCCGGGCAGGACGAACTCCGGCTGCCGCTGACCTGGACCGACGACAAGGGCGTGACGGTCACCAAGACCTACACTTTCCGTCGCGGCCAGTACCGGATCGGCCTGGATTACCGAGTGCACAATGGCGCCGCCGCGCCCTGGACCTACACGCCCTACACGCAGCTGCTGCGCTACAACGAGCCGGTCGCGAATTCCTATTTCCATCCGGAGAGCTACGCCTACAAGGGGCCGGCCTACGACGACGGCCAGAAGTACCAGAAGCTGAAGATGGGCAAGGAGCCGCCGACGCTCGACCGGCAGATCGATGGCGGCTGGCTCGCAGCCATGCAGCACCATTTCGTGGCGGCGATCGTGCCGCCGACCGGCGCGCCCTGGAATTACCGGCTCACGACCCGCGGCGATGAATACCTGCTCGCCGCGATCGGCCCCACGCAGCAGGTCGCGCCGGGCGCGAGCGCGTCGCTCCACCAGAGGCTGTTCGTGGGCCCGAAGCTGCGCGTGCAGCTCGATCAGACCAACCCGCGGCTCTACCTGGTGGCCGACTACGGCTGGCTCAGCGCCGTGGCGCGCCCGCTGTTCTGGCTGCTCGATCATGTGCACCGCGTAGTGGGCAACTGGGGCTGGACGATCATGATCGCCACGCTCCTGTTGAAACTCCTGTTCTATCCGCTCTCGGAAGCGAGCATGCGCTCGATGGCGCGGATGAAGGCGCTGCAGCCGCGCATCAAGGCGCTGCAGGAAATGTACAAGGACCAGCGCGACAAGCTCGGCAAGGCGACGATGGAGCTGTACCAGAAGGAGAAGGTCAACCCGGTCGCGGGCTGCCTGCCGATGCTGCTGCAGTTCCCGGTGTTCCTGGCCTTCTACTGGGTGCTGCTCGAGAGCGTCGAGATGCGCCAGGCGCCCTTCATCGGCTGGATCGGCGACCTCTCGGCGCGCGATCCGCTGTTCATCCTGCCGGCGCTGATGGCGGGCGCGAACTACATCAATTTCAAGCTCAACCCGCAGATGGGCGATCCGACGCAGCAGAAGATGTTCATGATCATGCAGATCGCGATGCCGGTGATGTTCGCGTTCATGCCCTCGGGCCTAGTGCTCTACTGGACCACGAACACGGTGCTGTCGATCCTGCAACAGTGGAACATCAACCGCCGGCTCGCCGCGCAGGCCAAGGCGCGTAACTAGGGCCTGTTCACACTCGGGACATCGATGCGTTGCTGCTCAAAAGGCTTTCAGACCAGGCGCGAGGCGCGGGGCGTGGTCATCCCACGTCTGCGCCGAGCAAGGCCGCGTGAAAGCCTCTTGAGCGCAACCCCCGCTTGTGCCTGCGCCCATGCCCAATTCTTCGGCGACGCATCGTTGCAGGCGGGCCGGCTCAGGTTTGCGCACGGCGGCGTTGCTCCTCCCTCATGTACATCCAGCACATATCGGTCGTCGCGCCTTGCCCTGTGCAAACCCAAGCACGGCCGCATCGACGTCCTGAGTGTGAACAGGCCCTAGTCCGGCGGCGCGCGACCAGTCACCCAGCCGCCGATGCCCCCGGTGCCCGATGCTCCCCAATGCCGACACGATCGTCGCCGCAGCCACGCCACCGGGGCGCG
>JAGWPD010000298.1 GCA_028870705.1 Gammaproteobacteria bacterium
AGGCGCCGACGCCGACGAACATCTCGACGAAATCGGAGCCGGAAATCGTGAAAAACGGCACCTTGGCTTCGCCCGCGATCGCGCGCGCCAGCAGCGTCTTGCCGGTGCCCGGGTTGCCGACCATCAGCACACCCTTGGGGATCTTGCCGCCGAGCTTCTGGAATTTGCCCGGGTCCTTGAGGAAGTCGACGATCTCGCCCACTTCCTGCTTGGCCTCATCGACGCCCGCCACGTCGGCGAAGGTGACGTTGACCTGGTCTTCGCCAAGCAGCCGCGCCCGGCTCTTGCCGAAGCTCATCGCGCCGCGCCCGCCGCCCGCGCCCTGCATCTGCCGCAGCATGTACACGAACACCAGGATCAGCAGCAGCGCCGGAGCCATCGACAGCAGCAACTGCGTGAGGAAACTCGGCTGCGGCGGCGGCTTGCCCTCGATGCCGACGTTGGCCTTGCTCAGCTCGCCGATCAGCGCCGTATAGTTGGTCTCGGGGTTGTACGTCTGGAATTTGGTCTTGTCCTTGCGGGTGCCATAGATCTCGTCGCCCTGCAGCACCACGCTTTCGACCCGCCCCTCGTGCACGTCGTTCAGGAAGGCGGAATAGCGTACTTCCTCCGGCTTGCTCGCCGGCGGGACGTATTTGGTGAACACCGCGAACAGCACCAGCGCGATGACGGACACCAGCAGGATGTTCTTGGTCGTATCGTTCAAGTTCCTGACTCCATTGGGTTTACGCTACACCAATCGCAGCCCGCTCGCCAGCAAGTAGATCTCGGCGCTGCGTGCCCGGGAGGCGGCGGGTTTGAGGAAGCGTACGCTCTTGAATTGACGGCGGGCGGCAACGGCCAGTTCCTGGAATCCGGCCCCCTGGAAGACCTTGATGAGGGCGCCACCACCGGGTTTCAACACCTTGCCGGCCATGTCCAGCGCCAATTCGGACAGGTACATCGCCCGCGGCTGGTCGATGGCATCCATGCCGCTCAGGTTCGGCGCCATGTCGGAGAGCAGCACGTCGACGCCGCGCTCCCCGACCAGCTCCAGCAGCCGCGAGAATACCGCTTCCTCGCGGAAGTCACCCTGCAGGAATTCGACGCCGGCCAGGCTGTCGATAGGCAGGATATCGCTGGCGATCACCTTGCCCTGGGGTCCAACCTTCTTGCGCGCGTATTGGCTCCACGCGCCGGGCGCTGCACCAAGATCGAGCACGATCTGGCCGCGGCGCAACAAATGCTCCTTCTTATCGGCTTCCTCCAGCTTGAAGACCGCCCGCGAGCGCCAGCCTTCGGCCTGCGCCCGCTTCACGTAAGGGTCCGAAAAATGTTCCTGCAGCCACCGGCTGCTGCTCTGCGTGCGCCGGGTCATGGATAATGGCGACCATGCCATTGAGCGAGCGACAACTGCGATTCCTGCGCGGCAAGGCGCACGCGCTCAAGCCCGTCGTCATGCTGGGCAACAAGGGCCTGACCGACAGCGTGGTGGCCGAGACCAGCCAGGCGCTGCGCGCTCACGAGCTGATCAAGGTGCGTGTGCGCGCCGCCGGCCGCGCGGCGCGCGACGCGGCGCTGGGCGAGCTGGTCGCCCGCACCGACTGCACGCTGGTCACGCGCATCGGGCACGTCGCGGTGCTGTACCGGGCGGCCGCCCCCATCCCGAAGCTGGTGCTGCCGGACGCTCAGGTGTAGCGCACCGCGATGATTTCGTAGCTGAGCGTGCGGCCGGGCGCCGCCACTTCGACGACGTCGCCAACCAGCTTGGCGATCAGGGCACGCGCAATCGGCGAGCCGATCGAGATGCGGCCGGCGCGGATGTCGGCTTCATCCTCGCCGACGATCTGGTAGCTCACCACCGTGCCTCCGTCCTGGTCCTCGAGCTCGACCGTCGCCCCGAACACCACCCGATCGCTGGCCGCGAGCTGTGCCACGTCGATCACCTCGGCGGCCGCGAGCCGCGATTCGATCTCCATGATGCGCCCTTCGATGAAGCCCTGCTGCTCGCGCGCGGCGTGGTACTCGGCGTTCTCCGACAGGTCGCCGTGCGCGCGCGCCTCGGCGATCGCCCTGATCACGCGCGGGCGCGCCTCCGACTTCAGCTGCTTGAGCTCGGTGCGCAGCAGTTCCGCGCCGCGCAGCGTCATTGGCGAGCGCTTCATGCTGGCGGCGCCCGTTCGGCCGGTTCGCGCCCGGCAAGCTCGCGGTGCAGGTCCTGCAGGCTGTTGACCGCCACTTCATCCATGTGGTCGAGCGCTTCGCAGGTGGCCACCGCGGCCGCGAGCGTCGTGTAGTACGTGACCCGCTTGTGCACCGCCTCGCGGCGGATGGAGTTCGACTCCATGATCGCCTGCTTGCCTTCGGTGGTATTCACGATCAGGTCGATCTCGTCGTTCTTGATCATGTCGACGATGTGCGGCCGGCCTTCGCGCACCTTGTTCGCGCGCCGGCACTCGATGCCGGCGGCGGCCAGCGCCGCAGCCGTGCCGGCCGTGGCCACGAGTTCGAAGCCCCGCGCCTGCAGCTTCTGCGCCAGCTGCACCGCACCGGCCTTGTCGCGCTCGCGCACGCTCAGCAGGCACACGCCGCTCCGTGGCAGGATCACGCCCGAGGCGGCCTGGCTCTTGGCGTAGGCTTCGCCAAAGGTGCGCCCGGTCCCCATGACCTCGCCGGTCGACTTCATCTCGGGCCCAAGGATCGGGTCGGCCTCCGGGAACTTGTTGAACGGGAACACGGCTTCCTTCACCGAATAATACGGCGGTACGCGCTCCTCGAGCATGCCGAGCGCCCTGAGCTTGCGCCCGGTCATGACGCGCGCGGCGAGCTTGGCGATCTGCACGCCGGTCGCCTTGCCGACGAAGGGCACGGTACGCGAGGCGCGCGGGTTCACTTCCAGCACGAACACCGTGCCGTTCTGGATCGCGAACTGGATGTTCATCAGTCCGACGACCTGCAGAGCATGCGCGAGCTTGCGGGTCTGCTCGCGCAGTTCGTCCTGGAGCCCCCGCGACAGGCTGATCGGCGGGAGCGAGCAGCTCGAATCGCCCGAGTGCACGCCCGCCTGCTCGACGTGCTCCATGATGCCGCCGATCAGCACGTCGGTGCCGTCGCAGACCGCATCGACGTCGACCTCGATCGCCACGTCGAGGAAGCGATCGAGCAGCACCGGGCTGTCGTTGGATACCTGCACCGCGGTGTTCATGTAGGCGCGCAGGTCGTCTTCCTTGAAGACGATCTCCATCGCGCGCCCGCCGAGCACGTAGGATGGGCGCACCACGAGCGGATAGCCCACTTCACGCGCCAGCGCCACGGCCTGCTCCTCGGTGCGCGCGGTGGCATTGGCCGGCTGGCGGAGCGAGAGCCGTTTGACCAGCTGCTGGAAGCGCTCGCGGTCCTCCGCGATGTCGATCGAATCGGGCGTCGTGCCGATGATCGGCGCGCCAGCGGCCTCCAGCGCGCGCGCCAGCTTCAGCGGCGTCTGGCCGCCGAACTGCACGATCACGCCCTCGGGCTTTTCCTTGTGGATGATCTCGAGCACGTCTTCCAGCGTCAGCGGCTCGAAATACAGCCGGTCGGAGGTGTCGTAGTCGGTCGAGACCGTCTCCGGGTTGCAGTTGATCATGACCGCATCGCGGCCCGACTCGCGCACCGTCTGCGCGGCATGCACG
>JAGWPD010000299.1 GCA_028870705.1 Gammaproteobacteria bacterium
GTACACGCGGCGCAGACCGCCGCCATGGAATGGCCGCCGTACGGGTTCGCCTCGTTGGTCGGCACCAATGCCGATGCCACTGTAGTGCGTCAAGAAGCGTGCCGCGAAACGGCATGCGGCCGACGAACGATCATTCAGCCATAGCAAAACGCCATCGTCGTCGACAGCGTGCGCCACGATTCCGTGACCTTGCCTGCCCGACCGTGCGGCCCACGCGCCGTCCAGCGCGTCGAGCATGGCGCGATCATCGATGAGCAGCAGTCGCCCGCGGTCCCGTGGCGACTGGCCGTGCTTCGCGGAGAGGATCAATGCAGTGTGCTCGGCGTCTATCGCCGCCACAATGCGCGTTAGCTGCTGGTCGATGAATTGGAGCGCACCTTGCAAGACGGGACCGGGCTGCCGGCCGCCGTCGATGTAGCCTCCGGCTCCGTTGCGTACCAGCGTCGCCGGATCAGCCGGATCGCGGAAGTAGTCCGAATGGTTGAGCTTCTGCGCCGTAGACACCGCCTGGAAGTTCATGCCAAGAATCGCCGGCACGGCGGCACTGCTGCTACCGCCGTGGTCCTTGCCCGCGATCCAGTTGAGCACGGCTTGTACCTTGAGCGCATCGTAGAACTGCGTCGCGGTGTTGTCGTCCGGAAAGGCGGTGCCCGCGCCCTCTGGACCGGACGGATCGCGGCGCGAGGCGTCGATCTCCGGGGCGAACAAGTCATCGACCCCGTGTCCGCCGGGCCCCTCGAGTATCTCGTACGCGGGATGCTTGTCGGCCCAGGCCGTGCGCAGGCCTTGTCGATGTGCGACATCGAAGACCGTATTGACGCGCAGGTACCGGTGCGGAAGCAGCGGCGCGCAGGAATTCGGATCGACCGGTAATCGGCGAGGGTCGAGCAGTTCGGCCGGCTGGCCCGTCAGCGCCGAGATTCGTGCCAGGTCGTCATAGAGACCTGGGATGCCCTGTCCCGCATCCAGTCGCTTCGGATCCCGATCCAGCGAGCCCACCAGGGCTACTTCGGCCCCACTGCTCGCTCGATCGCAGCGCGTGGTGCCCGCGGGCAGCAGCGCGCGGCTGTAGCTGTCGTCGTAGTAGACGCCGGTCTGCGCAGGTCGGCCCCCGGTGAGCTGCGCGAGCAGGCCCGGGACCGAGTCCGAAGGAAATGGCGCCATTGCGCTGCTGTAGCTGCGTCCCTGCCTGACCAGCCGCGCCAGCGTAGAGCCTGGATGGCCGACGGTATACGCATACAGGTCCGCCGTGTGCAGGCCGTCGACAGACAGCAACACCACGTGCTCGATTCTGGTCGAGGCACCTGCCGGTCCTTCCACGGCATCAGCCATGGCAGGCGCAGCCATCAGCAGCGTGGCGATGCACGCGCCGGCCGATGTCCGCGGGCTCCGACGCCTTGCCCCACCTGGGTAGGGCGCCGGCCCCATGCCGGGCGATCCTTTGATGCGCGAACCGCTCAAAAGGAGAAACTCAACCCGGCCTGGTAGGTCGTTGAGTAGAACTCCCGCTGTATCACGCGATTGGCGCCGGGACCTTCGGTCAGCTTGAGCGGCGTGTTGGCGAGATTCTTCACATTGAAGTACAGGGAGAGCGGCTTCGAAACCCGGTATTGGCTGCCGAAATCCAGATAGATGCGATCCTGCGTCCAGACATCGGTTGCGGCTGACCCTGCCACGCCGAAGATGTTACGGCTCGTGTAGTAGGCACCCAGGGCCAGGTCCAGTCCTGCATAGTCGTAGAGCAACTCCGCGTTGACGGTATTGCGCGACGTCGAAGGCAGCAGCGAGTATTCGCCGGAGCGGATTTCGTATTTCGACTGCACCCAGGCCCAGTTCACGGAAACGCCGAGGCCACCGAGGGCGCCGGGCAACTGGTCCTTGAAACGCTGGGCATAGTTAAGCTCGACGCCGTACAGGTGGGCCGTCGGGGCGTTCGTATAGCTGAACTCCTTTGCCAGCCCGAGCAGACCCCCGGTATTCTGATACGCGAGCGTCCGGACGTTGGTGACGATGTAGTCCTTGATCTGCTTGGTGAACAAGCCGGCCGATAGGATACCGGCATGCGGCAGGTATTGCTCTATCGTGGCGTCAAGACCATAGGCCGTCGTCGGGTTGAGGTTCGGATTGCCGGTGACGATGTCCTGATTTGATGCCACCGTCGTAGTCGCCGTGACCTGCTGGAAGCCTGGTCGCGCGATCGTCGAGGAAAGCGCGAGGCGCCCGATGAGCTCAGGCGAGAATTCATAGCGCGCTTGCGCTGTCGGAAACAGGTTCGTGTAGGACCGGTCTTTCGACACCGGGCACAGGGTGCTGCCATCGGCGAGCAGCGTGCAACCAGCGGTCTGCGGGTTTGGTGACTGGTCGTTCTTGTTGCCCGCGTAAGTGGCCTTGCTGACCTCGACGCGTGCGCCGACCACGACGCCCAGGGCGCCGTACCCGAACTGGTACTGGCCGTAGGCCGCGTAGACGTCCTCCTTGTCATTCACGTTGTTGAGCGCGGTGGCGACCGGATCAGAGCTGATGCTGGTGCTGGCGGCGTAGATTGCACGCAGCACCGATCCGTCGATGTTCGGTCCGTTCTGGTAGCGCCCGTTGTAGATGCCTACGTTGCCGCCGCTGATCGCCGAGGGTAGGGCCAGGGTCGGCAGGTTGCCGACGCTGTAGGAGGTGGCGTCGCCGGTCTTGTTGCGCAGTCTGACATTGAGGCCGATCTTGAATTCCTCATCGGTGCGCTCTGTGAAATGGGTCGGCATCTCCAGGTTGATGCCGATGCCGAGTTCGTGA
>JAGWPD010000300.1 GCA_028870705.1 Gammaproteobacteria bacterium
CGGGTTGGTGAAGGCGTTGATCGCCTTGGCGTGCTTGATGATGCCGCCGATGTAGTACAGCGCGGTATCGGAAAGGCCACCGTACTTGTCACCGGCGAACAGCGCGCTGCCCGCCTTCTGCAGCGACTGGTGCACGTGCATGCCGGAGCCGTTGTCGCCGACCAGCGGCTTCGGCATGAAGGTCGCGGTCTTGCCGTGCAGGTGCGCGACGTTATGCACGCAGTATTTCAGGATCTGCACTTCGTCGGCCTTTCGCACCAGGCCCCCGGCGCCGACGCCGATCTCGCACTGCCCGCCGGTCGCGACTTCGTGGTGGTGCACCTCGACCTTCAGGCCCATCTCTTCCATCGCCTTGCACATCGCGGCGCGGATATCCTGGAAACCATCGACCGGCGGCACCGGGAAATACCCGCCCTTCACGCCCGGGCGATGGCCCATGTTGCCTTCGGGGTAGGCGGTATTGGAGTTCCACGCGCCCTGCACCGAATCGATCGCGTAGCCACAAGCGTGCATCTCGTTGTTCCAGCGCACGCTGTCGAAGATGAAGAATTCGTTCTCGGGCCCGAACATCGCCCCATCGGCGATGCCGGTGGATTTCAGGTAGGCCTCGGCACGCTTGCCGAGCGAGCGCGGGTCGCGCTCATAGCCCTGCATCGTGGCCGGCTCGATGATGTCGCAGCGGATGTTGACGGTGGCGTCGGCGAAGAACGGATCGAGGATCGCGGTGGAGGCGTCCGGCAGCAGGATCATGTCCGACTCGTTGATGCCCTTCCAGCCGGCGATCGAGGAGCCGTCGAACATCTTGCCTTCGACGAAGAAGTCGGGATTCACGAAGCCAGCGGGAATCGTGACGTGCTGTTCCTTGCCGCGCGTGTCGGTGAAGCGCAGGTCGGCAAATTTCACTTCCTTGTCCTTGATGAGCTTCACTACATCGGTCGGGTTCATATCGCCTCCGTTGGAATAATTCGAGTGCGCCGGGCCCCACCACAATGCAGGCCTTGTGCCAGTTCGAGGTCAATCGGGATTACGAGGAAAATCATCCGGTTATTAGCGCCCTACACAGGGCGCGGCGCGCGTTTGCACTAGTATAGGGCGCATTCCCGGCTTGCGCACCGTTTTCGTGCGCTGCGCCCGTCCGGCGCTTCGCCACCCGCGGCCGCCCGGCACTCCTTCTGTATACTCGCGCGCCAGTTCCCCAAAGCGGCGGCTCGACGGGTCAGCACCTCATGAAAACCGGCAGGATCGGCCCCAGGCCCGCCACATTCCAGGAGCTGATCTTTGCGCTCCAGCGCTACTGGGCGGGCCTGGGCTGCGTGATCCTGCAGCCCTATGACATGGAAGTCGGCGCCGGCACCTTCCACACCGCGACCTTCCTGCGCTCGATCGGCCCGGAGCCCTGGGCGGCCGCCTATGTGCAGCCTTCGCGCCGCCCGACCGACGGCCGCTACGGCGACAACCCGTTCCGGCTGCAGCATTACTACCAGTTCCAGGTCCTGATCAAACCTTCGCCGGCCGACTTCATGGACCAGTATCTCGGAAGTCTCATCGCAATAGGCTTCGACCCGCTCGTCAACGACATCCGCTTCGTCGAGGACAACTGGGAATCGCCGACGCTCGGCGCCTGGGGCCTGGGCTGGGAGGTGTGGCTGAACGGCATGGAGATCAGCCAGTTCACCTACTTCCAGCAGGTCGGCGGCCTCGATTGCCGGCCGGTGAGCGGCGAGATCACCTACGGGCTCGAGCGGCTCGCGATGTACCTGCAGGAAGTCGAAAGCGTGTTCGACATCGTGTGGACCGAGGACCGCTTCGGCCGCGTCACCTACCGCGACGTGTTCCACCAGAACGAGGTCGAGCAATCGAAGTACAACTTCGAACACGCGGATACCGCGGTGCTGTTCCGTCATTTCGATGAGCACGAGGCGGCCTGCAATGCGCTGCTGGCGGTACCGCTGGCGCTCCCGGCCTACGAGCAGGTGCTCAAGGCTTCGCACACCTTCAATCTTCTGGATGCGCGCCGCGCGATCTCGGTGACCGAGCGCGCTCGCTTCATCCTGCGCGTGCGCACGCTCGCGCGCGGCGTCGCGCAGGCCTACTACGCGAGCCGCGAAGCCCTCGGCTTCCCGTTGCTGCCGGGCACCGGAACAACGACCGGCGCAACGGCCGGCGCTGCGACGTCGGCCGCGGCCGCGAAGGCGCCGGCATGAGCGCCGGCGTGGGCGGCGGCGTGGGCGGCGCAGCGGGCGCCGGCACGAAGATCGAGCGGCGCGATTTCCTGTTCGAGCTCGGCACCGAAGAGCTGCCGCCCAAGGCGCTCGGCCAGCTCGAGGCCGCGCTGCGCGAGGGTATAGCGGGTGGGCTGGCCAGCGCTGGCTTGGCACACGGGGCGATCGAATCCTTCGCGGCGCCGCGCCGGCTCGCGGTGCGCGTGCGGCGACTCGCTGCGCAGCAGCCGGACCAGGCGATCCGCCGCCGCGGCCCACCGCTCCGTGCGGCCTTCGATGCGAGCGGCGCGCCGACGCGCGCGGCGCAGGCCTTTGCCGCCAGCTGCGGCGTGGCGCTCGAAGCGCTGGGGCGCGAGCGCGACGAGAAGCAGAACGAATACCTCTGGTATGGAGGCACCAGACCAGGTACTGCAACCGTGGCGCTGCTGCCAGGGCTGGTCAGCGCCGCGCTCGAGGCACTGCCGATCCCGAAGCGCATGCGCTGGGGAGCGCTCGAGGCGCAGTTCGTGCGCCCGGTGCACTGGCTGGTGATGCTGTTCGGAACCGAGATCGTACCGGCGACGATCCTCGCTGCAGTGGCGGGACGCGCGACCCGTGGCCATCGTTTCCACGCGCCGCGCGAACTGCCGCTGCGCGCGCCGGCGAGCTATGAGAGGACGCTGCTCACCCGCGGCAAGGTCGTCGCCGGTTTCGCCGCGCGCCGCGAGCGCATCCGCGCGCAGGTCGCCGCGACCGCGGCGCAGGCCGGCGGCCAAGCGATCATCAGTGAAGCACTGCTCGATGAAGTCACCGCGCTGGTCGAGTGGCCGGTGACGCTGGCCGGGCGGTTCGACGAGCGCTTCCTCGCGCTGCCGCGCGAAGTGCTGGTGGCGACGCTCCAGGACCACCAGCGCTACTTCGCGCTCGAGGATGCGCGCGGCACGCTGCTGCCGTGGTTCATCACCGTCAGCAACATCGAGAGCCGCGAACCGGACGTGGTGCGCAACGGCAACGAGCGCGTGGTGCGTCCGCGCCTTGCGGATGCCGCCTTCTTCTGGGAACAGGATCGGCGCACGCCGCTCGCCGCGCGCTGCGAGGCGCTCGATCGCGTCACCTTCCAGGCGCAGCTCGGCTCGATCGGCGACAAGGTGCGGCGCATCACCGCACTTGCGCTGGAGCTTGCGCCGGCCTGCGGCGCCCAACCGGCGCGCGTCGCGCGCGCGGCGCAGCTCGCCAAGTGCGACCTGCTCAGCGCGATGGTCGGCGAGTTTCCGGAGCTGCAGGGCGTGATGGGCGCCTACTACGCGCGCTCCGACGGCGAGGGTGCCGAAGTCGCGAGCGCGATCCGCGAGCACTACCTGCCGCGCGGCGCGGGCGATTCGTTGCCGGCCACGCCGAGCGGCATCGCGCTGGCGCTCGCCGACCGCATCGACACGCTGTCCGGCATCTTCGCGATCGGGCAGAAACCGACCGGCACGCGCGACCCCTATGGCCTGCGCCGCGCCGCGATCGGCGTGCTGCGCCTCACGCGCGAACGCACGCTGGCTTTCGACCTGCGCGCGCTGATCGGGACCGCGCTCGGCGCGCAGCCGGTTGCGGACCTGGCCGCGCGCGCCGGCGCGGTCGCCGACGAGGTCTACGGCTACGTGATGGAGCGGCTCCGCGCTCAGTACCTCGAAGATGCCGCCAGCGGCGTCAGCACCGAAGCCTTCGACGCGGTGCTCGCGACCGCGCCGCGCTCGCTGCTGGATGCGGACGCGCGCGTCACCGCGCTGGTGAGTTTCCTGGCGCTCCCCGCGGCGGCGAGCCTCGCGGCCGCGAACCGGCGCATCGCCAACATCCTGAGGAAATCGGCGGCGGCCGCGCCGGCGGCGATCGACGCGGCCCTGCTCCAGCCCGGGCCCGAGCAGGCGCTGCATGCGGCGCTGGTCCGCCATCGGCCGACCGTCGAGGCCGCGCTCGCGCGCGGCGACTACCGCGGCGCCTTCACGGTGCTGGCGCGGCTCCGCCCCGAGGTCGACGCATTCTTCGACGGCGTGATGGTCAACGATCCGGACGCGCGCCTGCGCAACAACCGGCTGGCGCTGCTGGGCGAGCTGCGCGCGCTGTTCACGCGTATCGCCGACCTGTCGCGCCTGCCGGGCTAATCCATGCAATGGCTGGCCTCGCTCGCGTTCACGATCTTCCTGTTCGCCTGGACCGGCCTGTATGCGGTGATGTTCACCCTCATCGGTCCCTTGCTGCCGTTTCGCCAGCGCTTCCCGCTGGCGCGCGCCTGGGGCAGCGTACTGTTGGCGGCGCTGCGCATCATCTGCCGGCTCGACTACCGGATCGAAGGCCGCGAGCACCTGCCGGCGGGCAATCACGTCGCGCTGATCAAGCACTCATCGGCCTGGGAGGCTTTCGCGCAGGTGGTGCTGGTGCCGCACCACGTGTGGGTGCTGAAGCGCGAACTGACCTGGGTGCCCTTCCTTGGCTGGGCGCTGCGGCTCATGCATTGCATCGCGATCGACCGGAGCGCCGGCAAGAGTGCGGTACAGAGCGTGCTCGCACAGGGCAAGGCGCGGCTCGCCGAAGGCGAGTGGATCGTGATCTTCCCCGAGGGCACGCGCATGCCGCCGGGCGAGACGCGCCGCTACGGCGTCAGCGGTGCGCTGCTCGCGGCTGAATCCGGCCGCATGATCGTGCCGATCGCGCATGATGCGGGCTATTACTGGCCGCGGCGCGGGCTCTACAAGCTGCGCGGCACGATCCGCGTCGTGATCGGCCCGCCGATTGCGGTGGCCGGGCGCGAGCCGCGCGAAGTCAACGAAGAAGTGCAGGCCTGGATCGAGGCGCACTCGCGCCGCTGACGCCACTCGCGCCCGCGGCGCAGATCCCCGCAGGCGCGCGCCGCGCGCAATTCCACACCGCACGGATTGCTGCGGGGCAATGCAAGTTGTGACCGGCCACTCACCCTGTATCCCTGCCTGCACACGGCGCTCAATTGCGCGGCCAGGCTGTCGATACAGACGGA
>JAGWPD010000301.1 GCA_028870705.1 Gammaproteobacteria bacterium
CCTGCTCGCGCGCCTGCCGCGCGTAGCCGGCGCTGACTCCGGCGCCGCCGCCATCGTGGGGGCGCCGAGTGGCTGAAAGCGGCAAGCGCACGGGCGATTTCCTCGCCGGCATGGCGGCCAGCAGCCACAGGCGCGTGGCCGCGGCGCGCGCGCAGCTCGACCTGCCCGAGCTGCTGGCACGGGCCCAGGATTCGCCGCTGCCGCCGCGGCTGCAATTGTCGGTGCGGCGATTCGACCTGATCGCGGAGGTCAAATTCCGTTCACCGGCGAGCGGCAAATTGCGCGCGGGGAGCGAGGGGAACGTCATGGCGCGTGTGGGCGGCTACGCCGAGGCCGGCGCCGCGGCCGTGTCGGTGCTCACCGAGCCCAGCCGCTTCGATGGCTCGATGGAACACCTGGTGACCGCGGTGCGCGCGCTCGGCGGGCGCATTCCGGCGATGCGCAAGGATTTCCTCGTCGACCCCTACCAGCTCGCCGAGGCGCGGCTGGCGGGCGCGGGCGGAGTGCTGCTGATCCTGCGCATGCTTGACGATGCCACGCTGGGCGCGATGCTCGAGAGCGCGGCGCGGCTGAAGCTGTTCGTACTGCTCGAGAGTTTCGACGAAGCCGACATCGCACATGCGCACGCGCTGGTGCGCCAGTACGCGAGCGCGACACAGCTGCTGGTCGGCCTGAACTGCCGCGACCTCGTCAGCCTCGAGGTGGTGCCCGGGCGGCTCGAGACGCTGGCGCGCTCGCTCCCGGACGAGGTGCCGCGCGTCGCCGAGAGCGGCGTGGCCACCGCGGCCGATGCCGCGCGGGTCGCGATCGCCGGCTATGACCTCGCGCTGGTGGGCAGCGCGTTGATGGCCGCGCTCGAGCCGCTCCAGCTGGTGCGGGCGATGCTGTCCGCCGGGCGCACCGAGCGCGCGCGCCGGTCATGACAAATAGGTGCAAGTCGCGGGCCACATGAACGGCTGGATCAAGATCTGTGGGATGACAACGGCGGAAGGCGTCGCGGCCGCGGTGGCGGCCGGGGTTGACGCAATCGGCTTCGTGTTCGCGCCCTCGCCACGGCGCGTGACGGCCGAGCGGGCGGCGGAGCTGGCGCTGCCGGCGCGGCAGCGCCTCACCTGCGTCGCGGTCACGCAGCATCCTGCGCAGGCGCAGGTCGACGAGATCGTGCGCGAATTCCATCCCGACCTGATGCAGACCGACCTGGGCGACTTCGCCGCGCTCCATCTGCCGCAGCGCGTGGCGCGGCTCCCGGTGCTGCGCGCGGGTGCAGCGCTCCCGGCCGATTGTCCGCCGCGGCTCCTCTACGAGGGCGCGCGCAGCGGGAGCGGTGAGCTCGGCGACTGGCAGCGGGGCGCGGCGCTGGCGCGGCGCACGCGGCTGGTGCTGGCGGGGGGGCTGAGCGCCGCCAACGTGGCCGCCGCGATCCGGGCGGTGCGCCCGTTCGGCGTCGATGCCTCGAGCAGCCTGGAATCACGGCCCGGCTACAAGGATGCGGCGAAGATCATGGAATTCGTACAGGCCGCGCGGGCGGCATTCAGCGAGATCGAAGCATGAGCGATGACAAACCCGACGCCGCCACGCGCGCCAGCCTGCTGGCGCAAGCGGTGGCCGGCGCCTTCCCCGATGCCCACGGGCGCTACGGTCCGTTCGGCGGCCGCTATGTGCCCGAGACGCTGGTGCCCGCGCATGAACGCCTCGAGCAGGGGGTGAGGCGCTGGCTGCGCGATGCGGATTTCCAGCGCGAATACCAGCAGCAACTGACGAGCTGGGTCGGGCGCCCGACCGCACTCAGCCACGCGCCGCACCTCTCGCAGCGCTGGGGCGCCGAGGTCTGGCTCAAGCGCGAGGATCTCGCGCACACCGGCGCGCACAAGATCAACAACGCGCTCGGCCAGGCGCTGCTGGCGCGGCGCATGGGCAAGAAGCGGATCATCGCGGAGACCGGCGCCGGCCAGCACGGCGTGGCGACGGCGGCGGTGTGCGCGAAGTTCGGCCTGGAGTGCGTGGTTTACATGGGCGCGGTCGACATGGAGCGGCAGGCGTTGAATGTCTTCCGGATGCGGCTGATGGGCGCCGAGGTGCGCAGCGTGGAGTCGGGCCAGAAGACGCTGAAGGACGCGGTGAACGAGGCGATGCGCGACTGGGTGACCAACGTTCGCGGCACGCACTACATTCTCGGCTCGGCGCTTGGCTCGCATCCCTATCCGATGATGGTGCGGGATTTTCACCGGGTGATCGGCCAGGAAACGAAGGAGCAGA
>JAGWPD010000302.1 GCA_028870705.1 Gammaproteobacteria bacterium
GCGCCTGGGCCTGCGCCGCGGCGAGTTGCGCGCGCGCCTGCGAAACGCTGGCCTGCAGGGCGGCATCGTCGAGCCTCGCCAGCACCTGCCCGGCGCGCACGTGTTCGCCTTCCTCGATCAGCACCTGCTTCAGCGTGCCGGTGATCTGCGCCGACACGGTCGCCTGCCGCCGCGCGGTGACATAGCCACTCGCCTGCAGTATTGCCGCCGGCCCCTGCGCGCTGGTCGGCGCGACCGCCGTGGCGATCTCGACCGCGTAAGCCTGGCCGGTCGCCTTCCACCAGGCGAATCCTCCGAGCGCCAGCGCCGCGAGCAGCGCCGCGGCGGCTGCCAGCCAGCGCCGCCGTCCGGCCGCGTCCGCGCCAGGCGTATCACGCGCGGCCGGATCGATGCGCAACCTGCCCAGCAGCTCGCTGCGTGTACCCTGGCCATCCGGCCCCGCGCCGCTATCGCTCATTGCCCACCTCCCGCTGGTAACGCCGGATGCGCTCCACGTAGGCGCGCGCGCCGTGCTCGATCATGGCCAGCTCGCGCGCGCCGGTTGGCCGGACGACCCGCGCCGGGGACCCGAGCACCACGCTGCCGTCCGGGATGTCCTTGCCGGGCGTGAGCATCGCGCCCGCGCCAACCAGGCAATGGCGGCCGACGCGCGCGCCATCGAGGATGATCGCGCCGTTGCCGATGAGCGAGTCGTCGCCGATCATGCACCCGTGCAGCAGCACGCGGTGCCCGATCGTCACGTTGCGACCCACCAGCGTCGGCAGTCCCACGTCGCAATGGATCACGCTGCCATCCTGGACGTTGCTGCCGGCGCCGATCTCGATGCGCTCGTCATCGGCGCGCAGCACCGCGTTGAACCACACGCTGGCGCCCTCGCCGAGGCGCACGTCGCCGATCAGCTGCGCGCCCGCGGCGATGTAGTAGTTGCCGCTGGCCGTCTGCGGCCGCCTGCCCTCGAAGCTGTGCATCATGTCCTCACCCACGGGCCGCGCCCGTCAATGGCCCGGCACGAGGTCGTTGAGACTGGTGCCGCCGGAGCGCGGGCGATCGCGCAGCGCGCGGACCAGCATGTTGGGCAGGCGCGTCTCGTCGGCGCCAAGGGCCGGCGACTCACTGGCGTCGGCCACGCAGAGTATCGCCAGATCGAAGCGCGGCGAAAGCCACAGGCGCGTGGCGCCCGGACCGCGCAACCGGTACATCGAATCGTCCGCGAACGGCTCGGCGCCGATGGCGGATCGGGAATGCGCGAACCGTTGCACGACGCCCGCGGGCACGACCTGCGTGCCTTCGAAACGGCCGTCGTGCAGCAACAGCTCGGCGACGCGCAACCAGTCACTGCCGCGGGCGCGCATGCCGGACCGTGACCACTGCGCCGGGGCCGCATTGAGCGGCTGCCAGATGCTGCGCGACAGGAACTGCGGATAGGTGCGGCCGCTCGCCGCGGCGATCGCGGCGGCCAACCGCCCCGGATCCGCCTGCATTTCCGGCGTCACAACCATGCCATGCCGGGCCTGCGCGATGGCCGCGGCCAGCTGCAGGACCGTATCGCCGAGCTCTCCCCCATCGAACAGGCTGTCGCGTTCGGCATGCCCGTAGTGCTCGCTGACGAGATGCCCATGGCGCGAGACCAGCAGCGCGCGCGCATGCCGGGCCACGGCCCAGGCCTCCGCCTGCTGCAGCGGCAGGCGCTCGAAACCCTCGGCGGTCGCATCCGCGCGCGGCAATCCACCGGCGTCCCCGCCGGCAACGATCACCGCGCCGGCGGGCAGTGCGGCACCGCCTGGGCCGAAGGAGCGTTGCAACCACCAGGCGCCGGCGATCGCCGCCAGCCCCGCCGACAGCAACAGCAGCCCGAGCCTGCCATGCCGCGCTAACATCGCATCAGCCGGGTTCGCGCCCGCGGGCGCAGGCCACCGCCGTAAACGACACGGCCCGCGCACAGCTCGAGCTCGTGCGTGGCCTGGCGCGGCCAATCGTCCGCGTGGTGAGTGGCAATCAGGATCGTCCGCCGCATGGCGCAAAGTCTAGCAACCAGCGCGATCATCCGCGTGCGTGTCGGCGCATCGAGGCCGGCATAGGGCTCATCGAGGAGCAGGATATCCGGCCGCGCCGCGAGCGCGCGTGCGAACAGCACGCGCCGCGCCTGCCCGTATGAGAGTACGCCGTAGGCGCGCCGCGCCAGAGGCAGGGCCCCCGCCTGGCGGAGCGCCGCGGCCGCGGCCCGCCGCTCGGGTTCACGCGGCGCGCCGTCGAGCCTGATTGCGCCGCGGAGCGCAGCCACCACACAGTGCTGTGCGCTCTGCGCCCGCGGCAGCATGGCCTGCAGGTCCGGCGACACTCGGCCGGTGCGCCGCTGTAATTCATGCAGAGGCTGGCCGGGCCGGTGGCCGGGCCGCACGATGCTGCCCGTGCTCGCCACCCCGTGGTCGCCGTGCAATGTCGCCAGCAGCGTCGATTTTCCGCTACCGTTGGCGCCGTGCACGACCCAGCATTCGCCGGCGTGCACCCGCATCGATATCGAGCGCAGCACCGCCACGCCGCCGCGCCAGACCGTGGCGCGCCGCAATTCCAGCAGCAGCCCGGGCGGCGCTCCGGCACGGCCGGGACCCGGCCCGGCGGACCGCAGGTTGACAGCGGGCTGCGCGGCGCCGCGCCGCCAGCGCCCGACGCGCAATCGCCCGTCCTGCAGCAGCGCCCGGTGTGTCGCGGAAGCGGGCGCCTCCTCGGGCCGGTGTGTGGCATAGATCCATGGCAGCCCGGAACCGGCAACCCGCGCCAGCACCGCCAGCACACGCTGGCGATTGACGGCATCGAGGCCGTTGAGCGGCTCGTCGAGCAGCAACAGCGCCGGTTTCGACGCCAGCGCACGTACGAGCAATACCAGCCGACGCTCGCCCTGCGACAGGTCGAGGAACCGACGCGTTGCCAGCGAGTCGATGCGCATGCGCTGCAGGAGCCGCGTTACCTGTTGGCGTTCGCGCGCCGTCAATGCCCGCAAGGGCACGTCGCTGCGCGCGAGCCCGGCGCCGACGATCTCGGCGGCACGGTAGTCCCAGCGATAGTGCTCGAACCGGTCCTGACGCTCGGCGCCGAGGTAGGCGATTTCTTCCTTGATGCCCTGCGGTTCGTCGTTGCGTGCGCCGCGCCATTCGTATGCTCGCCGCGCGTGTGGCCGCGGCTGCGGCCACACGTCGCCGGCGATGAGTTTCAGCAGTTGCGTCTTGCCGGCGCCGTTGTCGCCGAGGAGCACCCAGCATTGCCCGGCCCGGATTCGCCATGAAAGGTCCCGCAGGATGTGACGTCCGCCGCGCCACAGGTCGATGTGCGCCAGGCTCACGGAAAGGTACGGATTGGACCGCCGGCGCGGGCGCTTCATCGGGCGGAGGATCGAAAAAGCGTCTGCGACTGGCGACAGCCGCGCGCCCGTATCTTGCGTCCGCGCACCGATGCGGTAGATTGCGCAGCCAATCCCGTTGCAATCGAGCGAATCATCATGAGCAACCCGCAATTTGCCGCCGCCAGCCCGCTACGCCTGGCCACAGTAGTTCTCGCGCTGGCCGCGCTCGCGGCGTGCAGCCAGCCGCCGGCGCCGGGGACGGCGGACGCCGGCTCGAATTCTGCGCCCGCCCC
>JAGWPD010000303.1 GCA_028870705.1 Gammaproteobacteria bacterium
CCGAGCTCGGGCGCCGGGCCGGGGGCCAGCCAGCGGCCGGGTGCGAAATGCAGCAGGAGCGCACGGCCGCTCGCGTCACGAGTGGCGCCGCCGGCCGCGAGCGGCCACTGCGCGGCGGGAAATCCGGATGCTGGCCAGCGAAAGGCCGCGAATTCCAGCGCGCGTTCCGCGCCGTGCGCTGCGATGTGGCAGGAGTCGCCGGCGCCCATCAGCTCTTCATCCGCGCGTGCGTGGGGTCGAAATGCACCGGCGACACGACGCGCACGGGCGTATCCGTGCCGCGCAACGGATCGCGCGCCAGGAGCGTGGCGCCTTCCCCGGCGCGCTCGCGCGCCAGCATCGCCAGCCCGACCCATTCGCCGAGAGCGGGGCTGTAGGCGCTCGAGGTGACGTGGCCGCAGGGACGGCCGCGCGCGACGTCGATCGTCAGCTGCGCGCCGGCGAGGAACGGGGCGCGGCCGTCGGTGGCACGCAGGCCCACGAGCCGCGGACGCGCCGTCTCGTGGAAAGCGGGGCGATCGAGCAGCGCCTGCCCGAGGCAGGAATCGCCCGCCTTCACCAGCGCCTGCATGCCGAGGTCCAGCGGCGTGACGTGGCCGTCGAGTTCCGCGCCAGTGAGGTAGCCTTTCTCCACCCGCAGGATATCCATGGCATCGAGCCCATAGGGCGCGAGCCCGGCGGCGTGCAGCGCTTCCCACAGGAGCGTGGCGATCCCGGGCCGGCAGTGCAGTTCGAAGCCGAGTTCGCCCGAGAAACTGGCGCGCAGCAGGCGCAGCTCGCCGCCACGGTAACGGCCGTCGCAATGATCCATGTGGCCGAGCCGCGCCAGTGGAGCCTGCCAGGCGGCATCCAGCACCTGTGCCAGCGTGCTGCGGCTCTGCGGCCCGGCGACCACGATCACGGCCCAGGCATCGGTGAGGTCGGTTACCGTCACCGCGCGGTCGCCCCAGTGCCTGGCCTGGTAAAACTCGAAGTGCGAGAGCACGTGCGCGCCGTGCCCGGTACTGGTGGTCGCGAGGAAGCGATCATCCGCCAGCCGCAGCACCAGCCCGTCATCGAGCACCATGCCGTCCTCGCGCAGGTTCACCATGTACCGGCTGCGTCCGACCCCGATCCTGCTCGCCTTGCCGAGGTACATGAAATCGAGGAACGAGGCGGCGTCGGCGCCGGCGAGCTCGAGCTTGCCGAGCGTCGAGCCGTCGGCGATGCCGCCATGCGCGCGTACGCGGCGCGCCTCGGTGACCGCGGCGTCGAAAGCATTTGTGCCGTTGGCGCGGTAGTAGCGTGGCCGCACCCACAGGCCCATCGGCTCGAGCACGCCGCCGTTCGCGGCATGCCACTCGTGCAGCGGCGTGCGGCGCGTGATCTGCAACGCTTCGCCATGATGGTGGCCTGCGATCGCGCGGATCGTGACTGGCAGTGTGGGCGGTCTGCTGCGGCTCAGGCCCACTGTGGCGGGCGCCGTGCCCGCGAGCTCAGCGAGTATGGCCGCGCCCACCGCGGAGCTGCTCCGACCTTGCTCGGTGCCGATGCCGAGCGTCGTGTAGCGCTTGACGTGTTCGATGTCGGTGAAGCCCTCGGCCAGCGCGATGCGCAGGTCCGCGACCGTGACATCGTTCTGCAGGTCGATGAACTGGCGCCGCTCCAGTGCGCGCGCGCATGGTGAGCGCGCAAACGGGACCAGCTGCGGTGGCGGATCGCCCTGCGCCTGCGGCGGCGCGCCGGCATTGCCGGGAGCGCCGAGACTGGCGGCCGCGCGCCCCCCGGCGGCGTGGC
>JAGWPD010000032.1 GCA_028870705.1 Gammaproteobacteria bacterium
CGGCTGCAGCCGCCGGCGGCACTGTAGCGGCCACCGATGATGGCAGCGACGCGCCCGCCAATCCGGCCGACAACGCACCGGCCGTGGCCCCGGCGCGCGGCGCGAACGCAGCGGAAGGCGCGCACGCCAATCTGCAGGACTACGCCGCCGTGAGCGGCACGGTGCCGGAGCTGCGGCTCGACCTGCACGTGTACGCGCCGGATCCGGCCGATCGTTACGCTTTCATCAACATGCGCAAGGTGCGCGAGGGTGATGTCACTCCCGAAGGCGTGCAGGTGCGGCAGATCACGCGCGATGGCGTGATCGTGCAATACCACGGCACCGAGTTCCTGCTCGGGCGGCAGTAATGCGGCTTCAGGCCGCGAGCAGTGCGTGCAGGTCGAAGCCGGCGTCGGCCGCCTGCGCGGGCGTGGGCGAGATGCCGCGGTCGAGCAGGCGGCGGCCGAGCATGTGCATCGGCACGTGGTTCAGCGAATCGACCGCGAGCAGCTTGCCGCCGCGATAATAAAAGGCCGAGAACGCGAGCTGCGCCACCTCGCCCCGCGTCACGACTTCATCGTAACCCTGGCTCAGGCCCACCATCTGCAGCCGCGCGTCGTACTGGTCCGACCAGAACCAGGGTGCGGCCTGCATCGGCCGCTCCTGCCCGAGGAGCGCCGCCGCCGCAGACATGCCCTGCTCGACCGCGTTCTGCACCGATTCGAGCCGCAGCAGTGCACCGGCGCGCTGCCGCCGCGCGCAGCAATCGCCGGCCGCGACGATGCGCGCGTCGGAGCTGCGCGCGCAGTCGTCCACGATGACGCCGCGATCGCAATCAAGCCCGGCCGCGCGCGCGAGTGCATCCTCCGGCTCGATGCCAATGCCCACCACCACGCAGCCGGCCGGGTATTCGCGGCCATCCGCCATGCGCACCGCGCGCAGCTTACGGCTCGCGCCCGCGCCATCGCCGACCAGCTCCGCGACGCGCGCGTTGAACACCAGCCCGACTCCGTGTGCGCGATGCAGCTGCGCCGCGGCCTCCGAGACGATCGGCGCCACGACCCGCGACATCAGCCGTTCGAGACTCTCGAGCACCGTGACTCCGACCCCGCGCTTGCGCGCCGCTGCCGCCACTTCCAGCCCGATGAAGCCGCCGCCGATCACGACCAGCGGCGCGGACGCAGCGACGCAGGCATCGAGCGCCGCCGCGATGTGCTGCGCATCCTCGAGCGTGCGCAGGCCCAGCACGCCAGGCAGATCCGCGCCGGGCAGCGCCAGACGGCGCAGCCGTGCGCCGGTCGCGAGCGCCAATCCGCCATAGGGAAACGCCCGGCCGTCGGCGCAGTGCACGCGCCGCGCGTCGCGATCGATGCGCGCGACCACCGCGCCCGTGTGCAAGTCGATCTTGCGTCGCGCGAGCACTTCCGGCGTGCGAATCGCGAGCGTGGCCGGATGACCGCCTTCGAGCAGCCACTTCTTGGAGAGCGGCGGCCGGTTGTAGGGGCCGTGCGCTTCGGCGCCGAGCAGCGCGATCGGTCCGTCATACCTGTCGTGGCGGAGCGACTCGGCGATCTGCACGCCCGCCTGGCCGGCGCCGACGATGACTATGGGTCCTGGCACGGGCGGCAGATTAGCACGCGCGTGAGCTGCGTCACATTTTGGGTGGCACGGCGTCCGCCTGCTTCACAGATTGCCCGCCGCGCGAGCCGGCCACGCGCCGGAAAACGTAAAGTCCAAGGCTTCCGGGCAGCGCCCGCCCGAGTGTCGCGGCCGAGTGATCGCCTTGCAGGAATTTGCGCCATACACCCAGCAGCGCGGAGCGCCCGTGTGACGCCGCGCATCCTCATTGCGGGCCGCGACGAGCAACAGCGGCAGTGGCTGCGCCATCACCTGCAGACGCTCTGGCCCGATGCCGAGCCACCCAGCCTCGACCTCGAGCAATTCGAGCACCACCTGGACTCGATCACCCGCCGCAACTATGACGTGGTGCTGCTGTGCGCGCGCTTCGACAAGGCGCCGGCGGAGCAGAGCGAGGGCATCGCATGGCTGCGCCGCCTGCGCGGCGAGCGCCGGCTGCCGCCGCTGGTCGTGGTCGCGGCCGACGGCAACGAGCTCGGCGCGATC
>JAGWPD010000304.1 GCA_028870705.1 Gammaproteobacteria bacterium
CTCAGGACATCGATGCGTTGCTGCTCAAAAGGCTTTCAGACCAGGCGCGAGGCGCGCCGCGTGGTCATTCCACGTCAGCGCCGAGCAACGCCGTATGAAAGCCTTTTGAGCGCAACCTTCCACGGCCGGATCGGCCGCTCGCTCTTCACGACGCATACCCAGCTATAATTTGCGGCTGGATCCGGGACCGCGGCGCCGTCGCATCGTGGCACAGGCGCTGCGGTTTCGGCAGTGGCTGCGGCGTCTGCGGCCGGCGACATCACGCGGTAGGCACATTGAACGCAGCGCGGCTCATACACCTGGTGGCACACCGCGGCAACGCCGCCGAATTCCCCGAGAACACGCTGCCGGCGTTCGTATCCGCGCTCGAACTGGGCGTGCGCTTCCTGGAACTGGACGTGCAGCTCAGCCGCGACAGCGTGCCGGTCGTCGCCCACGATCACCTGCTGGCGCGCACCACCGGGCTCCCCGGCAGCATTTTCGATCATGACGCCCGCGAACTGGCGAACATCGAGTCCGCCGAGACACAGCGCTTCGGCGCGCGCTTTGCCGGCACGCGACTCGCGTTGCTGCGCGATGTGCTGCAGCTGCTGGCCGGGCGCCCCGAGATCACGCTGTTCATCGAGATCAAGCGCGCGAGCCTCGCACACTTCGGGCATGACCACGTGGTCTCGCAGGTGCTCGAGGCGATCCGGCCGTGGCGCGCGCAGTGCGTGGTGATTTCGTTCGATCTGGCGGCGATCCATCGCGCGCGCCGCCTCGGCGATGCGCCCATCGGCTGGGTGCTCGAAGCCGCCGACGAGCACAGCCGGCTCAAGTACGAGGCGCTGCAGCCGCAGTTCCTGTTCTGCGATCACCGCAAGCTCCCGCCCGCAGGCCGCCTGTGGCAGGGACCCTGGCGCTGGGTGATCTACGAAGTCGCCAACCTGCCGCTGGCGCTGGGCCTGGCTGAACGCGGCGCCGACTACGTCGAGACGATGGCCGTCCGGGAAATGTCCGCTGCGCTGCGCGGGCTGCGCGGCGCGCAATGAACCGCAGCTACGACGTGATCGTGGCCGGCGGCGGCATCCACGGCGTCGGCGTCGCGCAGGCGGCGGCGGCGGCAGGCCACTCGGTGCTGGTGCTCGAACAGCACTCGCTCGCGGCCGGTTCATCGAGCCGCTCGAGCAAGCTCATCCACGGCGGGCTGCGGTACCTCGAGTCGGGCCAGTTGCGGCTGGTGCGCGAGAGCCTGCACGAGCGCGCGCTCATGCTGAAGCTGGCGCCGGAGCTGGTGCAGCTGCAGAAGTTCTATATCCCGATCTACGAGCACAGCCGGCGCAAGGCCTGGCAGCTGCGAGTCGGTCTCGGCCTGTATGCGCTGCTCGCCGGCCTCGACGCGACCGCGCATTTCGGCACGGTGCCGCGCGCGCAGTGGCCGACGCTCGACGGGCTCGAGCTCGAGGGGCTCCGCCACGTCTACTGGTACCACGACGCGCAGACCGACGACGCACTGCTCACCGCCGCGGTGATGCGCTCGGCGCAGGCACTGGGCGCCGGGCTGGCGCTGCCGGCGCGCTGCACCGGCGCGACGCTCACTCACGATGGCGTGCAGGTGCGCTACCTGCACGATGGCGTCGAGCGGGAATGCAGCGCGCGCGTGCTGGTCAATGCGGCCGGACCCTGGGCCGACGCGCTCGCCCGCAGCATCACGCCCGCGGTGCATGTGCCGCCGCTCGAGCTGGTGCAGGGCACGCACCTGCTGCTCGACGGCCCGCCGCAACGCGGCGTCTACTATGTCGAGAGCCCGCGCGACGGGCGCGCAATCTTCGTGATGCCTTTCCACGGCCAGCTGATGATCGGGACGACCGAAGTGCGCTTCCACGGCGACCCGGCCACGGTCGCGCCCGCTCCGCACGAACTGCACTACCTGCTGGGCGTGCTGCGCCATTACTTCCCGCGTTTCCGTGATCCCGCCGCCTCGCAGCTGCGGGGCGAATTCGCGGGACTGCGGGTGCTGCCGGCCGGCGGCGGCCATGCCTTCCATCGCTCGCGCGAAACGCTGCTGGTGCCGGATCGCGCATCGCGCCCGCGGCTGCTGTCGATCTACGGCGGCAAGCTGACGACCTGGCGGGCGGTCGCGGCGCGCGCGCTGGCGCGGCTTGCCGCCTCGCTCCCGGCGCGATCGCCACGCGCGCGCACCGACACGCTCGCGCTGCATCCGGCATGAACCGCTGCGTGCTCGCCCTCGACCAGGGGAGCCACGCGAGCCGTGCCTGCCTGTTCGATGAATCCGGCCGCTTGTGCGCCAGTGCCTCGGTGCCGGTCGCGACCACGCGGCGCGGTGCAGCCGAGGTCGAACAGGACCCGCAGGAACTGCTGCATTCGCTCCGCGCCGCGGCGGCGCAGGCCGCGGCCGCAGCCATCGCGCAGCAGCCGCGCCTGCAGATCGTGGCGGCGGGGCTCGCCGTGCAGCGCTCGACCATCGTCTGCTGCGCGCGCGCGGACGGCCGCGCGCTATCGCCGGCACTGTCGTGGCAGGACCACCGTAATGCCCGCTGGCTGCAGCGGCTCGCGCCGCACGCGGCGCGCATCCGCGAGCTGACCGGCTTGCCGCTGTCGGCCCACTATGGCGCGAGCAAGCTGCGCTGGTGCCTCGAGCACCTGCCGCAGGTGGCGACCGCGGCGGCCGCCGGCGAGCTGCTGGCGGCGCCGCTGGCGACCTACCTCGCGCTGCACCTGCGCGATGGCGCGGCCAGCGACGCGCGCACCGCGCGCGTCGATGCCGCCAACGCCGGGCGCACGCTGCTGTTCGATTCGATGCGGCTCGATTGGTCGGACGAGCTGCTCGGGCTGTTCGCGCTCGAACGCGCCTGGCTCCCGCGGCACGCCCCGACGCGCGATGATTGGGGCACGCTGTCGCTCGCTGGCCGGGATGTGCCACTGCGCGCGGTCACCGGCGATCAGTCGGCGGTGCCCTATGCCGAAGCGGCCGCCGATCCCGCGACGCTGTACGTGAACCTCGGCACCGGCGCGTTCATCCAGCGCCCGCTGCGCGCGCGGCCGCCCTCGCCGGCGCCGCTCCTCGGCAGCGTGCTGTACCGCGACGCGGCCGCCGCGATCTATTCGCTCGAGGGCACCGTCAACGGCGCCGGCGCGGCGGTCAGCTGGTTCTGCGAGCGCGAACGCTGCGATGAACAGGCGCTGTGGAAGGCGCTCGAGACGCTGGACGCGGGCGCGCCGCTGCCGCTGTTCCTCAACGGCATCGGCGGTCTTGGTTCGCCCTGGTGGCGGCCGCTCGTCGAGTCGCGCTTCATCGGCGCGGCGGACGCGGCCAGCGGCACGGACCAGACGCTGCTGCGATTCGCCGCGGTGATCGAGAGCATTGCATTCATGATTGCCGCCAACGCCGCGCTGCTCGTGCGGCAGGGAGGCGCGCCGCTGCGCATCCTGCTGGCCGGCGGCATGAGCCGCTCGCACTGGTTGTGCCGGCGGCTCGCCGCGCTGCTCGAATTGCCGGTGCAGGTCGGCGCGGCCGAGGCCAGCGCGCGCGGTGTCGCCCGGCTGGCGGCGCCGGAGCTGGCCGCCGGATGGCCCGCGCCGGCGTCGCAGGGCTGGCAGCCCGAGCGCGATGATGTGCTGCCGGACCGCTACCGCCGCTTCCTCGAGGCGCTGGATTCCAGCGCAACTCGCTAGGGCCTGTTCACACTCAGGACATCGATGCGGCCGGCAAGGCATCGTGGAAGGCGGCGAACTGCGCCAGGGTGTAGCGATCCGAGTAGGCAGGCGCGAGCAGCCCGGCGAGGAACCCGCAGTGGCCGCCCGCGGATGTGCGCGTGACGCGCAACAGGGGCGTGGGCGCGAGCCGCTCGAGGTCGGCCGCCGGAATGATCGGGTCATCGTCGGCGGCGAGGATGCGCGCCGGCACGCCCATGGTCAGCAGCCGCGCGCCGGTGATCGAATAACCATCGAGGTAGGCCGCGCTGTCGGCGAACGAAGTGCGTTCGCGCACCAGCACGTCGGTCATGATACGGAGGCTGCGCGAGCGCAGCAGCGCGCGGAAATCGTAGACGCCCGGCCAGCACCGCTCCTTGTAGCGCAGCGAGCGCGACCAGCGCCGCACGAAGTAGGCGTGGTAGACCGGCCAGCCCTGCTCGAGCGCCCGCAGCGTGTGCTCCGGATCCAGCACCGGCGAGATCGCGACCACGCCGGCGACGCTGGCGGGCAGCGCCGGCTCGGCGCAGGCACGCAGCAGGAAATTCCCGCCGAGCGAGAATCCCGCCAGGTACAGCCGCTGCGCGCCGCAACGCGCCGCGACCGCGCGCAGCGCGCCGGTGACGTCGCCGAGCCGGCAGGAATGGAACAGTCCGCGATTGAGCGGCTGCGTGCGCCCGTGATCGCGCAGGTTCAGCCGCACGATCGCATAGCCGCGCGCGTACAGGAGCGCGGCGAGCGAGAGCACGTAGCAGGAATCCGCATTGCCTTCCCAGCCGTGCAGCAGCACCGCGGTGCGGCCGCCGGCAGCGGGGTTCGCGCTGTGCCAGGCCTGCAGGCGCACGCCCCCGCCGCAATCGAGCAGCCAGGCCTGCGCGCAGGCGCGCAGCGCCCGCGACTGCCAGCGCGTCCAGGTGCGGCGCGGCGGCAGGCTCGGCAGGATCGACTGCAGGTGGCCGCCACGCAGCCAGGCATGCGGACGGAAATCAGCCGCCCGTTGCCCGGCGACGTGGAACCCGGGCGCCCGCGTCAAGGCAACGGCCGGGTGCGCACTTCGATGCGATTGTTGGCCGCCGCCGCGCGGTTCCACTCGCCGGCGGTGAGCAGCGGCGAATGCGGCGGGTACGGCACGACGGTTTCGCCGGCGCCGCCGGCCGCGAGCTGCACCTCGGGCGCACCCTGGCCGCGTGCGCGCTGCGCGGCGAGCAGGCTCGTGAATGCGGGCGACTGCAGCGCTTCGGGTGCGGCGTAGTCCAGCGGGTTGCCGAGCGCGCCGCATTCCGAGTACGCGATGTCGGCGGCCGGAAGCTGCAGCGCGCCGGGCGTTCCCAGCATGCAGTAGCGGCCCGGGTAGCTGCGGATCTCGACCACGCCATGGAAGCCGGCGGCCGCGAGCCGCGCGAACAGCGCCCGCAGCGGCTCGAGCCGCGCACCGCCCAGCGGCACTTCACCGAAGGGCACGGTCTCGCTGAGCGCCGTGTCCCAGCGCAAGCCGGCAGCGCCCGGCGCCGCTGCC
>JAGWPD010000305.1 GCA_028870705.1 Gammaproteobacteria bacterium
AGAGAGTTGGATCCATCAGCACGGGGTTCCTAAAAAAGGCAGTCTGGTCAAAGACGTAGGCAACATGTCGCAGTTTATGTCTAGTCTAGCTGAACCCCGGGCCCTTGCCCACCGATGTGTCGGCCGGCCCTCAGCGTACCGTGGCGGCGCCGACAGCGGCGGGCAAGCCCTTCCAGGCGGCGCCAAACCAGCGTTCGGCGTTGCCGGCATATATCTTGCGCAGCACTGCGCGCGGCAGCGCCAGGCCGCGCACCGGTGCGTCCAGTTCCGGCACGCGCTGTACCGAGGCGGTCGACAGGTACAGCCAGTCGCGCATCCACACCGCATGGGCTTGCTTGCGGATCTCCGCCGCGTCGACGCCCGGTTCCTGCGTGAGGTCCGTGCCGTAGAGCAGCCGGTCCTGGTAGCGGACGAAGAAGTGCCGCACCTTGACGCGATTCCGGTTCGACTGGTACTGGACCTGACCCATCCGCGCCGCCAGGTCGACCACGGCGTCCGGATGCGCATCGAGGAAACGCGCCAGCTCGTCGACACTCCATTCCAGGCTCGCCAGGTGCGCGCCCATGAACTTGAGCCCGGGATTGCGCGCCAGCATCCGGTCACGCGCAGCCAACTGCTGCTCGTAGCCCGGCAGCTCCGGGTGCAGGTACATGTGGTACTGCGGGTGCTCGCGAAAATACTCGCGGTCATTGTTGACGGTCATATCCGCGAGCGGCAGCCAGCAATTGCGCGGCTCGCCCTGGTGCCCGACCAGCACGCGGTGGCGCTCGCGCACGTGCGCGAAGATGGGGTCGAACTTCGGGTCGTCGATCATGACCAGCCGCCCGGCGCGATCGCGGAACTCCATGCCGATGTTCTTCCACACCTTGAGGCCGATCGCGCCGGCATCGAAATCCGCGTCGAGCTGCGCGAGCACGCGCTGCTGCCAGCCCGCGTCGTCCCAGCCCTGCATCTCGAAGGTCGTGACCCACGCCAGCGTCTGGGGATAGGCCGCCGCCAGCGTCCGCGCGAGCGTGCGCTGCGTCGCGACCGGCGGAAAATCCGGGTAGTCGACATTGATCGTGATGAGGCGGAATCCATCGGCCTGCGCCTGCTGGATCAGGGCCGGGTCGGACGAATTGATGTGCACGTGGACGTCGATCTTCGGCAGCGCGGCGAACCCGGCGGCGGCGCTGCCAGCGCGCGCGGCAGGAGCAACGGTTGGGGCCGGCGACGTGGTTCCCGGCGGCGCCGCGGTTGCGGCCGGCGCCGTAGTTCCGGCCGGCGCAGCGGTTGCCGCGCGAGCGCCTGGACTCACCAGGCAGCACGCGCCCAACAACGCCCACACGGCGCGCATCACGGCTGACGTGGGGCGGCGAGCTCGCGCGCCTGCTCGCGCAGCAGGTCCAGGTCGCAGGCACGCGTGTGGGGATTGTTAGGGAGGAGCACGACCAGCAGTGTATCGCGGTTGACGATCATCTTGGGGCCATGGCGGAGATACCGAGCGGAGAATCATGGGTCGCGGCCTCCGCGCAGTTGGTGAGTTCAAGCAGCTTCGCAGACCACGTAGTTCTACCTCGCGGCCCAGTACACCCATCAGGCCTGGTCGGGGAATGTGGGCGTGCGTGTCATGCGCACGGCCACGCCTTCATACGCAGGAGCGATGCCGGTAGCTGCAATACGTTGGCGGTCCGCCGGGCACGGTGCCTGGAACATCCGTGCTGTGGACGCTTCACGCGCCGGCCAATGGCGCGACGCGATCAGCCTGATCTACGGACAAGGGCCCGTTCAGCGCCGACAGCAACTGGAAGCAAACTGCGAGCTACACCCAGGCATGTTCGCAGTGCACTGAGATCGCGGGCTGGCCCGCGACGCGCCGGGTTTCGCGCAGTAGAGCGATCAGCGCCCGTACAGGCCCGTGAACCCGGCCTTGCCCAGCGAATTCGCGTTGACCACGTAACCGATCAGCGCCGCACTAGCGGCGCCGGGAACGTCGAGCTTTGCGACCTTGAGTGCGTACAGCGTGAAATGGTAATGATGCGTGCCGCCGGCCTCGGGGGGGCACGGGCCGCCCCAGCCGCGCGCGCCGAAATCCGTCACGCCCTGCACCGCACCCTGCGGAAGGCCGGCGCCATTGGCGGTGCCGGCGCCCTGCGCCAATGAGGTGGCGCTCGCCGGAATGTCGTACACGACCCAGTGCCACCAGCCGGCTCCGCCCGTGGGCGCATCCGGGTCGTGCACCAGCAGCGCAAAG